>DASUYM010000063.1:0-10473 GCA_036377435.1 Propionibacteriaceae bacterium
ATACCTGTTGGGAGTCGTTACCGTCCTGTGGCGTCCCGCGCTCTTCGCGGACCTGACCGTCGTCGACGGTCTCGACCGGCTCGTGCCGCTGGTCTGGTGTGGAACTGGCGGGCTGGGTCGCCGCAACCAGCTCAGGCTGTACAGGGTGTTCGAGCATCTGTGCCTCCTCGCGCTCGTCGCTGGCCTCGCGCGGCGCTCGCTGCAGCTCATCCAGTGCGCCGGCGACGTCTCGGTTGTCGCGGTCGTCCTGGGGGCTGCGCTGGCCATTGTCTTTCCCGACCTGATCCGGCGGAGCGTCAGCTCCGGGACCGCGCTGGGCGGACCGAATGGCGTCGATCAACTGGCTTTTGCGCATGGCGCCGGTGCCCTTGATTCCAAGGGAGCTTGCCAGCTGCTTCAGCTCGGCGAGGACCATGGAGTCCAGGCCCGAGCCCTTTCGATTGCGACGATCACTGGTGAGTTGCTTACTCTGCTCGCCGGTGCCTTCGTCATGTGGCGAGGCACTCGTCACTTCGGCGATTTCTGTCAACGTGTGTCCTTGTCGGTTCGGGCACGTCATCGGTGCCCATCTATGGCGCGGGGTTCTGTCGCCCCGACCAGCGGGTCTTTCTTGAGGTCCTCAGCGCATCGCGACGACTGTTCTCGAGATGTGGCTGACGGGGATGCCGTAAAGCCTCGTCCGCGTCGCACCTGACCTTGAGGCGCTACTTGGTCAGATGTGCGACTTTGTGACTTTGGCTGGTTGGGGAGCCGGTCACCGCAGCTGTCCTGACCGTGTCGGCCCTCTAAGGCTAGCACCTGCGTCAGGACTTTCCATCACAGTGTGATCAAGCACCCCGGGGGCTCTGGCTGCAGGATCGATGCGGCTGATCCTATGCCACTGAGTCGTACCGAGAATCCGGCTGCTTGTTGATCTTGAAGCGCAGCCAGATCCGCCTGCCGACCCAGCACGAGGACGCTCGGACCAGCGCCACTGATCACTGCCGCAAAACCCTGCCCCCGTAGCGATTTCATCAGCTCGTAGGAGCGTGGCATCGCGGCTGCTCGATATCCCTGGTGCAGCCAGTCGTGCGTTGCCTCATAGAGCAACTCCGGCTCAGTGGCCATGGCGTGGACCAGCAGAGCTGCTCGGCCGGAGTTCGCCGCTGCGTCGACGTGTGGGACCGTTTCGGGGAGCAGACCGCGGGCCGCCTGAGTCGCCAACGACCCTTCGGGGATGAAGAGGGCGGCACCGATCGATGGGTCAACATTGCCCTGCGCCACCCCGACACCAGTTCGGCCCTCGTACGCCAAGACGAAACCTCCATAGACCGCTGCGGCCACATTGTCAGGATGACCCTCTATGGCAGTGGCATGACCAAGCAGCCAATCAGGCTTCACGCACGCCTGAGCCAGTCCGGCGGCAGCCACCAGGCCAGCGACGATTGCCGCTGATGAAGATCCGAGGCCCCGACCGTGCGGAATCGTGTTGCGACAGCCGAGCCAGAGCCCCGGCGCGCTGACGCCAAGATCGGCGAGGCCGACGAGCGCGGACCGGACGATCAGGTGGCTCTCATCCCGGGGCAGCTCGGCTGCCCCTTCTCCGGACACCTCGATCTGATAGCCCTGTTCGATCACCGCCAGGTCGACCCGCTCCCGCCACTCGAGGGCGAGCCCAAAGCAGTCGAAGCCCGGGCCGAGGTTGGCGCTGGTGGCTGGAACCTCCACCGCCACGGAAGCTCCAGGGCTCAGCACCTGTTGATCCGACGGGTCAGGCGCACCATCGGCTCCTTGGAGCGTCATCTGAGCGACCTAATCCAACAGCCCGCAGACCGTAGCAATGGCGAGCAGATCGGCTTTCACGACTTCGGCATGAATCGGGCCGAGTCGCGACAATGCCGTGTCCACGTCCTTGAGGCCGTGTCCCGTTACGGTGATGGAGATCTGCAGACCTGACTCCACTTCGCCGCGCTGGTGCTTGGCAAGTAGGCCCGCAACCCCCGCAGCTGAGGCGGGCTCGACGAAGACGCCCTCTTCACGGGCAAGGAATGCCTGAGCATCGAGGATCTGCTGGTCGCTGACCGCCTCGATCAGACCACCGGATTCGTCGCGGGCAGCCAAAGCCTGCTCGGCGGATGCCGGATTGCCGATGCGAATCGCCGTGGCGACGGTTTCCGGATCCAGAACTGGATGTCCAAGCACGAGAGGGGCTGCGCCTGTCGCTTGGAAGCCCCACATCCGCGGAGTTCGTGTCGCTTTGCCAGCCGACGCGTACTGCCCATAACCACGCCAGTACGCCGAGATATTCCCGGCGTTACCAACAGGGATCACATGGAGGTCGGGTGCGTCGCCCAGCTCGTCGATCACCTCGAACGCCGCAGTCTTCTGACCCTCGATCCTGTTGGGATTGACCGAGTTCACGAGCGCGACCGGGTACTCCTGGGCGAGCTTGCGGGCGAGCTCGAGGCAGTCGTCGAAGTTTCCGTCGATCTGCACGACCTTGGCACCGTGCACGATTGCCTGGGCCAGCTTGCCGGTCGCGATCCGGCCCGCGGGCAGTAGCACGATGGTGGACAGGCCCGCCCTGGCGGCGTACGCCGCGGCCGACGCAGACGTGTTGCCGGTCGAGGCGCAAACCACAGCCCGTGCACCCTGCCCAGCGGCGACACTGAGCGCAACGGTCATCCCGCGGTCCTTGAATGATCCAGTCGGATTGGCGCCCTCGACCTTGATCCATGTCTCGCAGTGCAGGATCTCCGACAGCTTCTCGGCCGCAACCAGCGGTGTGCCGCCTTCGCCGAGAGTGATCACCGGATCGCTATCGGACACTGGCAGCCAGTCGCGGTACCGGGCGATCACTCCGTATCCGGGACGACGCTTGAGAGCAGTCTGCCGGTCCACGATGAAGGACTCGGGGATCACGTCACTCCCCTTCAACACGCATCACGCTGGTGACCTCGCGAACTATGTCGAGCCTTCGTAATGCTCGCACCGTGGCACTGAGCGCGGCATCTTGAGCGCGGTGGGTCACGATCACCAGCTGTGCGTCGACATCCCGCCCGTTCTGGCGTACGGTCTCGATCGACACGCTGTGTTCAGCGAAGACATGAGCGATGGTCGCGAGCACGCCTGCTCGGTCGGCGACCTCGAGTGAGAGGTGGTAACGAGTCATCACGTTGCCGATTTCGCTAACCGGGCGTGCGGCGTAGCTGGACTCACCGGGCCCGACGGCCCCGCGGAGCCGGTTCCGGGCCACAGTGACCAGGTCCCCGAGAACGGCACTCGCGGTCGGTGACCCGCCGGCACCAGGGCCGTAGAACATGAGCCGTCCGGCAGACATCGACTCGACGAACACCGCGTTGTACGCGTCGCCGACACCGGCGAGCGGGTGGGAGCGCGGAATCATCGCCGGATGGACCCGCACCGACACCGTCCGGTCGACAGCGCCGGAAAGACGTGGGGACAGCTCGCAGATTGCCAGCAGCTTGACCACACAGCCAATGTCGTGCGCCGAGGCGATGTCAGCGGGGGTGATCCCTGTGATGCCCTCCCGGTAGACATCCGCGCCGGTGACTCGAGTGTGGAACGCCAAGCTTGCCAGGATCGCGGCCTTGGCTGCGGCGTCGAAGCCCTCGACGTCTGCCGTCGGGTCCGCCTCCGCGTAGCCGAGTTGCTGCGCCTCGGCAAGCGCCTCGGCGAAACCCATTCCGGCGGTGTCCATGCGATCCAAGATGTAATTCGTGGTGCCGTTGACGATCCCGATCACCGAGGTGATCTCGTCACCGACGAGCGACTCTCTGAGCGGTCGGATGATCGGGATGGCGCCAGCAACCGCAGCCTCGAAGTAGAGATCCGCGCCAGCCTGTTCGGCGGCCTCGAACAGTGTGGCGCCGTCCACGGCCAGCAGCGCTTTGTTCGCGGTGACGACCGATGCTCCATGGCGCAGGGCAGCCAAGATCAACGACCGGGCCGGCTCAATCCCGCCGATGACTTCGATCACGAGATCGACGTCCTCTCGGGAGACCAATTCCTCGGCGTCGGTGGTGAACAGCCCGGGATCGATGCCTGGGCGGTTGCGGTTGTAATTGCGCACCGCAATGCCGATCAGCTCTAAAGGCCGGCCCACCCGGGCGCGCAGATCGGAAGCCTGCTCGATGATCAATCGCGCTACCTCCGAGCCAACTACGCCGCAACCGAGCAGGGCCACCCGGAGCGGTGTCACCGGCGGAACGTCAAGCAGGGATGTGGGCTGCACGCTGGTCAAAGTCACGGAAACCTCGCTTACACAACACCACCACGACCCCGAATCGTGGCGGTCTCATTGTTCACTATATTTTTTGAGGCTCTGCCCGCGCATCGCGCTATGGACTCGCCTACTTCGTCGTCGTTCGCGGACAAAAGCGCGTCCGCTCACTCCTCCTCAGAACGGCGAGCGCGCGATACCGACGCCGCGGGAGCCGATGCCGGTCATCCGGCGTCCAATGCCAACAAGTCTTCGATCGTTTCCCGCCTGATCAGTGTTGAGATCTGGCCAGCACGAACGGCGATGACGGGCGGTCGAGGGACGTAGTTGTAGTTGCTCGCCATCGAGCGGCTGTACGCGCCCGAGCCGGGCACCGCGATCAGGTCACCGGCGGTTATGTCTGCCGGAAGGAACTCATCCCGGACCAGGATGTCGCCGCCTTCGCAGTGCTTGCCGACCACCCGGGCCAGCACCGGAGGAGCCGCAGATCGGCGTGAGGCCAACGTGGCCGAGTACTCGGCCCCATAGAGAGCAGTCCGGATGTTGTCACTCATCCCGCCGTCGACAGCGACGTAGAGGCGGCTGGCGCCGCCGTCCAGCGCTACGGGCTTGACTGTCCCGACCCGGTAGAGGGCGAACGCGCTGGGACCACTGATCGCGCGGCCAGGTTCGATGGACAGGTGCGGAACCTTGATGCCAAGAGCTGAACATTGTTGAGCAATGATCCCTCGAAGATCTTCCGCCAGCCCAGCGGGCGTAGACGGGGTGTCGGCACTGGTGTAGGCGATGCCGAAACCGCCGCCAAGGTCTAGCTCACCCAGCTCGACGCCTCTCTGCATTGCGAAGTCGGCGTGCAGCCGCAGGGTACGGCGTGCCGCGACCTCGAACGCTTCAGCGTCGAAGATCTGCGAGCCAATGTGGGAGTGGACACCGATCAGATCGAGCCAGGGGTGCTGGAAGCAGGCCAGCAGTGCGGCCGCGGCGCTGCCATCAGCGATGGAGAAGCCGAACTTCTGATCCTCATGCGCGGTGGCGATGTATTCATGGGTGTGTGCCTCGACACCTGTGGTTGCCCTGACCATCACCCGCGGCCGGATCTGCATGTCTTCGGCAAGGTTGCCGAGCCGGGCGATCTCGTCGAACGAGTCAACGATGATCCTTCCGACTCCGACACTCATGGCCTCCCGCAACTCTTCGACACTCTTGTTGTTGCCGTGCAGACCCACGCACCGCGGATCGACCCCGGCGCGCTGCACCACCGCCAGCTCACCACCCGTACAGACGTCGATTCCTATACCTTCTTCGCTCACCCAGCGGGCCACGGTCGTACAGAGAAAAGACTTGGCGGCGTAGTAGACGTCCCAGCCCTGGAAGGCATCTGCGAAAGCGCGGGCTCGCGCCCGCAAATCGGCCTCATCGACCACGTAGGCAGGTGTGCCGACCTGGTCGGCGATATCGACGACACTGAGGCCGGCCACAGTGAGGACGCCGGTCTCGTCCTTGCGAACGCCGGTGCTCCACAGGGTTGGTAACAAGGTGTTGACGTCGCTGGGAATGCTGAGCCAGCCGGGAGCCCGCGCGGTGGAATCGGCGTGGATCGAGCCGGCCACGTGGGTATGGGACATATCGCGAAACTGTGCCAGACCAGGCCCAAGATGCGCGGACTTATCAGCCCGCGGACATGCAAACGGCCCGTGCTCCTAGGACGTTGCCGTGATGTTGATGGTGCGACTGGCTGCCAGCCGCACCTCGCGCGGAGCTGAGCTGACTTTGCCGTCGACAGTGACCAGCAGGGCTCCGCAAGCCGAACCAAGACATTGATCATCGAACCGGACACCCCAGACGGTGAAGAACTGTCCCAGGGTGACGGCGTCGGTTTCCCGGCCCTCCAGCCATACCTCGCCTGAGGTGTCATGGGTGTGCACCGGTGCGTGGAGCGTTCGCACCCGGTCGATTCCCACGTACGCCGGCACTTCCACCGGCGCGCCATCCACGGTGATGCGGAGCTTGACGACGCGTGAGTTCTCGCTGCTGCTGAGAGGTTGCGCGTTCAGTCCCGCGGCTGTGATGTAGGAGATGGCATCCCGAGGCGCGCTCCAGGGAGGCGGCGTGCTCCGCTGCTCGGCTGGAGAAGGCGTAGCCTGCCGCACACAGCTGGTCAACACGAGCAGGACGATGATCACGACGGCCCGCTCAGCGGGCGCGCTCCACAAACCGGCCCGCACGGGATGACAATAGAACCACGAAAATGTCGCCCGCGCCGCTGCGAGCGTCGAGGCAATGGCCACGCTGGTACATTGCCTTTCGGTCCTTGTCCGGGCCGCAGCTTGCCGAGTGCAGGCCCCCGTAGCTCAGGGGATAGAGCACCGCCCTCCGGAGGCGGGAGCGCGAGTTCGAATCTCGCCGGGGGCGCCATCCGAATTTGGCGCCTGACCTGCGGTTTTACCTTTCGCCCTATAGGCGGCCATGTCGACCACATCGGCGTTTGGCAACACTTTGGCAACAGGATTTCGAGCATTGGCAACAGCAGCGGCGGATCGGGCAGCCTCGGATCGAGCGGTGTCGAGCGCGTCGGCGACCTCGTCGAGGCGGTCGCTGAACAGGTGCCCGTAGACATCCATCGTCATCGCGGCGCTCGAATGGCCGAGCATTTGCTGTACGACTTTCACGTCCGCGCCGCTGGCGATGGCGAGGCTGGCGGCGGTGTGGCGCAGCTCGTGCGGGTGCAGCTCAGGGATGCCGATCGCCGTGGCCGCAACATGGAAACCGGCGCGGAAGATCGGAGCGCGTAGTGGCCCGCCTCCCCGTACGCCGGTGAACACGAGGTCGTCGGGCTCCTTGCCGGCGATGTGGTCTCGCAGCTCGGCGACGAGAAACCGTGGGATCGGTACCTGGCGGCGTTCGTGAGATTTGGGGGTGCCCCAGACCAGCCCCTTGCCCTGCACGACGGTGACGGACTCGGCGATGGTCGCGCGCCGGCGGGTGAGGTCGAGGCGGCTCACTCTGAGTGCGGCCATCTCGCCAAACCGGACGCCTGTGTAAGCGAGGAACAGGACGACGAGCCGGTAGGCCTGATTCTCGCGTTCATCGAGCCGGCGATGCTTGCTCACGTCCGTCGGGCGGGCGCACGCCTTGGCTAGGGCTTCGACCTGGACGTGGGTCAAGAATCGCTGCTCCTCCTTGGTCAGGCGTGGGAGATTAACGCCGGTCGCGACGTTGCGGGCCAGGCGTCCGTCCTTGACGGCCATGTTGAGGATCAGTGAGAGCACACGGTGGACCTTGCGGACGGTCGCGGGTGAGCGGGTCTTCGACAGCGCTGTTACCCACTTCTGCACGTCGGCATGGGAGACGTTGGCGAGCTTCACCCGGTCCCACTTGGGTCGGATGTGCTCGCGGATGATCCCCGCGTACCGCTCGTGGGTGGACGGCTTGAGGTGGGTCTGGTTGTCGAGCCAGTGTGTGGCCCAGTCCCCCACCGTGATCCGCGCGAGCACCGAGTCGACGAAAGACCCTGTGTTCTTCGACGACTCGACGCTCGCGAGGAACCGCTCGGCTTCGGCTTTGCGGTTGAAGGTCTTGTTGCGCTGCTCGCCTGATGGTGTCCGGTAGTGCGCACGCCATGACGCCCGCCCATCCTGTCGAGGTCGTTTCTCGATGCTGGCCATGCTCCATCCTGCCTTTCATCTGGACGCAGAGGTGAGCTTCAACGGGATGCCTGAGGATCGTTACTCTGCTGTTCGAGCCAATGCAGGACTTCGGTCCGCCAGTAACGGACGCTTCGACCGATACGGAAGCTGCGTGGGCCGGACCCGAGGTGACGCCAGTAGCGCAACGTGGCCACGGGGACGCGGACCACATCGGCGACCTCCCTCATCGTGAGCAGCTCGTCGTTGGCGTGCGGGGTGTCGGGCGATTCGGCCGCTTGGGTGATGCTCATGTCGGTTCTCCTCAGCGTTCGGCCGGCTCTCTCACATTCCGGCTGTGGTAGTTCGTACTCCGTCGAGACCAGCAGTTGATCTCTGTGGCGAATCCTGAGGAGGAGAGATCACCGGATTCGTACCCCCACGGGACGCCACCGAGGGAGGTACGTCGGGGGCACGCTGGTGTTTACGCAGGTCAGACCACGTCCCCCCGAAAGTTTCCGAACACACTTGACTTCGATGGTTTTGGACGAGCCCATCGAACGTTGAGTCGCAGCGAGCCCGGGAAGGCTCTGGTCTTCGATATACCCTACGGGGGTAGGGAGCCAAACCCGCGCCAGCCCAGACTTTGGGCCCGCACAGCCCCAACCCTGAAGGCCTCCCACCCCACTCGTAACCAACGATATTCGCCGTACCACAGACAGGCGATGGGGACAGCTAGAGGTCGCCTGTTCAGGCGTGTTCGGAACGAGCGTCTGAACTGGCCTCGAGCGGGATCTCACCCCCATTCAAGAAGGAAGCCCCAAGCACCGACCCGGCCAGCTCGTCAAGGGTGCCCTGCACGCCTTGGGCAAATATCTCCACGTCCGGGCAGGTGTCCCGGTCGGCCACCGCGGTGAGGTTGAGCTGCCCGGTGTATGAGAGCACCGCGACGACGAGCGTGAGGTTGCCCATGAGCGACACCACGGGGACCAGCTCCAGCAGCCGTGCCCCCGCAAGGTAGAGCGGCACCGGCGGCCCCGGCAGGTTGGTGACGCTTGTGTTCAGGAGCCGCTGATGACGAAAGCCACGCAGGAACGCGCGCTGGAACAGCAGCGGCACTCCACTGCCGGTCCGCGGACGGGGCTTGAGCTTGCGCTCGGCAGTCTCGGCAGCGATCAGTTGCAGCCGGCGAACCGGGTCGGACTCGCCGAGCGGCAGCGGCACCATCATCCACCCGTCCTGGTTGCCACTGGCCTGCCTCGGCTGCCCTTGGCGGAGCGAGATGGGCACCATCGCGCGCAGCGTCAACTCCTGAACATCCTCACCACGGCTACTCAACAGCTGGCGCAGGCCGCCAGCGACGGCCGCCAGCACCACGTCGTTGACCTTGGCGTTGTGGGCGTGGGCGACTCGCTTGGCAACCTCCACCCGGCTGCGGACGATGGCCAGCTGGCGCTCGGCGCCGATCGGGCGGTTGAGGCTGGTGCGTGGCGCGCGCTGTTCGGCAAGGAACTCCCACCACGCCGGCCAGGCATCCCGCGCCCGGCGTAACGTCCTGCTCGGATGGGCGATGCCCCGGAGTGCCTGGCCGAGCCCCTGGCCGCGGCGGCGCAGGTTGTCGCGGAGCAGCTCAGCGGAGGTCGGGATCGGCGTCGGCATCCATGCCGGCGCGACCGGGGTTGGCGCATCGGCGGTCAGGTCCAGCAGCGCCCCGAAGGCAGCCACACCCGCAATCCCATCGGCGATGGCGTGGTGCAGCTTCAAGAACGCCCCCACCCGTCGGTCCGGCAAGCCAGGGAGCAGCCACAGCTCCCACAGCGGCCGTCTTGGATCCAGCCGCCGCCGCGCCAGCTGCTCGCAGGCCTGCAGCAGCTGCGCCGGGTCGCCCGGAGCGGCCAGTGGGTGGACTCGGACGTGGTCAGCGAGGTCGAAGGATGCCGCGTCAACCCACAGCGGCCAGCCCAATCCCCGCCGCGGCCGGTACAGGCGCTGCCGGAAGCGCGGGACCAGGTGGAGCCTCAGCTCCAGATGGCGGCGGACGTACTCGATCCGGACGCGACCCTCGCGGTCGAGCAGGCTGGTGCCGTCGAGGATGGCGAGCCCGCCGATGTCGCCGGACCAGCCGAAGTCATCCCACAGGAGCAGAAACATGTCCGATGCGGTCAGGCGTTCCAGGGTGGATGCGACCATGACGTCACGCTCCTGTTGGTTCCTCGTGCGTTTCCATCTTCCTCTGAGGGACCTACCCTGACTAGACATCCCACGACTGGAATCTGCCGGTCAAGCGACGAGGTTGATTTCGTTGTGGTTGGTGTGCCAAAGCGCGATTCGCGTCGTAGAGGGTTCCTGCTACGGGACTTGTGTTTTGACGCTGCTCTCGTCAGATCGCTGCTGACTCCTCACTCTCCGCCTACCTCCGATCCGCACTGCCTCAAGATTGAAATCCTGTGATGACTCAGACCGCCGACAGCTCCGTCCGACGTACCTCCTCGAACTCCGAAGTTTCCAAGCCCAGCACACCTGATGCACGCGGGGACGTACCCCCGGGGTCGGCGTGACCGCCGCGCGGGCGCAATCGCCTTTCGGGGTTGTGACGATGAGTGTGCACAAGCTCACCGCTGGGTCTGG
>DASUYM010000064.1:0-19202 GCA_036377435.1 Propionibacteriaceae bacterium
GGCCCGCCAGTGCGATGCCTCCGAAGACGATCACCCAGACCACCCAAGCACCCTATCTGACGCAGGTCGCTAGATATGTCCCCGCGCGGCCCATGCGCGGGACTCGATCGTCAACGAGCCGGGACCGAGGACCTCGAAGCAGAGCCTGCGGAGCTGGGTCTGACGTTCGCGCTCGAGCCAGGTGAGGTACACACCGGCAGGCCCGACTCCGAGTGTGAACGGCTCCCACCAGTCCCCGAACGTGGCGTGCCCCACGGTGACCGGCAACGCGGTCTCGTGCACGTCATGCATGCGGGCCGCCGTAAACAACTCGGCGAGATGACCTTCGTGTCCGCCGGCCCGACCGGATTCACCGGCTTCATTTGGGGTCGAGTTCGTGCACGGCATCCCAGAACGGCGCTGGGGGCGTTTGCCCGCCCGCGTGGTCCCATACGCATGCTGCGACCACCCCACCCTCACGTGTGACACGCGCCATCTCGGCCAGTCCGCGCCTAAGGCGCTTCGCTGGCGTCGCTCACAGCGCCGGCAGCAGTCCCGAGCAGCACCGCGTACTGATCAAGGGCTTCACGGGCGGCCTCGGCAGCCGAATCCCCGGCACCGTCGGGCGACAGCACCCGGGCCCCGCCCTGGAGCCGGAGCAGCAGGCTACGCAGCCAGGCGGGGTCTGTTACGTGCAGAGAAACGATGAGGCCCCCGCCGGGAAGAGAGGTGACTGCCTCGGTCGGGTAGTACTCCGCTATCCAGACCGCGGAGGGTTCCAACTCCAGAGTGACCAGCGGAGCGTCCTTGAGGGCCTCGAACCATCCTGTCGACAGGTCCTTGAGCTGAACCTCGCGCGGAGCCACATCGATCGAGGTGACCTCGACAGCTGCAATGCGATCGAGCCGGAAGGTCCGCAACGCTTTGGCGCTGTAGCACCAAGCCTCTAGGTAGCCGTAGCCGTCCAGTACGAACACCCGCAAGGGATCGACCATCCGCCGCGTTGTCTCCGCCCGAGAAGCGACGTCGTAGGTAAGGTCGAGCCTTTTGCCGCGTTGCAGCCCATCGTTCACTCGTGCCTGAATGTCATCCCGGGCGGCGGTGACGGCGACTGTGGCCTGATCGGTGGCCGGCGTGTTTCCCGCGGCAGCCTCGAGCTTCTTCAAGGCGCGGTCGACGGCATCGCGCTTGCCCGGTCCCGCGACTTCCCGCAGCGTGCGCAGTGCCAGCACCAGCGCAAGCGCCTCGTCGGCCGACAATCGCAATGGTCTGGTGAGGTAGTCGGCGTTGCTCAGGTGGATGACGCCTTCGCCGTCCACCGCGTCCATGTCGATGTCGATCAGGTCGCCCGGGGTGAGCCCAGGCATGCCACACATCCACAGGACGCTGAGGTCCTCGCGCAGTGTCTTGAGGGTGATCCCGAAAGCCGTCGCCACGTCGGCCATCGCGACGCCGTCATGTTCGCGCAGATAAGGAACGAGGCTGAGCAGCCGTCGTACCTGGGCCCGAGACGTCACGCTGCAGTCACCGATTCTGCGACAGCGGTCAGGCCGCGGACGACCAGCTCCCGCAGCTCGGCGGGCTCGAGCACCACAACATCGGCGGCGTACTGGGTGATTTCCTCGGCGGCTGAGTGGAGATCACTGAAGCCGACCACGTGCACCGCGAAGCCGGCTGGAAGCTTGATATTGGTAGTGGCTGGTTCACCGCGGCGAGCCAAGCCCGGCGCCTTGCCGGCACGGATCGCCAGCACCGCGGTCTCGGTCGGCTCGCGCGGCGCGAGAGAGCGGGCCAGTCTCCGCAGGTCCAGGTCGGCCGGCACCTCATACGACCCGGCTCGGGAGACCCTCTTGGGGAGATCGGCCATCCGCGACAGCTTGAACATCCGGGTGGCCGCCCGGTCCACATCGCGACCGATCACGTACCACCGTCCCTTGAATGAGGTCAAACCCCACGGTTCGAGAGTGCGCGGGTTGCCGTCGCGATAGGTGAAGCTCACCCGCGCGCGGTCGAGCACGGCGTTCCACAGCACCTCAAAGCCCGGCTCCGATGCCCGAACGGATGGCTCCAGGGAAGCAAGCTGCGAGGCATCCGGTTCCACGCCCGCCGCCCGCAGCTTGGCGATGGCGCTCCTTGTCGCCTCGGCCATGCTCGCGTGCCGCCAGACTCGCGCGGCAACTCCCACGACGGCGGCTTCCTCAGCGTCCAGGTCGATGGCCGGTAATGCAAACTCCGAGGACAGGATCCGATACCCGGGCTCGTCATCGAAGAGGGGGTCGAAGCTGCCGACCTCGATCGGCACCCCCAACGACCGCAGCTCGTCCTTGTCGCGTTCGAAGGTGCGCTCGAACGCGGCGTCGCTGAGATTGTGATAGCCCTCGACCGCCTCGCGGATGCGACTCTTGGGAAGATAGCGGCCCGACACCAGTAAACAGATAGTGAGGTTGAGAATTCTCTCGGTCTTGCGGGGTGCCATTGCGTGTGATCACTTTCTCACCGGAGCCTCGATGAGCACGGTACCAGCTGATGTTTGACATTCCGTCCAGGTTCGCGGGCGCTTCGACAGATGACCTCGCCGCGTCTCGGAGCGGCACCGGCGCAGGCCGCTATGCGCCGAGCCCCACCGGTGAACTGCACGTAGGCAACCTACGCACCGCGCTGCTTGCCTGGCTTTTCGCGCGATCGAGCGGTCGCCGGTTCCTCCTCCGGATCGAGGACCTCGACACGCCGCGGGTTCGACCTGGAATGGCCGACCAGCAGCGTGCCGACCTCGCCGCCTTGGGAATCACCTTCGACGGCGAGCCCGTGTTGCAGTCACAGCGGCTGGACGCATACCAGCATGCGCTACTCAAGCTGGCCGATAGGACCTACGAATGCTTCTGCAGCCGGCGCGAGATTGTGGAAGCCGCCTCGGCACCGCACGGCAGCGTTGCCCGCTATCCCGGCATCTGCCGGAACCTGACTGAGGCAGAGCGGACAGATCGCAGGCTGCGGCGGCAGCCCGCACTCCGGGTCCGGGCCGACGGCGCTGTGCGGACTGTGCACGACCTGTTACATGGCGAGATCACGGCGGAGGTTGATGATGTCGTGCTGCTTCGCAGCGACGGCGTCCCTGCCTACAACCTGGCAGTAGTCGTGGACGATGCCTTCTCTGGGATCGATCAGGTCGTACGAGGCGACGACCTGCTTCCAGCGGCAGCGACTCAGGCTTTCCTCGCTGAATTGCTCGGCTACCCGACACCGATCTATGCGCACGTGCCGCTGGCGCTGAACGCAAGGGGCGAACGGCTGGCCAAGCGAGACGGTGCCGTCACCCTCCCGGAGCTGGCTGCGCAGGGCTCGGAGCCGAGCACTGTTCTTGGGCCTATTGCGGAGTCGCTGGACCTGGCATCGCCTGGCGAACGCGTCTCGCCCAATGCACTGCTCGAGCGCTTCGATCCTGCGCTACTGCCACGCGAGCCATGGGTGGTGGTCCCTTCCAGGGGTCTAAGGTCGGGCACGTGATCATCTGGGCTGACGGCACGGTGACCGCCCTGCGCGGTCAGTGGAAGGGGGCCGTAGAGCTGACTGTTGCGCGGCGTGACGCTGACGCGGCCTCCGAGGTACCGGCCCTCGCGTATACCGACCTGATGGCTGCGCCGTCGGTCGGCGATCGGGTGCTGTTGAATGTCGCGGCCCTGGATCGCGGCCTGGGGACCGGCGGCTACGCCCTGGTGATCGCCGTCCTGGACGCTGAGGGCAGGGTGACCGCCCAGCCGCCGCAGCCCAGCGGGCACCTCGTGAAGGCGCGCTACCTGCCATTGCAGGCCATGGTGGCGGGAGCCGATGAGCAGGGCTCGGCGCACCATGAACTGCTCGCCGACGCTGACTCGATCGACGGGATGCCGGTTATCGTCGCCGACTTGCATTCAGCGCTCGCCCCTGTATTGCTCGCCATCGCACGCGACCGCCCCGGCTCCCGGGTTGTCTACGTGATGAGCGACCAGGGCGCATTGCCGATGGCGTTCTCCCGCTCGGTGGCGGAGCTGCGGGCCAGCGGCCTGCTTGCGGGAACTGTGACCGTCGGACAGGCATTCGGCGGCGACCTGGAGACAGTGACCTTGCACTCCGGTCTTCTCGCCGCTCGACTCGCGCTCGGCGCAGAACTGGTCGTCGTGAGCCAGGGGCCGGGAAACCTTGGCACCGGCACCCGCTGGGGATTCTCGGGGGTCAATGCCGGCGAGGCCATCAACGCTGCAGCCGTCCTTGGCGGCCGTCCAGTCGGCACCTTGCGAATCTCCGGAGCCGACTCCCGTGAGCGGCATCGCGGAGTGTCCCATCACAGCCTGACCGCGTACGGCCGGGTAGCGCTCTGCAAGGCGGATATTGCGGTGCCGGATCTCGCCGGCGACGGCTCGCCTGCGATGGCTGAGTTGGCCAGCGCCGTTGCCGCCAGGCTGGACCAGATGTCCCGGCACCGGCTGATCATGGTCGACCTCACCGGCCTCAGAACAGTTCTCGCGGCGTCGCCGATCCGGCTTTCCAGCATGGGGCGTGGCCTGGAGGCCGATCCTGGTTACTTCCTCGCTGCAGCTGCCGCCGGCCGCCACGCCATCACGCTTCTTGGCTCCTGAGGAAGCGAACAGGACTGACTATTTCGACGCCGCTACTGACTCTGGGTGAAGAGCACGTCGGCCACGATGACCAGCGTTTCACCGGGCTTGATCGATGGGGTGGCGTTGCCGTCCGGATAGCCGTCGGCGGGCGGAATGACGAGCAGCACGCGGCTGCCCACCGTCTGGCCGGTCAGGCCCTTGACCATTCCTGGAAGCAAACCAGACAGCTCAGCGGTGGCCGGCTTGCCGCCGTATGTCTCCTCCAACACCTTGCCGTCGCTCCATCGCACCCACAGATAGTTGAAGGTGATGGCGTCGTTCGCGCCGACTTTCTTGCCCTTGCCTTTGATCAGCGGCTGCACCTGGAGGGTGGTGGGTGGAGCAGACTCCGGAATGGTGACCTCGGGTTTACCACCCTTGTCCGTCACTGTCGGAAGCCCCTCCTTGGGCTGTACGGTGCTGCCCTCTGGGCCAGCGAGCTGCACGTCGACCAGGTCGACGACGAAGATCAAAGTGTCGCCGACCTCGATTCCGGCTTGCGGGTTGCCGCCCATCGGGTCGTAGCCGTCCTTGCCAGGCATGGCAATCAGCACACGGCTGCCCTGGCGCTGCCCAACGAGTCCTTTGCTGAATCCAGGAACGACCTGCGCCAAGCTGAAGGCAACAGGCTGTCCGTTAGTGAATGACTCGTCGAACTTCTTGCCGGTCCGTCCGTTCACTCCGTAGTAGTTGACCTCAACACTTTGGCCTTCGCCGACCACCGGGCCCTTGCTGGACTCAAGCACCTTGGTCCTGGTCTGGTCGATTGCCCACGGCGATTCGACCTTGACCTTCGGTGTCTCGCCAAAGCCTCCACTGACCGTGACCTTGTCGAAGTTGTCCGACGCCTTGACCTGCTTGGGCTTTGGCGTTGGAGTCGGCGAAGCAGAAGGAGTGGCTGACGTTGGCGTCGCCGAGGGAGCGGGAGAAGCTGCATCAGCGGCCGGCTCGTCCTTGCTGCATCCAGAGAGCAGCAGCAACGACGACGCTAGCCCAAGGACGACAGCAAACCTGACCGGAGAAGAAGGCACCGGAGAAGGGTACAGGGGGGACGTCGAAAGCGCGGACAACGTAGTGATTGGCCCGATCGACGATTAGCTGCGCATCGAGGCGATCAGACGCTCGACCCGGTCATCTGTGGCGACGAACGGGTCCTTGCAGAGCACCGTGCGCTGCGCCTGGTCATTCAGCTTCAGGTGTACCCAGTCGACGGTGTAGTCGTGGCGCCCCTCTTGCGCAGCACGGATGAAATCGCCGCGGAGCTTGGCCCTCGTCGTCTGGGGCGGCACTGCCTTGGCACGGAAGATCGCCGGATCGGTCGTGACGCGGGCTGCCAGGCCGCGCTCCTCGAGCAAGGAGAAGACACCGCGGGACCTTCGAATGTCGTGGTACGCAAGATCGAGCTGGGCAATTCGCGGATCGGCGAAGCTGAGCTTGTGCTTGATCGAGTAGCGGTCGAGCAGCTTCAACTTGATCGCCCAGTCGATCTCGGTGTCGATGAGCGCGAGTTTGTCCTCAGCGACAGCTCGCAGCGTCCGCTCCCAGAGATCGAGCACCCGATCGACGATCCGAGTGCCCAGGCTCTCCCGTCGGACGAATTCCGACACCTTCTCGTAGTACTCGTTCTGCAACTCCAGCGCAGAAACCCGCCTGCCATTGGACAGTGCGACCTTGACCTGCCCTGACCGATCGCGGCTCATGTCCCGGATCGCGCGGATCGGGTTTTCCAGCGTGAAGTCCCGCATCGGGACGCCAGCCTCAATGAGCCGCAGCACCAGCTCGGCGCTCCCCACCTTCAACAGCGTGGTCGTCTCGCTCATGTTCGAGTCCCCGACGATGACGTGCAGGCGTCGGTAGCGTTCCGGATCCGCGTGCGGCTCGTCGCGGGTGTTAATGATCGGCCGGCTACGGGTCGTCGCCGACGACACGCTTTCCCAGATGTGCTCGGCGCGCTGGCTGACGCTGTACTCCGCCCCCCGGGCTGTGTGCAGCACCTTGCCGGCACCGCAAATCAGCTGGCGCGAGACGAGGAACGGCACAAGCACGTCGGTGATCTTGGAGAAGTCCCCGATCCTTGAGATCAAGTAGTTCTCGTGGCAGCCATAGGAGTTGCCGTGGCTGTCGGTGTTGTTCTTGAACAGGTAGATGTCGCCGGTAATGCCCTCGCTGGCCAGCCGATGTTCGGCGTCGACGATCAGGTCCTCCAGGATCCGCTCACCGGCGCGATCGTGGTTGATCAGCTGTACGAGGTCGTCACATTCGGCCGTCGCGTACTCCGGATGCGAGCCGACATCGAGGTAGATCCGGGAGCCATTGCGCAAAAAGACGTTGCTGCTACGTCCCCACGTCACGACTCGGCGGAAAAGATAGCGCGCCACTTCGTCCGGAGTCAGCCGTCGCGTGCCTCCCGAGGTGCACGCGACGCCATACTCCGTCTCAAGTCCGAAGATTCTGCGGTCCACTGCCCTCCTCTGCGTACCCGGTCAGTCCCCCGCCAGCTCAGCCACCGGTAAGATCCAGCAACCCGCCGAGCTCCTCGCGGGTCAACTCTCGGTACTCCCCGACCTTCAGGTTCCCAAGCCGGACCGGTCCGATTCCGATCCGCGTCAGCCGGCGGACCGGATGGCCAACCGCTTCCATGGTACGGCGCACGATGCGATTCCGACCCTCCTGCAACGTGATCTTGAGCAGGGTCTTGTCGCCGGCGCTGGAGATGATCTTGACTGAGCTGGGCCGCACTGGCCCGTCGTCGAGGATGATGCCGCGGCGCAGGCGCCTCACGGTCTGCTCGCTCAGTACCCCGGTTACCTCGACGACGTATGTCTTTGGCACCTGGTAGGAGGGGTGCGCCAGCCGGTGGGCGAACTCGCCGTCGTTGGTCAGGACCAGCAGACCCTCGCTGTCGATGTCCAGCCGGCCCACGTGGAACAGCCGCTCGTTTTTGAGCGAGCGCGCTGTGCGGCGGTCGGCGGGTTCGGCGAGCAGGTCGGCGATTGTACGCCGGCCTTCTGGATCGTCCATCGTGGCCACCACACCGCGCGGCTTGTTCACTACGAGGTATCGATGCCGGCGCGGCGGTGGGATGCGGGCGCCATCGACTCGGATCACATCATGTTCCGGGTCGACTCTTCGCCCCTGCTCAGTAACCACCTCGGAGTTCACCTCGACGCGTCCCTCGCTGATCAGGACTTCGCATGCCCGGCGAGAGCCGATCCCTGCAGCCGCCAAGACCTTCTGGAGCCGTACGCCATCTGCGGGCTCGGTCACGGCGGAGGGTCCCGGACTGAATCAGAGTCCGACTCGACAGGCCCGGAGTCGCTGTGGGCTGTGCCCGCGGAAGCCCCTGCCAGCTGGCCGAGTTCGGCCTCCAACTCCTCCACTTCGGGCAGCTGCGGGGCAAGCGGCGGCAAGTCCTCCAACGCCTTCAGCCCCATCCGTTCCATGAAGTAGCTAGTGGTGGCGAACAACACGGCGCCGGACTCCTGATCGTGACCTGCCTCCTCGATCAGTCCACGAGCGAGCAGAGTTCTCATCACTGCGTCGACGTTGACCCCTCGGACGGCAGACACCCGCGCGCGGGAGATCGGCTGTGTGTACGCGACCACTGCCAACGTCTCCAAGGCGGCCTGCGAAAGCTTCGACTGCTGCCCCTCCACCACATACCGGGTGATCAGTTCGGCGTGTTCCTCACGCGTGTAGTACCGCCAACCACCACCGACCTGCCGGAGCTCGAAGCCACGTCCGGTCTCCTCGTAGAAGGCGACCAGCTCCGCCAGCGTCTCGGCAACGACCGACTCAGGCACCGCGACTGCCTGCGCCAGCTCAAACTGGGTCACTGGCTCAGCAGCCAGCAGCAGCAGCGCCTCCAGCGCCCCGGCCACATTCACCGACTTGTCAGCCTCGGTGGCTGCCAGAGCGAACTCTGACGCTGACAACTCGGGGTTTAGGTCGCTCATTGGTCCGCCTCAGGGGTTTCTGGGGTTTCGTCGAACTCGTCGGAGACCACCCACTCGCCGTCGTCGGCGCCGGTCCAACGGACGGTCAGCTCTCCTAAAGGGGTCAACTGCTCGAACGCGACAGCGCCATCGCGAAACAGTTCGAGCAGCGCGAGGAAGCGTGCCACGGTGGTCAACATGTTCGACGAGTCGTGCGTCAGCGCCCGAAAGGTCATGGCGCGTTGTTCCCGCAACCGGTCGACCACGACCTTGGCCTGCTCACGGACGCTCACGACTGGGGCATGCATGTGGGCCAGCGACAACACGGTGGCCTGCTTCGGCGCCATCGCCTTCGCAGCCAAGGCAGCGAGCCGGGCCGGGCTGATCGAGATCGTCACCTCGGGCATCAGCCGAGCGAAGCGTGGCTCCATTCCCACGTCGCGTGGAAACCGGCGGCCCTGCGCCTCGAGAGTCGCGGCTAAGTAGCTGGCCACGCGCTGGAAGGCGCGATACTGCAGCAATCGCGCGAACAACAGATCCCGTGCCTCCAGCAAAGCCAGGTCCTCGGGATCCTCTACCTCCCCTGACGGGATCAGCCGGGCAGCCTTGAGGTCCAGCAATGTGGCGGCGACGACCATGAATTGGCTCGTCTGGTCCAGATCCCAGCCGGTGCCAGCGGCCTTGATGTAGGCGATGAACTCGTCAGTCACCTGGGAGAGGGCGATCTCGGTGATGTCCAGCTTGTGCCGGGAGATCAGGTGCAGCAATAGGTCGAAGGGACCGTCAAAGTTGGCGAGATGAACCTCGAAACCTCCGCCATGCGGCGGCCTCGAGACGCCATCCAGCAGCCTCGTCTCCTGCTCAGCCTCCCCCGACGGAAACAGAGTCACGGGGTAGACAGCCTCCGGACCAGCTCGGAGTCGTCGGCACTCGCTTCCAAATCAGCAAGCATCCCTGCGATCGCCTCACGGACGATCCGCCCGCGGTCGACTGCCATGCCGTATCGAGCGCGCAAGGTCAGCCTCGCCTGCTCCAGGGCCAGTAATTCCTCGGCGCTGACATAGACGGTGATCTTCTCCTCGTGGCGGATCCGGCCCGAACCACGCCGACCGGCCGGATCCGATGCAGCAGCAGCAATGGTTAGTGGCTGGGCGTCCCCAGTGATGTCGTCGCCGTTGCCGGTCCCGAAGAGCTCCGAGGCTGCAGCCAGGCCCACGCCTACGTGACGCGACATCTGGCCAGCACCTCACGAGCCAGGGTGCGGTACGCCTCCGCTCCTGGCGATGTGGGGGCATACGTCGTGATCGGCTCCCCCGCGACGGTCGTCTCCGGGAACTTCACGGTGCGCCGAATGACGGTGTGGAAGACCTGCTCTCCAAAGGCCTCGACGACTCGTTGGAGCACCTCACGACTGTGCAGCGTACGCGGGTCGTACATCGTGCCTAAAATCCCCAAGATCTCCAGCTGAGGATTGAGCCGGTCCTGCACCTTGGCAATGGTGTCGGTCAGCAATGCGATGCCACGCAGTGCGAAGAACTCGCACTCCAGCGGCATGATCACTCGGTCAGCTGCGGTCAGCGCATTGATGGTCAAGAGGCCGAGTGAGGGGGCGCAGTCGATCAGTATGACGTCGTAGCGGCTCCTGACCGACTCAAGCAACCGAACCAAGGTCTGCTCCCGCGCTACCTCGGAGACCAGCTGAATCTCAGCCGCCGACAGGTCGATGTTGCTGGGCAGGATGTCCAGCCCGGGAACGTTGGTTTCATCGATCACCTCATCGATGGACGTGTCCCGACTCAGCAGCAGGTTGTAGATGCTTGAGGAAAGGGTGTGGGGGTTGACCCCCAGGCCGACCGATAGCGAGCCCTGCGGGTCGAAGTCCACCAGCAGCACGTGCCGGCCGAGCTCTGCGAGAGCAGCGCCGAGATTGATTGTCGTGGTGGTCTTTCCGACGCCCCCCTTTTGATTGCACATGGCGATGATCAGTGCTGGTCCGTGCTCGGTCAGCGGCGGCGGTGTCGGTAGATCGGGCCATGGTCGCCCGGTGGGACCGATCAGCGGCTCGGGCTCGACAGAGTGCGCAACGCCGTCTGGTGGCGCGGCCACCGCCAAGTCCTCACCAACGTTGGCCGGCTGCTCAGCCCGGAACAGCACCTCAAACTCGCTGACATCGAGATAGTGCTCGTCGGTCAGGTCGGCCACCACGCTTGGCGAGGATGCCACGACATTGGGCCCGGCGGAATTGGGGCCAACCTCGCCGCCCTCGTGGAGTTCCTGCACTCCTGCCTCCTCCTTGCCGGACGGCTCGGCACCACGTGGGTCGCGTTCCGCCTCATGCCGCCGAGCAGCAAGCAACTTTGTCGACACGACACTAATACGCGCGAGGGTGAGAAGTGAGGAAGACTTCCCGTAAGTGCTCGATGGTTACAAGTGTGTAGATCTGGGTCGTGGTGACCGACGCGTGGCCCAGCAGCTCCTGGACGACCCGTACGTCCGCTCCACCATCCAGCAGATGCGTCGCGTACGAGTGGCGCAGCGTGTGTGGCGACACGTCTGCCGTGACGCCGGCACTCTCGGCGACCGACCGCAGGATCGCCCAGGCGCTCTGCCTCGATAACCGGCCGCCCCGGGTATTGACGAACAATGCCGACGTGCCGCGAGCCCGTGCGGCGATAACCGGCCGGCCGCGTACCAGGTAGGCATCCAGCGCAGCCCGCGCGTACGAGCCGACCGGGACGATGCGTTCCTTGCCCCCTTTGCCGAGAACCCGAAGTCCCGGTGCCCGCTCGCCCGCCTCGGTCCGGACCAGCCGATCGACATCGTCGACATCGAGCGCGACCGCCTCGGAGATCCTGATGCCCGTGCCATAGAGCAGCTCCAGAAGCGCGGCGTCGCGGACACCAACCTCGGTGTCGGTCGCTGGGACGGCAAGCATCGCCTGGACCTGCTCGAGGCTCAAGGCTTTGGGCAGCCGCCTGGGTGGTTTCGATGGCCGGATGCTACGCGCCGGATCCTCGGCGGTCAGCCCTTCGGCACAGGCGAAACGGTGCAAGCTGCGTACCGCGATCACAGCCCGAGCAGCGCTTGCGCTGGCCAGCGGCGCCTCTACCCAACCGCCACCATCGGGCGCGGCTAGGCCCTCGCGCAACCGAGCCGCGAAGTTGCCGATCATCGCGCTGGATACCTGGGCCGGATGGGTGATGCCGACCTCTGCCAGGTAGTCCGCGTAGCGCCGCAGGTCGCGACCATATGCCCCTACGGTGTGCCGGGACAGGCCACGCTCGACGGTCAGATGGTCGAGGTAGGTCTGGATGAGTCCCGCCATCGTGGGCGCGTCAGCCAAGGACGTCGGCCAGCTCCCGGTGCTGCAGCCCATGCGCTTGCGCGACCGGGGCGTTGGTGATCATGCCATCGTGAGTGTTCAATCCCAGTGCCAGCGCCGGATCGCCCTTGAGCGCCTCCCGCCAGCCGCGATCGGCCAGGCTGAGTGCGTACGGCAGCGTCACATTGGTCAGCGCAAAGGTCGAGGTATTGGGCACCGCGCCCGGCATGTTGGCCACGCAGTAGAACACCGAGTTGTGCACTCGGAAGGTCGGCTCAGCATGCGTGGTCGGCCGACTGTCCTCAAAGCAGCCGCCCTGGTCGATGGCGATATCGACGAGCACGCTGCCGGGGCGCATCCGGGAGACCAGCTCGTTGCTGATCAATGTCGGCGCTTTTGCGCCCGGAACCAGCACGGCCCCGATCACCAGGTCGGCGTCCAACACCGCACGCTCGACCTCGTACGCGTTGGAGGCGATGGTCTGCAGGTGCCCTTGGTAGATCCTGTCCGCCTCCCGCAGCTTGTCGATGTTGCGGTCCAGCAGCAGCACCTCGGCCTGCATACCGAGCGCGATTGCGGCGGCGTTCATGCCCGACACGCCGGCACCGATCACCACCACCTTTGCGGCGTACACGCCGGAGACCCCGCCCATCAGTGTGCCCCGACCGCCGCCCTGCCGCATCAGGTGATAGGCGCCGACCTGGGGCGCGAGGCGACCGGCTACCTCGCTCATCGGTGCCAGCAGCGGCAAGGTGCCGTTGCTCAACTGGACCGTCTCGTACGCGATGCCGGTGACCTTCCTCTCCACCAGGGCCCGGGTGCAGTCCCTGCTGGCTGCCAGGTGTAGGTAGGTGAACAGCACCTGGCCAGGCTGCATCCGGTCGTACTCGATCGCGATCGGCTCCTTGACCTTCAGGATCAGCTCAGCCTGCTGCCACACCTGGTCGGGGCTCGAAGCGATCTTGGCCCCGGCTGCTGCGAACTCGTCATCGGTGATGGATGAGCCGAGGCCCGCGTCGGACTGGACGATCACCTCATGCCCGTGCCGTGTGAACTCATTCACCCCGGCTGGGGTGATGGCGACCCGGTACTCCTGGCTCTTGACCTCGCTGGGCACGCCGACCTTCATAAGATCCTCCTGACCGAAGCTGGGCGATCAGCCTGATCATGCCACGCAGCAGTAGGAAGCGGCGCGGCTACTCTCCGCCGGTCGGTATCGCCTCACGCGCGGGCCAGGCGGCATTGGCGGGGCGCAGGCTCGTGAAACCGTCCCGCTCCCGTGCCGTCCAGGCAGCGAGCGCACCAGAGACAACGGTCGGGTTGTGTAAGCGGCCATCGAGGATTGCCGCCACGAGGTCGTCGAGCGACGCCCAGACGATATCCATGTGTGCCTCCTCGCCCTCGCGGGCGAAACCGTCAGGGTCATCGACCTCCTCAAGGTCGCGGGCGAGGTAGATGCGAAGTGACTCGCCGAGGATTCCCGGTGTGGTGAAGAGGTCGACCAGGACAGCCCAGCTTCCAGCAGCAAGACCTGCCTCCTCCACCAGCTCGCGTTGAATGGCCGGCAGGTAGTCCTCACCGTCGACATCCAGCAGTCCCGCTGGCGGCTCGATCAGCCGGTGGCGTACCGGATGCCGGTACTGCCGGACCAACGCCACCCGGTCATGATCATCAAGCGCTATCACCCCGACCGCTCCGGGGTGCTTGAGATATTCGCGCGCGATCAAGTGCCCGTCGGGCGTCCTCACCTGATCCTGCACATAGCTGGTGATCTTGCCCTGGGCTAGCACGGTCGATGAGTCGACCGGCCAGGCGAGCGGCGTGTCCGTTAGCTCGTCGGGACCAAGGATGATCATCGATGGTCGTTGTCCACCGGAAGCCGGGTTGCCAGCTTCCGGTCCAGCGCCGCCTCGACGAGGCCGACGAAGAGGGGGTGCGGACGGGTTGGCCGCGATTTGAGTTCTGGATGTGCCTGGGTGGCGACGAAGTAAGGATGGATCTCGGCCGGCAGCTCGATGAACTCCACCAGCTTGGAGTCCGGTGACATGCCGCTGATCACCAGCCCAGCATCCTCGAGGCGCTCACGATAGGCGTTATTGACCTCATAGCGATGGCGGTGCCGTTCCTCGACGTGGGCTTGGCCATAGCGCTTGGCGACAATCGAGCCAGGCAGCAGTTCGGCCGGGTATGAGCCCAGCCGCATGGAGCCCCCAAGGTCGCCGCCGCCCTCAACGATCGCGACCTGCTCCGCCATCGTCGCGATCACCGGATGCGGCGTA
This sequence comes from Propionibacteriaceae bacterium, assembly GCA_036377435.1. Classification (GTDB taxonomy): domain Bacteria; phylum Actinomycetota; class Actinomycetes; order Propionibacteriales; family Propionibacteriaceae; genus Microlunatus. Next base: position 14,150 of record DASUYM010000064.1, read on the forward strand.
TCGGGTGCGAACTCGCTGCTGTCTGCTCCATCCAGACCTGCCATGTGCCGGGCAACCTCGATCACCATGCACTGCAGGCCGAGGCAGAGCCCCAAGATCGGGATCTGGTTCTCTCGGGCGTAGCGGATCGCGCCGACTTTCCCTTCCACCCCACGGATTCCGAAGCCTCCTGGGATAACGACCCCGTCAACCTCGCTCAGCACTCGTGCCGCGCCCTCGCGAGTCTGGCAGTCGTCGGACGGCACCCAGCGAATCACGACCCTTGCATGGTTGGCGAACCCGCCGGCGCGCAGCGCCTCGCAGACCGAGAGGTACGCGTCATGAAGATCGACATACTTGCCGACCAGCGCGATCGTCACCTCCTCCTTCGGGTGGTGCACCCGATCGAGCAGATCATTCCAACGTGTCCAGTCCACGTCGCGGAAGCGCAGGTCGAGCCGCCGCACCACGTAGGCGTCCAGCCCCTCAGAATGCAACACCTTCGGGATGTCGTAGATGCTCGGCGCGTCGATCGCGGCAACGACAGCGGATTCATCGACGTCACACATGAGAGAGATCTTGCGCTTCACTGAATCTGGAATATCTCGGTCCGAGCGGCAGACCACGGCATCGGGCTGAATACCAACCTGTCGCAGGGCAGCAACCGAGTGCTGGGTCGGCTTGGTTTTCAACTCGCCGCTGGGACCGATGTAGGGCACCAACGAGACGTGCAGGAAGAAGACGTTCTCGCGCCCCACGTCGTGGCGCACTTGACGCGCCGCCTCCAGGAATGGCAAGGACTCGATATCGCCGACGGTGCCGCCGATTTCGTGGATCACCACATCGATGTCCGGCCCTCCCATGGCCATCATCGATTCCTTGATCTCGTTCGTGATGTGAGGAATCACCTGCACCGTGTCGCCGAGGTAATCGCCGCGCCGCTCCTTCGCGATCACCGAGGAGTAAACCTTGCCGGTGGTGATGTTCGCCTCGCCCGACAGGTTGACATTCAGGAAGCGCTCGTAGTGACCAACGTCAAGATCGGTTTCGGCGCCATCATCGGTGACGAACACCTCGCCGTGTTGAAAAGGGTTCATCGTGCCGGGATCAACATTGAGGTATGGGTCGAGCTTCTGCATCGAGACACGGAGCCTGCGGGCAACGAGAAGGTTGCCGAGACTCGATGCGGTGATGCCCTAGCCGAGTGAGGAGGCGACGCCCCCGGTCACGAACAGGTGCTTGGTCAATGTCCCGCGGTATCCCACGGGCCTCCAGCTTACGTCGTGGGAGCGCTATCGCGCGGTGAACCCGCCGGACTTGTTCCAGAAGCCCTTATAGCGTCGACCTCGAGCGACGTCGGCGTACGCTCCGACCAGGTCATTGACGACATCGTCTTCGTCGGGCCAGGTAGCGGCCTGACGAAGGCCTGCCTCCGCGAGACGGCGACGATCGTCCGGGTTGTCCGCAAGAGCGACAATCTGCCGCGCCGCCTCCTCGACATCGCCGGGCGGGACCAGCACTGCCGCCGAACCGACCAGCTCCTCGATCCCACCCACCCGCGTACTGACCAACGGCACGCCAGCCAGCAGAGCCTCCTGGGCCACCAGCGCGCGCGCTTCCCAGGTAGAGGTCAGCAGCGCCAGGTCAGCCGCAGCGAGCAGCGAACCGATGTCATCGCTGTGTCCCAGCAGGTTCACGTGCAAACGCTCCTCGACAATGCGGCGTTGCAACGTATCTCGCTCCGGACCATCGCCGACGGTGACAAACCGAAGATCAGGCCGGTCGTATACCGCCGCGGCAATGTCGAGGACCATGCCCAGGTTCTTTTGGGGGGCTAGCCGGCTGACCGTCAAGATGACCGTGTCCTGAGCCGCGGCACCGAGAGCACGTCGCTGCTCGTCGCGGCTGATCTTTGCGGCTGGCAGCGCCGGTGCCGCGATCGGGGATAGCCGCGCGTTCCGAGCTCCGAGTCGAGTGGCCTGAGCGACGAGATCGCGGCTGGCCCCCAGGGTCAGATCCGCCCCCATCGCCACCGCCCGTAGCGTCTGGCGCACGGCTGCCGGCGCGAGTCCATCGCCCAGTACGGCGTTGTGCCACGTCACGACGAGGGGTACGCGGAACATCCAGGCGATCGGGAGCCCCAGCCAACCTGCCTTCAGCCCATGTGCATGCACAAGATCGGCGCCAATGAACCGGCGCAGGCTGGTCAGCGACCAGACATCAAGGCCGAGCTCTTTGAAACCCTGGGCCTCGGCTGTGTCCTCGGGGCAGAACACCCGAACCTGGTGACCGCGCCGCTCCAGCCTGGGGGCGATGCTGGCCACATGACGCCCGATGCCGCCGGTGCTGGCGGTTAACAGCTGCGCGATCTTCATGATGAGCTCACGTCGGCCGACGGTACACGGCGTCGCAGCGCCCAGAGCTGGGCGAGCAGCGCAGGCGCAAGAAGTCGTAGCGTCGCCACGAACACCAGGACACACAGCAGCGCAGCGGCGACCGCGCCCAGCACCGCTGCCAGCACGCCGACATTCGCAAACACTCGGGAACCGGCCGCCACCACCCCGCCTGCCAGCACTGCAGCAACCAGTCCAACAAGCATCGGCCTGGACAACCCGACGCGGGGCATACCGGAGCGTCGCAGGAGCAGCCACCCGGCCGCCGCACCGACGACCATTCCGAGCGACACACTGCCCGCCAGCGCCGGCACGAGCCACTCGGCAGGAACGAGGACGCGGAGTGCGGCCACGCTGATGATCACCGCACCCCAACCGCTCGCATTGGCGATGCCCGATGCCGTCCCCAGATGCTGGGCAAGCAGGGTGCGGGAAGCCAGGCCAAGCAAGGTAAACCCGACGATCGCCGGCCCGAACGCGACAATTGGCCACGCCAGTGCATCCGTGCGTCCAGAGCCAGGTCCAAGCACGAACACCCGTGCCACCGGAACAGCCGTCGCCACCAGCAAGGCCGCGGCCAGCCATGCCATCACAACGGCGGCTGGGCCCGTTTCGGCAAGCACGTGGCCGACCTCGGCTCGGCCGTGTTCGGCGGCAGCGGCCAGTCTCGGGAAGCTCAGCTGCAGCAGCGGAGCCGCCAGCACGGCGTACGGAAGCAGGTAGATGGCGTTTGCCCAGGTGAACCGCGTCAGGGCACCTTGATCACCGGTCTGCTGCGCCGACCAGTTGATCAACAAGACACTGAGCTGCTGGAGCACTAGGCCGACAATGCCGGCCGCGGCGATCGTCATGATCACCGAACTGTCACCTTCTGCAAACCGCAGCCGGGGTCTGAGCCGCAGCCCGACCCGACCGAGAGGCACCAGCGTGCAAGCGGCCAGGGCAAAGACACCAAGTGTCGTGCCCCAGCCGAGAGCGGCAAGTGCCTGATCGGTCAGCTGAGACGGCTCAGCGTTGGCTGAAGGAGCTGCAAGGGCGGCATAGCTAAGGTAGGCGATGATCACGACCACGCTTGAGACCAGCGGCGCCGCTGCGGCGGCGAGGAACCGGTGATGAGCTTGGAGTACCCCAGCGCTGACCACCGCTAAGCCGTACAGCCAAACCTGCGGCGCGAACATGACGACGAGTGCAGCTAGAACGTCCGCACTGCCGGCACAGTCCGCCTTGGCAAAGATCGTGGCGAACAGTCGCGCCCCGACGAGCACCGCGAGCCCGGCCGGGGTGAGCACAAGCAAGGTCCAGGTGATGAGCGCCGATGCGGTGCGCGAAGCATGCTCGCCGCGTCCCGCGCCGACATGCCGGGCGACGACCGGCACCACCACACCAGCGAGGACGCCCCCGGCAACAATCTCGAAGAGCGCATTGGGCAGGCTGTTGGCGGCGTTGTAGGTGTCGCCGAGGCATGTGTCTCCAACGGTCTTGGAGAAGACCACTGACCGGCCGAATCCGACGAGGCGCGATGCGAGGGTGAGGCCTGCGACACCTGCGGCGACGGAAGCGAGGCTGGCTCTCACTTGCGGCCGCATTGTCTGTTCGCTCCGGCGGCGCCCCGGGAAGCTGGTGTCGTCGTGACTCTTCGCGAAACCAAAAGGCGCGTTCCGCTCATCGCTCCTCCGATCACCAGCGGGCGCCTACCGATGCTCGCGGTCATTGGTCGGCGTCGATAGAGCCGTGGCCGGGCGGCCGAGCTGGTCCAGCCGACGAAGCAGCGGCGTGCGCTCGATCACAGCTGTGAAGCTCACTCGCTCACTGGCCAGGTTGAGCGCCGCGACGGCGCCGCAGCCGAGCAGTCGGAATCGCCGCGGTAGGGCCTGGGCGGCAGCAGTGCCGACAGCAGCACCAAGCGCATTGGCGCCGCAGTCACCGAGCATGGATCGGGAGGCCAAATCGCTTGGCAGGCTGCCCGTAGCAGCGCCGACCGCCGGGGCGGCGCCGAAGCCGACCAGCCCAGAGCCCAGCAGAATGGTCGCTTTGGCCGCTCGGCCGGGCCGCAGGTCGAGCAGATTAGTGAGGTTGGCCGTCCCCGCGATGAGCGCTGTGTCTAGCAGCCAGTCCAGAGCACGGCATATCGGCTTCGGGCAGCCAGGCCGCGAACGCTGCACCAAAGCTGCGGCGGCGCCCGCACTCAGGCCGACTCCAACAACCTTGATCAGCCCACTGGTCACCTCACCGGAACTCAGCGCCCGCAGGTGCCCGCGGAAGCCCTTGGCCTGGGTCGTCCCGTAGAGGTCGTCGTACGCCCCGACCGCCCCAGATCCGACACTGGCGACGGCCACGGCCAGGCTTCGCCGAGCCGAACTGTCAAGCAGCCGGTCCACCCCTGCGCCGGCAACCAGTGCGACGACTGCGATTGGGCCCTCTGCGAGGGTGACGCTTGCCCCTGCGTGATTGGTCCGGATCCAGCGTGACGCCGGCACGCTGATGTCGGGAGCCTGAGCGGCCCTGTTTGGTCGCGCCTGTACCGCTCGCTGGTTGGCAATCGCCGCCACCATGGCCGCAGCGACACCCGAGGCCGCACAGGCCAGAAGCCGCCGCCTCACAGTGCCCCGCGCCAGGAATGCGGTGCATAGGTCCGACGTCCAGGCGAGTGGATCGCAAGGCCGACGAGGGAGGCATGCCGG
>DASUYM010000065.1:0-9470 GCA_036377435.1 Propionibacteriaceae bacterium
CGTGCACGCTTCGTCGGACCTCGGGAGTTGGACGTTGGGGCGGCGGAGACGATTAGTGCCGACCAGGTCGTGATTGCGGCTGGCAGCCGCCCGGTCGTTCCCGAGCTGCCGGGTCTGAGCTCCGTGGAGTTTCACACGTCCGACACCGTGATGCGGCTGCACGAGCTGCCCCGATCCATGCTCATCATCGGCGGCGGATACGTTGCGGCCGAATTTGCTCACATCTTCTCCGCATTCGGGACGTCGGTGACGGTGCTGAACCGCTCCGACGTCTTGCTGCGGAGGGAGGACGCTGACGTGGCGAAGCGCTTCACCGAACTCCTCGCCCGGCGAGTGAATGTCCGCTTGGAAACCACCGTCAAGGCGGTCGAGAGCACCGGCGACCTGGGCGTACGCGTGGATTCCGTGGGCCCAGAGGAAGGACGGGAACTTATCGAGGCGGATGTGCTGCTGATCGCCACCGGGCGGGTGCCGAACGGCGACACGCTCGACCTCGCGCGTGCAGGGATCGAGGTCGACGACGATGGGTTGATCGTTGTCGACGAGTACCTGAGGACCACAGCTGCAGGAGTCTTCGCGCTGGGCGACGTGTGCTCAAACGAGCAGCTCAAGCACGTAGCCAACAAAGATGCTCGAGTCGTCCAACACAATCTGCTTCATCCCGACTCGATGATCACCAGTGACCGAAGGATCGTGCCCCACGCCGTGTTCTCCATGCCTCAGGTGGCTTCAGTTGGACTGACGGAGGCACAGGCTAAGGAGTACGGGATGGACTACGTGGTCTCCCGCCAGGACTATGGGGAAACTGCCTTCGGCTGGGCCATGGAGGACGCCGACCATTTCGTCAAAATCATCGCCCATGCCAGGTCAAAGATCATCCTCGGTGCCCACGTGATCGGCCCGCAGGCATCATCACTGATCCAGCCGCTGGTCCAGGCCATGAGCTTCGAGCAGCCCGGGCTCGAAGTGGCCCGCGGCCAGTACTGGATCCATCCAGCGATGACCGAGGTGCTCGAGAACGCCTTGCTGGGCCTCGACGACTGAGCCCGCCCCCCAGCCCGCCCCCCGGTCGCTCACATTCCGTCGGCAACCTGGGTTAACCCAGGTTGCAGTCGCTCTGCACAGGTTGCATCGTATGTAGAGCGCATGGAAGCTGGGTGAACCCAGGTTGCCGACGGAGGCTCGACGGGGTCGTGGGAGTCCGCGTGTGAGGACGGCTTCCGGGAGCCATTCAGATCGGTCCGGGCCGGGGCTCAGCGAGGCTCAGTCAGCCGTTTGATGGTCTTGGCTACGCGATCAGCGCGGGTTTCAGGTTTCTTCCCCTCATCGATCCACCGTGCGTACTCGGTGCGGTGGCTGAAGGGCAGATGCTCGTACGCGGCCTGGGCCACCGGGTTGTCGGCGAGCGCTTGGGTGAGCTCGGGTGGCTCCACGACGACTCGCTCCTCGTGGTCCTCGACGAGTTCAATCTGGACCAGGTCACCGACCGCCACCGCAAGCCGGCGGAGCAGATCCTTGCGGAGGCCGAGATAGCTTTGACCGCCGTAAACCATGAGTCGGGAGCGGTATTCGACGCCATTGACATGCGCCAGGACCGGAGGCCGCTTGGAGCTGAATGTTTGGGCAATCTCCTTGGGCACGACCACCGCGTGGCCGCCACCTTGCCCAGCCGAGAGGACTTCAGCCGAGAACGGCATAGTCTGCGATCTACGAGCTACGGCGGGAGTTGATCAGCTTCCAGGTGCCGGGCAATAGCCCAGCGGCTAGCAAAATCTTGATCGCGTCGCCGATCAGGAATGGCAGCACTCCTACAGCCAGCGCGGTGCCTAGCGACATCGGTTTGCCGGTCAAGCTCGGCACGAGCACCATTAAGCCAGCCACTCCAAAGACGTAAATGACCAGGTTCCCGAGCGCCATCATGCCGATGGTCGGCAGCACCCGGCGGTCGGCGCCGCGCTCGGCGAGCCGCCCCACCAGCCAGGCCGCAGCAATGAAGCCCACGATGTAGCCGAAGGAGGCGAATGCCCAGCCGCTGCCCTGTTCCGCGAACCAAGGGACGCCAGCCACTCCGGCCAGCAGATACAGAGCCATCGAGGCCGCCCCACGCACACTGCCCAAAGCAGCACCAACCAGCAAGACGGAAAAGGTCTGTAGCGTGAGGGGCACCGGCGTGAACCCCAAGGGAATCGAGACCTGAGCAGTCAGACCAACGAAAATAGCTCCGCCAATCACGAGGGCGATGCTGCGGACCAAGCCTCCGGGAACTACGTCGGCCAGAGTGCGTGGGCTTACGCTGGTGACGCTCGACATGGGGTTGTCCTCCAAACCGTGTGGGCGTGCAGGTGCGGATGCGCCGCTGCGTCCTCACCGCGATGCGACAACCCTAGTGTCCGGACTGCTCGGGCCGCCAACAGGCTCGTGCAGTGACTCGGTGCAGTGAATTGACCCGGGATTGAGGTGCAGTGCCTCCAGCGAGGGCTGGTCGGCGTGCGTGGCTCGTAGGCTGCGCGCTGATGATCAGTGTCGCACTGAATGGGTGCGGCACTGTGCCCACTGCCGCGCCGCCAATCGCCGTGACGCCGACCACGTCGAGCCCCCAGAGTCCCACGTCATTCCCCAGCGGTTCGACCGGGTCGAAACCGGCGGAGTCGTTCACTGCGAATCAACCGTGCATGGAGCTCGTCAGCAAAATGAGTCGGTCTGAGCAGGTTGGCCAGCTGCTGATGGTGGCTGTCAGTTCAGGCGGGATGGGCCCGTCCGAGAAAGCGATAGTCGACCGGACCCGAGCAGGAAGCGTCCTCTTGCTCGGCAATTCCACAGCCGGGATGCAGGCAATCAAAGGCGTCGTTAGCCAGGTACGAGACGCCGCGCGCAGCCCCGAAGGCGTAGAGGTCATGCTCGCAGCGGACCAGGAGGGTGGGCTCGTCCAGCGCCTTAGAGGTCCGGGCTTCGCGACGATTCCATCGGCAACTGTCCAAGCCAAGCAGTCTGATGCCCGGCTTCGCCGCAACGCCTACGAGTGGGGCCGCCAGCTCAGGTCGGCCGGGATCGACGCCAATCTGGCGCCCGTCGCCGACGTCGTGCCAACCGCTATGGTCTGGATCAACCAGCCGATCGGTAAGCTGCGCCGTGGGTACGGCCCTTCACCGAAGACGGTGGCAGCAAAAGTGACTGCATTCACCGAAGGCATGAATCAGGCCGGCGTCGCGACGGCGGTCAAGCACTTCCCTGGACTGGGCCGCGTACGCGGCAACACCGATTTCATGACGCGGGTAGTCGACCGCGCCACGACGCGCCACGATGCTGCTCTCGCAGGCTTCAGCGCGGCCATCGATGCTGACGTCGACATGGTGATGGTGTCTTCGGCGCTCTACCGCAAGATCGATGACGAACACCGCGCGGCGTTCTCGACCAAGATCATCGATGAGATGCTGCGCAAGGATCTTGGATTCTCGCGGATCGTGATCTCGGATGATCTGGCGGCTGCCGCTATGCGAACTCTCCCGCCCGATGAGCGCGCCCTCCGCTTCATTCGGGCCGGAGGTGACCTGCTGATCATCGGCGACGCGGGCCTGGCGACCACCATGGCCGATGCGATCGAGGACGAGGCCTCGGACGACCCGGCTTTCGCCGAGCGGGTTAGGGAGAGCGCAGCACGCGTAGTGGCCATGAAGGAGCGCCGCGGCCTAGCCGACTGCTGACTGTCAGACGCTGAGCGACCTATGACCGCGTCAGATTCTGACACAGCGGGGTCTGGTCAGCCGTCGACCTGGAGTTGCTCCAGCGCGTCACGGGCAGGCTGCACGAGCTCGGGCGTGGTGTCAGGTATCGATGCGTAGTAGAGACCTGACCGGTTGCCAGCCGAGACAATCGCCACGATGAGGAGCTCCCCCTTGGTCTTCAGCCCTGCGATGTCGAAGGTGAGGTGAGACTCGACGAGCCAGGCTTCGTGGCCGTCGATCGTGGTCTTCTCGTCCGTCTTGACGTCACTGTTGACTGGATTGTTCCCGTAGAACGCGCCGAGAATGCACTTCACCACGATCTGTGAGCCTTGCTCCGGAGTAAAAAACCCGTCGCCGGCTTGCAGTTCACCGACCAGGACCGAAGCGACCCAGTTATTGCCGTTCCCGTCATAGTCAGTCTCGACGGGTACGACCTGGCTCTGCACGTCGCTCCCGAACGGCACGCGGTTCTCGCCTTGTGGCGCGCCCCACGGCGGACCGAGCATGGGGTAGGAGACCGGCCCGCCATGCACTCGTCCGTCGGCGGGGTGGCTTGGAGGCTCAGCGCTCGGGGTGATCTGCGGCGGGCAGGCGTTCTGCGACGGTTGCGCGACCGGCCCGCCACTGGTGCCGGTGTCGATCCCGCCGGTCACGGCGCGGATGGCAATAACGGCCACGATGATGATGCCGATTACCAATGCAGCCCCGGCGATCCACCAGCCGATGGGCGTCTTCTTCTTCTCTAGATCCTGATAGTTCGCGTACGCGCTGCTGCCGTAGTCCTGGCCGTACGGCGACTGGCCGTACGCGGGCTGTCCACCCTGGCCGTAGGGCTGGCCCTCCTGCCCGGAGGCCGGGCCGCCCTGCTGCGGCGTTCCGCCGCTCACAAGACCTTGCAATGGCGGAGGCGCGCTCGGATTGGGCGAAGTTGCTGCTGACCAGGCCCTGCCGTCCCAGTATCGGAAGAGACCTTGCCCGCCGCCCGGATCGGGATACCACCCAGGGTTCGCGCTCACGGGCTGAGTCTATGTGGGCAGAAGGCAGAAGCCGGATGGACAAAGCTAGTCGTTATCAGACGCACAGACTCTGCCTGGCAGCCAGCTGTTCTCAGCCAAACCTTCCGGTGATGTAGTCCTCGGTTGCCTTCTGGTCCGGATTGGAGAAGATCTTCTCGGTCGAGCCAATCTCGATGAGCTTGCCCGGCTTCCCTTGGGCCGCGAGGTTGAAGAACGCCGTCTGGTCGCTGACCCGAGCGGCCTGCTGCATGTTGTGGGTGACGATCACGACCGTGTACTGCTCCTTGAGTTCACCGATCAGGTCCTCGATGGCAAGCGTGGAGATCGGGTCGAGTGCCGAGCATGGCTCGTCCATCAGCAGCACCTGGGGCTCGACGGCGATGGCGCGAGCAATGCAGAGTCGCTGTTGCTGGCCGCCGGAAAGGCCAATTCCGGCCTTGCCGAGTCGGTCTTTGACCTCGTTCCACAGGTTCGCCGCGATCAGTGAGCGTTCCACGGCGTCGGTCAAGATCTTTTTGTTCTTCACACCGTTCAGCCGCAGGCCGGCGGCAACGTTGCCGAAGATCGACATGGACGGGAACGGGTTGGGTCGCTGGAACACCATGCCGACAACTCGGCGTACCGCGACCGGGTCGACTCCCTGGTCGTACAGTTCGGTGCCGTCGAGCTGCACACTGCCCTTGACGTGCGCGCCGGGTATCACCTCATGCATCCGGTTCAGGGTGCGAAGCAAGGTGGATTTTCCGCATCCCGACGGACCGATAAAGGCTGTCACTGTGCGCGGCTCCACCGTCATCGACACGTCTTGCACGGCGTGAAAGCCGCCGTAGTAGATATTGAGACTCCGTACGTCGATGCGCTTCGCCATGGCTCATTTCTCCTTCAGTTTGCTGGCCCGGGCGATGGCACGGGCCAGCAAGTTGAGCAACATTACGATGATGATCAGGGTCAGTGCGGCGGCCCACACTCGTTCGTAGCCGGGCAGCTGGGACGCTTGGTCTCGCCCCGAGTTGATCATTGTGGGCAGTGCGCCCATGGTGTCACTGGTGGGCGAGAAGTTGATGCCGACCGCGTACGAGACCAAGATCAGCAGCGGCGCAGTCTCTCCCATCACCCGCGCCAGGCCGAGCACGACGCCGGTACAGATGCCGCCGAATGCGGTCGGAATGACTATCCTCAGGATGGTCTTCCATTTCGGCACACCAAGCGCGTACGAGGCCTCCCGCAGTTCCTGAGGTACGAGCTTGAGCATCTCCTCTGTCGATCTGAGCACCGTAGGGAGCATCAGCAGCACCAGCGCAAAGGAAACCGCGACAGCGGAGCGGCCCAGCCCGAAGATCGTGATGAACAGCGCATAAATGAAGAGCGCGGCGACGATGGACGGGATACCGGTGAGGATGTCCACCATGAAGCTCACCCCACGCGCCACTTTGGTGCCCTTGGCGTACTCGATCAGGAAGATCGCGCCCAAGATGCCAATTGGGACCGCAATCGCAGCACAGATCAGGGCCATCTCCACGGTGCCGACGATGGCGTGGTACGCGCCACCACCCTCACGGCGCGGAGTAATGCCGCGCTGGCTCTGCAGCCACCATGTTGAGGTCAGGATCAGCCGAAGACCCTTGGTGATCACGGTGTAGAGCACCCAGAACAGCGGGATGACCGCAAGCAGGGTCGCAATCGTCACATAGACCGTGGCGAGGGCATTCTTGATCGTCCGCACACCACTCGGACGGCGGAAGGACAGTTCAGAATCGGTGGTGGTCGCGCTCATGACTTCGCCCCCCGCTCGGCGATTATCCGGGCCATAGCGTTCACCACGAACGTGACGACGAAAAGCACCAGCCCTGCCGCAATGTAGGCCCCAGTCTTGGACGGGCTGTCGAACTCAGATGCGTTATTGGCGATCTTGCTGGCAAAAGTTTCGCCGCCAGCGAAGATCGAGGGGGTGAAGGGGCTACCAGCAGCGGGTGTTGTCAGGATGATCATCACGGCAATCGTCTCGCCGAGTGCGCGCCCAAGTCCGAGCATGGATGCGCTGATCACACCAGACCGCCCATGGGGCAGCACCGCGGTTCGGATCACCTCCCAGCGGGTGGCGCCGAGGGCGAGTGCCGCCTCGATCTGATCGCGCGGGGTCTGCGCGAAGATATCGCGCGAGATCGCCGTCACGATCGGCAAGATCATCATGGCAAGCACTACAGAGGCGACAAACACCGAACCCTTGGGATCGACGCTTCTGCTGAACAGGGGAATCCAGCCGATCTTGCTGATCAGCCACTCGGCCCCTGGGGCTAGGAACGGCCCCAGGACGCTCAGTCCCCAAAGTCCGAAGATGATTGACGGTACGGCGGCGAGCAGATCGACCATGAAAGAGACAGGGCCCGAAGCTCGCTTGTGCAGGTACTGGGTGAGGCAGAGCGCCACGCCAACGGCGATCGGAACGGCGATCGCCATCGCCAGGATCGAGGACAACACGGTCGTCCAGAGCAGTCCCGCGATCCCGAAGCGGAGCTCATTGCCGGCGACTGTCCAATTCCGCGAGGTGAGGAAGTTGTCCTGGTCGGCCCGCAAGCTGGGCAGCGCGAGAGCCAGCAAGAAGATACCGACGAACAGCACAAGCAAGACGATGATCAAGCCGGACGAGCTCGCCAGCGAACGGAAGACCCGATCACCGGTCTTGCTGATCTTCGCCAGCTTGACGCCGCGGGGCCCCCTCTCCACGCGGTCGATCGTCTTCGGCTCCGGCGCCCGGTGAGCTATGACCTTCGGGACGGGCGAGTGCACGGTCACCGCACTATGGTCCACCACCGGTGACAGGCCCGTATCCTGCGCTGCAGCCGATTGGGGCTGGGCCCTCTCGGTGGCATCGGTATCGGTCACTGACGTGGGTCTCCTGCTCGCTACCTGACTGGGGCGGCGGGTCACCGCGGGCGCATCGCCGCGATGACCCGACCTGGGGAGGGGACTACTGGATCGCTGAGATCGCGGTCATGACCTTCGACTGCAAGTCGCTGGGAAGTGGTGCGTAGCCCAGCTCCTCCAGCTTGCTCTGCTCGTCGGTTGAGGAGAAGAAAGTCAGGAGGTCCTTGACGATCGCTGTCTTGTCAGCCGGCAGACCCTTGCTGCAGACGATCTCGTACGTCACTAGCAGGGCTGGGTAGGCGCCGGCCTTGGTTCCGGAGTACTTCAGGTCGAGGCTCAGGTCGTTGCCGCTGCCCTTGACCTTGGCCTCAGTCACTGCCTTCGCCACGGACCCGCCTGTTAACTCGACCGCACCATTGCCGCTGTCCAGCTGGGCCATGCTCAGGCTGTTGTCCTTGGCGTAGCTCCACTCGATGTAGGTGATGGAGTTCTTCGTGCTGGCCGTGGCCTCGGCGACACCGGAGGACTTGTTCTTGCCCTCGCCGGTTCCGGTCCAGGCCTTGGCCGGCTCGTCCTTCCACGCGTCGTTGCCAGCCTCGGAAAGGAATTTGGTTGTGTTCTCCGTGGTGCCGGACTCATCGGAGCGGAAGAACACCGTGATGTTCGCATCGGGCAGATTGGCCCCTGAGTTGAGTTTGGCGATCTTCGGGTCGTTCCAGGTCTTGATCGTGCCGTTGAAGATCTCGGCGAGTACCTCGGCATTCAGCACCAGTTTGTCGATGCCGTCGATGTTGTACGCGAAGGCGATGGGCCCGACCACCATGGGCAGGTTCCAGGCCGGATTGTTCTCGCAGCGTTCCTTGGCCTTGTCAGCTTCGATCACCCCGTCCTTCTCCTCGGTCTTGAGTGCTGAATCGGAGCCGGCGAAGTCGACGAGGCCGTTGTAGAACGACTTGATGCCAGCACCTGAGCCAGTCGGGCTGTATTCGATCGTCGCTTGGTCACCGCATTCGGCGTTGTAGTCGACGATGACTTCGGTGATGGCGTTGGCCTGGGCGCTCGAGCCTTCAGCGGAGAGCTTTCCCGCGGGGCAGGCGAGGCCCGACGCGCCGGCGCTGCTGCCGGGCTCAGCTCCGGCAGGCTCGCTGGTCGGATCGGACCCGCAGGCAGTGAGACTCAGGGTGGCCAAAGCGGCCAGCGCGGCGAGCTGAGTGGCTCGCGAGCTCACGGGGCGGTTCATGGTCATGCGTGTCCTTCACAGACGAGGGCGTTTCCCCTGGGTGAACCCGAGGCATGGTGCGTGCCGGGCTGGCTCGGAAGGACGCGTGCAGCGGCGCTCCCGTCGCGGTGAAATTACGCGCGCCACGTGTCCTGATGGACCTGTAAAGGTAAACAGAAGATGAACGATTCGGCGCCAGCGTGTGACGCGGAGGCGCGACACGCTTAGCCCTTGCCGGCTCAGGGTGTCGGCGAAGTTGGCTTGTTCGAGCTGGACGAAGGTGACTGAATGCCGAGCAACCGACGGCCTAATCCGATCCGGCGCGGTGTACCTGGCGGCTGAGGCGCTGCCGAAGAGCTGGTTTCGGTGGTGTTTGCTGCGCTGGCAGACTGCCTGGCAAGCCGAGCCGGGTCAGCCTCCGGCGTTTGAAGTAGCGGGAGTGGCTTTCGTAGTGGTCGGTGAGGAACGCCATCGACTCCGAGTGCAGCACCGCTAGGGGAGCGGCTGCATGGCGTAGCCCACGGATGCCACTAGTGGTCGCGCCCGTTGTTCGTCGGGGGTTTAGGCGGCGATCCGGTCGAGGAGTTGGTCGAGGTCGTCACGGTTGAATCGCCAGTCGAAGGGTGGGGCGCCTTGGTTGTAGCGGGC
>DASUYM010000066.1:0-34021 GCA_036377435.1 Propionibacteriaceae bacterium
CTCACCACGATGACAGTGAACCCGGCGAAGGCCAGCAAGATCACCGCCAGGGCCCAGAACACGTGGCACAGATTAGCTGCGCGCCCTAGCCGCTCCGCTCCGTCACCAGGCCAGGGTCTGCACAGATTGCGGACAGCCTGCGTACTTTGCAGCCTGCGCAGAGCGATCGAAAGCTACGTTCACGTAGCTTTTGGACACCACGGGTGAGATGATTCCGGGGACGCTAGAAGAAGGCGCCTCGCCGTTGCATCAGCAGTGCGTACAGTGTCTCCTGGATTGTCTCCCGCACCTGGTCGGTGATGTTGAACACGATCATGGGGTCGTCGGCGGCGCCGGCACCGAGCTCGTCGGTTGCGATCGCCTCGCCGAATTGGATGATCCACTTGCTCGGCAGGGGAATCATGCCAAGCGGCCCAAGCCAGGGGAACAGCGGCGTGATAGGGAAGTACGGCAGGCCCAGTACCCGAGCGAGCGCGGGCACCCTAGCGATCACCGGGAAGATCTCCTCTGAGCCCACGATGGCGATCGGGATGATCGGCACCTGGGCACGCAAGGCGGCCGAGACAAATCCTCCGCGGCCAAACCGCTGCAGCTTGTAGCGATCGCCGTATGGCTTGCCGAGGCCCTTGAAGCCCTCGGGGAAGACCGCCACCAGTTGGTTGGACGCGAGCAGGCGTTCAGCATCTTCTTGACAGGCCAAGGTGGTGCCTGTCTTGCGAGCAAGATCATGTGAGTAGGGTGTCTTGAAGATCAAGTCCGCCCCCAGCATCCGGAGATGGCGGCCAATCTCGTCATAGACCACCGTGTGCAAGATCATCCCGTCGATCGGCAATGTGCCGGCGTGGTTGGAAACCAGCAGTGCCGAGCCATCAGCGGGAAGGTTCTCCGCTCCTCGGACCTCAACCCGGAACCAGGAATCAGCAAGCCGCCGCAGCGGCCGCAAAAAGATCTTGGTTGTGAACTCGGGGTCGAATCCGAACTCATCGACTGCATAATCTCCACTCAGCCGCTTACGGAGAAAGGCCACCGTCTCATCGAGCGAGTCCTCCCAGTCGACGCCCAGCATCTGCGCCCACAAAGCCAGTGTGCGCAGCGGATCGGCACTGAACCCACCCAGCTGCGTGATCGGCACCGACCTCAGGCTCCCAAGCGACCGTGACGCCAGTCGAGCCAGCTCACTCAACAGAGCGCCAAGCGCTGGGGTTGGCGGGATGTCCCCGGACTCGAACCCGGGATCCGTATCACCGAGAGTGGGTTCGGATTGGGGCTCCGCAGCAGGACCGGCACCGGCGTGGCGGCGCCCGCGATCGCCCGGGCCACGGCTGCCGAACTCGATGATCTTCGCCTCAGCCATCGCCCACTGCCGCCGTTCTGAGCACCCGGGTCACTGCCTCGAGCGCGCTGTCAACCCGCTCGGGGCTCAGCAACCCAACCTCGCTGGCGGTGACGAACTCCTGCAGCGCGGCGCGGCTGGTGAACGCCGGGACGAATCCTGTCTGAGCAGTGAAACGGGATGTGTCCATGCCACGACCGTAGGTGAGCGCGTCGACCTGGTCAGCGGAGAAGTCGACCGGCCGTGCCTGGCGCACCAGTGTGGCAACCAACGGCGCAGCAGCCCTCGGGACGCCGACGCAAGGCCGACCCATCTTGCGAAGCGCTTGGGAGAGCGTGACGATATCGGGCGCCGCCACATTGAACGTCCCCGGTACATCACGGCGTGTCACCAGCAGCAAGGCGTCCACGGCATCGCTGGGATGCAGGAACTGGAGCCGGGCATCGAAACCCATGACTCGCGGCACGACCGGGAGCGACAGGTAGCGGGTGACGTGGCTGTCCACGCCTGCGCCCATCAGGTTCGCCATCCGGAGAATTGTGACCACCGCATCGGGTCGGCGACGGGCCAGTCCGCGGACGTAGCTTTCGATCTCCAGCGAATCCTTGCCGAAACCCGTACGGGGCTGGGCCCGCGGTGACATGTCCTCGGTGAACTTGGCCGGGTCTCGCGGGGACGCCCCGTACACCGATATCGAGCTCTGCACGACGAGCTTTCGGAAGCTTTCCGCCCGTTGGCAGGCGGCGAGCAACTGCATAGTGCCGATGAGATTGATCTCCTTCATGGAGGAGCGGCCACCGGCACTACCCGGGGTAGTCACCATCGCAAGATGGACGACGGTGTCGACGCGGCGCGTCGCAATAACCTTGGCGATCACCGGATTGCGGATGTCGGCGCGTACGAAGTCGGCCGCACCCAGGGGGTGACGAGGCGGGGCTACATCGAGCCCGACCACCTCGACATCCTCGTCAGTCGCGAGGACGCGGGCGAACCGGGCACCTAAGTCACGCGAGACTCCGGTGACGAGGACGACCCGCTTCGTGGCCATCAAGGTCCGGCCGGGAGGCTACTTGCCCGCGCGGCGGCGCTGGATCCGTGTGCGCTTGAGCAGTTTGCGATGCTTCTTCTTCGCCATCCGCTTGCGGCGCTTCTTGATGACCGAACCCACTGTGTAGCCTCTCGTTCCCGAGACGTCGCTCCGGTCCCGGACTTGATCACTGCCGGCGCCTGTCGCCAGACAACTCCCGAATGCTACCCGGCAGCCCTGATAGATGCGAGTCAGGGGACTCCATGTACCGTCAGCCCGTCGAAGGGCACCCCGGCGGCCTCGACAGCCTCAGCCCGCATAGCGCTCCGAGGCTACTCACCACGAGACTGGATCTCGTGAACAGCTATCTCGACGACTTTTCGCCTGGAAGTGGTCTACGCAGCCGACCTCGCGCCTGGCTGCGCAGCGACGCTCCGATGCTCGGCCTGAATGGTGATTGGAAGTTTCGATGGTCGCCGGTCGCACACGGCCTTGATGATGCAGCTGCCGATCCGGATTTTGACGACGCGGCATGGGACACCATTCCCGTGCCGTCGCATTGGGTGCTGCCCAGCACCTCCACCAAGGCCCGGGAAGGCAGCTACGGCCGGCCGATCTACACCAACGTGCAGTATCCGTTCCCGATCGATCCGCCGCATGTCCCCGACGAGAATCCCACCGCTGACCATCGCCGAACTTTCGAGCTGCCGGACTGGTCGGCGGAACGGATCTTGCTTCGCTTCGACGGTGTGGAGTCGGTTTACCGCGTCTGGTTGAACGGCGTCGAGATCGGTGTTGGCAAGGGCAGCCGGCTGGTGCAGGAGTTCGACATCACGGAGGTGGTGCGGCCGGGCAAGAACGTGATCCTGGTTCGGGTGCACCAGTGGTCGTCGATGAGCTATCTGGAGGATCAAGATCAATGGTGGCTGCCCGGCATCTTTCGGGAGGTCACGGTGCTGAGCCGCCCGTACGGGGCGGTTGAGGACGTCTGGTTGCGCACGGAGTACGCAGCGGATAGGACAGGATCGATTCATCCGGAGATCATCGCCTCTGAGCAGGCGTACCCGCTTGTGATCGAGATCGCCGAACTCGGCATCGAGCAGCGCTTCATGCAACCCGGCGATGTCGCAGCATTCTCGGTGGGCCAGGTTGAGCCGTGGAGTGCGGAGGTACCCAGCCTCTATGAGGCGCGCGTCAGCTCGCCGGGCGAGACGCTGAGCCTGTGGCTGGGGTTTCGGCGGGTCCGGATTGATGGTGACGTCCTCAGCGTCAACTCCAAGCCGGTGATCTTCCGCGGCGTCAACCGGCATGAGGTCCACCCGGTCCGGGGCCGGATGTTCGACGAGCAGTACGCGCGGGACGACTTGATCATGATGAAGCGGGCCGGTATCAACGCGATCCGCACCAGTCACTATCCGTCGCATCCGCGGGTTCTCGATCTTGCTGACGAGCTCGGTTTTTGGGTGATCGCGGAATGTGACTACGAGACGCACGGCTTTGTCGTCTGTGACTGGCAAGGAAATCCCAGTGATGATCCGCGCTGGGCGGACACCTGCCTAGACCGGATAGAACGTACCGTCGAACGGGACAAGAACCACCCATCGGTGATCATCTGGTCCCTCGGTAACGAGGCCGGAACCGGCCGCAACCTCGCAAAGATGGCCGACTGGGTGCGACGCCGCGATTCCGGGCGGCCGGTGCACTATGAGGGCGACCACACCTGCGCCTACACCGACATCTATTCGCGCATGTACCCGAACTACCTGGAGACCGAGGCGATCGGTGCCGAGAGCGGCTTCATCTTCTACATCAACGGCCCCGCGGACGCCCAGCGAGTCCGCAGCAAGCCTTTTGTGATGTGCGAGTACGCACATGCGATGGGCAACGGCCCAGGAGGCATGCAGATTTACGACGAACTGGCTGAGCGCTATCCCCGGCTGCACGGCGGTTTCGTCTGGGAATGGCGTGATCATGGGCTGTTGACGCGTACGCCAGACGGTGTCGAGTTCTACGCCTACGGCGGCGATTTTGGCGAGGTGGTGCACGACGGGAACTTCGTGATGGACGGCATGCTCTTACCGGACGGTACCCCGACGCCGAGCCTGGCTGAGTTCACCCGGGTGAACCAGCCCATCCTCTTCGACTTCGACGGCGGTGTCGTGACACTCCGCAATCGCTACCACACGCTCTCCACCGAGCACCTTCGCTTTGTCGCTGTGAGGGAGGTGGACGGGCATCCGGTCGCCGATCAGACAGTACTGATGCCGGCGATTCCGCCGGGTCAACAGCGAGCGGTCGCGTTGTCTGAGGAGCTGGTGAGGCCTGGTGCCGGCGAGACCTGGCTCACGCTGAGAGCCGAGCTGGTTGCGGCGACGGAGTGGGCCGACCGTGGCCACGAGGTAGCCCTCGGCCAGTTCGAGCTGACAAATCCCGAAACGATCACCACACTGCCCGCCTGGCCGGCTCCGCCGACCTTGGAGCCGGAGGAGTCCGTGATCACACTGGGTCCTGCGCAGTTCGACGCCTACACAGGTCGGCTGCTCCGGCTCTACGGAACCGACGTCGACGGTCCCCGGCTCGAGCTCTGGCGTGGACCAACCGACAACGACCGCAGCAGTGCCCGAGGCTCATTTGAGTTGGGTCGTCCCGAGGAGACTCATGGCGAAGGCGTACTCGGACCATCGTCAGAACAACGCTGGCGGGAGCGTGGCCTCGACCGGCTCGTGCACCGGCTGGATCACATCTTCCATGATCATGATCAACTGCTGGCAGCGGTACGGACATCGGCCGCCGGAACCAACCTCTTCGTCGATGTGAACTTTCACTGGCGGCTGACCGACGGACTTGCCCTGCTGATCAACATCGTGCCCTCACCTGGCTGGGACTGCACCTGGCCGCGCGTCGGCGTACGGTTCGATCTGCCGCGCGAGATGCGACATGCAAGCTGGTTCGGCACGGGTCCGAATGAGTCCTATCCCGACACGCGGCAGGCAGCGCGGGTCGGCCGTTTCGCAGCGGACATCGACGAGCTCAACGTCGCTTACTCCCGGCCGCAGGAGACCGGGCACCGCAGTGAGCTGCGCTCGCTGATGATCTCCGACGGAACGGCCGAGCGGCTAAGTATCACCACGTGGCCGAACCAAGAGCAGCACCGACCTGGCTTCACGTTGAGCGCATACACGCCGCAGCAGCTCGACCAGGCGCGCCATCCGTATGAGCTTGTGCACAGCGATCGCGTCTACTTGTTTCTCGATGACGCGGTACACGGCATCGGCTCGCGCTCCTGCGGCGTGGATGTGCTACCCGAGCACGCACTGTGGCCAGGTCAGCGACAGTTCGGCGTGGAGTTTCACCAGCGGTAAACCTAGCCCGCGCTGAAGTAGGCGTGCTCCAGGTAGGTGTTGAGTGCCTTCTCAGTCACCCGAAAGCTGCGGCCGAATTGCACAGCCTCGAGTTGACCCGAGTGGATCAAGCGATAGACCGACATCTTGGACAGCCGGAGAATTCCAGCCACCTCGGCGACAGTGAGGAACTTGCCGGCTTGAAGATTGCTGGCCAGCGGAGTCACGCCCCCCGGTGCTGACTCTGCCGACCTCGATTCGTCGTTCATCTGTGCAACTCTCAATCTGCACCTCATCCGCGCCGGCTTCCCCTCCAGCGTCGTAGGTACTGAAGTGAGAATAGTGGCAAACGATGCTGTTGGTACAGCAGATGCCTAGGAAATCTTCAATCGACACGCCGCTGGGGCGTTGATGTCACAGGCTTGGATCAAGACCCAGCTCGGGAAATACCGCCCGCCGGGTTGCGAGGATCGCCTGATCGACGCGACTGTGCGGCGCGAAGCCACCATCGAACGGACGGAAGCTGGAATCGGCGCCATCAGACATAGTGAGCGGCGCTGACTCCCCCACTTCGGCTCGCCAGCTTTCAGGCACGGGTGTGCTCGGGTCGATTGGCTGCCCGCTGACGATGCCAAGCAGATGAGTCCAAGCCCGAGGCACCACATTGAGTACCGAGTATCCGCCGCCGCCCGTGGACACCCAGCGCCCGGCGCACAGCTCATCGGCCAGACTCGCCAGTGACAGATATGACGCGCGCTGACCATCGAGAGAAAGGTTGAGGTCAGCCAGCGGATCTTGTCTGTGGGAGTCGCAACCGTGCTGGGTCACCAGAACTGTCGGTTGGTGTACTCGAAGGGCAGGTGGCACAACGGCGTGAAAGGCGCGAAGCCAGTCCGCGTCGGTGCTGCCGGGGGGAAGTGCGACGTTCACCGCGGTGCCTTCGGCTCCCCGTCCGCCGATCTCGTTGGGAAAGCCCGTGCCTGGGAAGAGGTACGCCGGCGTTTCGTGCAGGCTGATCGTCATGACTCGCGGCTCGTCATAAAAGATCGCTTGCACGCCGTCGCCGTGATGGACGTCCACGTCGACGTAGCCCACCCGTTCGCAGCCGTTGTCCAACAACCAGCGGATGGCGACGGCGACGTCGTTGTAGACGCAGAAGCCGCTGGTTGTACTCGGCATGGCGTGATGCAAGCCGCCGCTGATGTTGCAGGCGCGCTGCGCGTCACCCGTCCAGACCCTGCGAGCCGCCTCGGCGCTTGCCATGGTGACCCAGGCGGCGATTTCGTGCATCCCGGGAAAGACCGGGTTGTCGCTCGTCCCAAGCCCGTAGCGCTGATTCGGCTCACCTCGTTGTACCGCAGCGATGTAGTCCGGCGTATGGACAGTCTGCAGTAGTGCAAGATCGATTTCGGGCGGTGGCACGATCCGAAGCCGCTCTAGAACGCCGAGCTGACGGGCCAGCGAGATGGTGTTGGTGACCCGGCCCGGCGCCATTGGGTGATCAGTTCCGAAGTCGTATTTGGTCAGATCGTCAGAGTAGACGAGCAACCCAGTCATCCGCGGCCGCCCGTGCCCTGCTTGTCCTCTCGGGCGGCGGCCGCAAGCTCACGGCTGCGGTCGCGTGCAGCCTCCATGGCGCGCAGGAAAGCGGCCCGCACCTTGTGATCTTCGAGCTGACGTACGGCCGCCGCGGTTGTGCCGCCTGGCGATGTGACGCGCTCGCGTAACACGGTGGGATGCTCGCCGGTCTCACGCAGCAGCTTCGCCGAGCCGAGCATGGTCTGCACCACCAGCTCGGTGGCGGTGTCACGCGGGAGTCCCAGATGGACCCCCGCCTCGATCATGGCTTCGACCACGAAGAACAGGTATGCGGGGCCAGTGCCCGAAATTGCCGTCACGGCGTCCTGGTACCGCTCCGGCACGGTGATCACACGACCAGTCGCAGACAAGATCTCAGTCACGCGATCAAGATCATCTTGGGTACTGTGCGATCCAGGAGAGATCGCGGCCATCCCCTCATCCACCTGAGCCGGCGTATTCGGCATGACCCGCACCACGGCAACCCCTTCCGGTAAGCGGGACTCGATGAAGGTGGTGTCGATGCCGGCGGCGAGCGACACCACGAGCGTGCCTGGCTTGATCGACTCCGCGATTTCGGAGAGCAGGTCGCTCATATCCTGCGGCTTGACAACCAAGATCACCGTCTCCGCTTCGGCCACGGCTTCGGTGTTCTCGAGCATCTTGATTCCGTACCGGGCGGTCAGCTCCTGCTGCCGCTCCAGTCTGCGGTCGGTTGCCACGATCTGATCGGCGTGCCAACCGGCCCGGAGCAGACCGGAGAGCACGGTCTCCCCCATCACGCCAGCGCCCAGAATGGCGAGCGGATGCCCGCCGGACGTCGAATTCGTTGATGTCACAGGGCTCCAGCCTGCCCGCCGGCGACCAGCTCGCTGCACACCAGCTCGGCAATCTGCACCGCGTTCAGCGCTGCGCCCTTGCGCAGGTTGTCATTCGAAATGAACATGATCAATCCCTTGCCGGCTGGCCCGGCTTGGTCAGCCCGTATCCGCCCGACGAGACTCGGATCCTGGCCGGCCGCATCGAGCGGCGTCGGTACATCCATCATCCGGACGCCGGGAGCGCGAGCCAGCAGTTCGGTCGCCTCCTCAGGGCTGAGATCCTCGGCGAACTCTGCATGGATGGCAAGCGAATGCCCAGTGAAGACCGGCACGCGGACGCACGTGCCGGAGACGCGAAGATCAGGAATGTGCAAGATCTTCCGCGACTCGGCGCGCAACTTCTGCTCCTCGTCGGTCTCGCCAGTGCCGTCGTCAACGAGCGAGCCCGCCATGGGAATGACGTTGTACGCGATGGGTTTGACATACGTGTGTGGCACGGGGAAGTCAACAGCGCGACCGTCGTAGGTGAGCTCGCTGGCTCGATCGACGACGGCCATGATCTGGCCATGAAGCTCGTCGACGCCGACGCCGCCTGACCCGGAGACCGCTTGGTATGTAGCAACATGGAGGCGTACCAGACCGGCAGCCCGATGCAGTGGGGCGAGTACCGGCATAGCTGCCATCGTGGTGCAGTTTGGGTTGGCGATGATGCCCTTGGGTGGGCGTATTGCGTCGTCTGGGTTAACCTCCGAAACCACCAGCGGAACCTCCGGGTCCATCCGCCAGGCGGAGGAGTTGTCGATCACGATGGCACCGGCTGCCGCCACCTTGGGCGCCGTGACCAGCGAGGCCGCCTTTCCATTAGAGAAGAGTGCGAGGTCGAGGCCAGCGAAGTCAGCGGTGGCAGTGTCCTCGACGACTATCTCCTCATCGCCCCATGGGACACGTCGGCCGGCTGATCGGGCCGAGGCGAAGAACCGAACATCACTTATCGGGAATGGGCGCTGCGCAAGCATGCTACGCATGACACCGCCCACCTGCCCCGTGGCACCGAAGACCCCAACATGCATGACGCCAAGCCTAAGTCCTGCGGCTAGACCGGCCTCTCTATTCCAGACATGGGCCCGACTCCCTAGGGGTTCGAGAGAACCCCCGCTCGGCCTGCATCATTCACCTGATCCGCATCATGCGCAGCGTGAGGCGCCTCGTTCATCGAAGGAAGGTGAGAGACCTTCGTTGCCGGCCCGTCGCAGCAACAGCGACCCGTAACTGGTCATCGCATGGTCGTCAACAGACTGCGGCGTCTTGTAGCCATGCTCGTCGCCGCAACCTGGTATCGCCGACAGATAGCGATCGATCTGCGTCCGTGACCACCCGTGTGCCTCGCGTAGGCCAGTCGCCATCGCCGCCAGGTAAAGCGCGGTTGGCGCCAGCAGTGTCGGGGCGCTACGCCGGTCGCGGGTGAATGTCACCAGCGGCACACCGTGACGGCAACCGACCCGTACCAGGATCGAATAGCCGCCCACGCCGTTGCTGTAGCGGTCACCACGGAACGCGGGCGCCAGGTCGAGGGCCATCCCGGGTGACCGCAGGGTCTCCTGAGCGAGGACGTCGACGAACTGCTCGGCGGTGATCAGGTACGCCCGAGCAGCCACCTCACCGGGAGCCTCCGGATCGTAAAACGCCATCCCAGCCCGCCAACCCGAGGAGCGGCCGGCGAAGTAGATGCCGCCGGCGATCAGCAAGCCAAAGCTGTCCATTGGGTCGCTGGGGTCCCGGCACCCGGGGTAGTCGCGATCACTGCCGTCCGGACGGCCGCCGCGGAGGTAGTAGCAGAATCGTTCCCGACTCAGGTTCGACCCGTACGCGACGTACCAGATGTGCTGCACGAGACCTTCTTACCCTGGCAGGCCACTTTCCTGTCGGGCCGCCGCTGCCTCGGCATAAAGGACCTGTTGGGCGTCCTCGTAGATGCGCATTGCCTCCTCAGGCGACTGTCCGACCGCTGTCAGTCCGATTCGCCCGTGCTCAGTGAGCGAGCTGATCATGTGGAAGACGACTCCTGTCTGCCGTGATTGGTCGAAGTGCATCCCGTGCCGCGACACGATGTCGAACAGGTCCTCCACCGCCAGCGCCCGCAGTTCGCTGCTCTCGAGATGATCAGTTGCGATCAGATGCCTTTGCTCGCCGCCAGCTAGTAGGAACCGGCCGGACTCACCGTCGTAGGACCCGTCGGTCAGGAACTGCAATGTGAGGAACGGGTGGGTCGTGCCGCCCTTTCGCAGGTTCAGCTCAATGGCGTACGCCGACCAGCGGCCGGCGGCGTCCCGCTTCACCACAAAGTCAATGGCGAACCGGCCGAGGGCGCCCTCCGTGGCAAGCCGCTCACCGATGGTCATGGCAGGCGCGCTGATCAGTCGCGAGTAGGCCGGGTCGGCGGGGAAGATGCAGCCGAGGTAGCTCTGCCCGCTTGCGCCCCCGAGAAGCTGATCATGAGTTGACAGCAGCTCCACGCTTCGGTCAGGAAGTACTCGGAGCTGGACGCTCGGGCTGAGTAGCTCCACTCCTACGATCCGCTCCTCGACGACGCCGCCGTTCTGCTCGAACTTCGCCTCGTATGCGGCCATCGGCGTGGTGGGTGACTCTAGCTGCATTGTGCGGACCCGTTGAGCTACCTCAGAGCGACGATCCGAGCCCGCGGTGTCAGCGATACCCCGCAGATTCACGAGCGCGTTACCCGCTCCTGACACACCTTCGTTCAGCTTGACGATCACCTCGTCGATGCTCGGCCGCTCCTCGAGCATCTTCATAATCGCATCGGTCACGTCCTCGAAACCGTGCAGATCCTCCGCGCCGAGCGGATGCAGTACCCCCTCTTCCGCGAACAGTCGCCGACAGCCCGTCTTGCTCCCAAGCTGTGCGAGCCGGGGGTCGGCGGCGTACATGGGGATGCCAAGGGTCAGCGCAATGTCGCGTTCGAGTGCGGTGGTGCTGTACGGGATCAAATGGCAGAGCTGCCGGCTCGGGATCATGGCGGCAATCTTCGACAGCATCCGAGGGCGTTCTAGCAGCTTGGCACTCAGCGGCCGTGGCGATGAGTCGCCGACTGATAGCAGGCTCAACCGGGCCATGGCATGGCTCGGGATTACTCCTGGCAGCAAGGCGAGGTAGTACTCGATGATGCTCGGCTTGATCGGCATCGAGGTGACATAGATCATGCGCAACCGCGGTTGACGCAATAACAGGAGCAAGAACAACAACCGCTCCTCGAACGCCTGCGACAGGCTTCCTGCCCCGGGAGCTGCCGGGTCAAGAGTCACTGACGGCACGACGACGACCGACTCATCCTCGAGGCCGAGTCTCCAGGCATCCCAGACGGCCGGCATCCGCTCCTGCAACTGGGAGAAGTGATGGTTCCGCGCTGACTCGTCCAAGTCAGATAGGCGCTGCGCCGTCTTCTGAGGGTCGCTCTCGAGCTCGGTCACGAAGGCACCTCCGCTGAATTGTTGATCATGCGAGACACGCCAAACGCGCGGATTGGCCTGCTGAACCCCCGCAGCTCCAGAACGCCGACAGGCTCGCCGACGGCGACGTCCTCCACCGCGCTGAAGACTCGCTGTGATATCAGGACCTGTCCGGCATCGGCCTCGCCACATAACCGGGCCGCCAGGTTGGTGACAGTGCCGATTGCTGCGTAGTCGAAGCGCCCCTCGTAACCGATGCGGCCCAGAGTTGCGAAGCCCTGAGCGATGCCGACACCGAAGCCGAGATCATGGCCGACTCGGCTCCAGCCCTCGGCCAGCGTCCGCACCCGGTCGCGCATGGCCAGCGCCATCTCCACCGCGCGTTGGGCAGGCTTGTCGAGCGGGAACGGGTCGTTGAAGAACACCATCAGCCCATCCCCAGTGAAGCGCTCCAGAGTTCCCTCATAACGAAAGATCAGCTCGCCGAGCGCTGCGTGGTAATCCTTGAGCACACCCATCACCTCTTCGGGCTCACTCGACTCAGCGAACGCCGTGAACCCCCGCAGATCACAGAAGACCACGACGATCTCGCGACGGTGACTGCCCAGGAAGGAGTCGTCGCCGGAGTTGATCACCAGCTCGGCGACCTGGGGCGAGAGGAAACGCCGCAGCCGTTTCATCCGCTGCAGCTCCTCCAACTGCGTGTTCACCCGAGCCTCGAGCTCGGCGTTCCATTGCGCCAGCTCAGCCGCCTGCTTGGTAACGGTGTCGTGGTATCGCTTGATCCGAGCCAACGAGGCCACCCGGGCTAGCAGCTCGCTCTGATCGAACGGCTTGCTGACGAAGTCGTCTGCACCAGCTTCGATGGCTCGTGTCTTCTGCTGATGTCCGCTCGCAGTGATCATCACGACCGGAAGAAACGCAGTCTCAGGCGCGCTGCGGATCCGTCGGCACACCTCGTACCCGTCGATACCGGGCATGACTATGTCGAGGAGCACCAAGTCGACATCCGACGAGGGGAGCAGCTCGAGCGCCTGCTCACCGGAGGTTGCGCGGATTACGCGGTAGCCCCTCGGCGAGAGCACGGCGTCCAGCAGACGCAGGTTCGCCGGCTGGTCATCCACCGCCAGGATGGTGATCGTCTCAGTCATCGTCGCGCTTTCCGCTCAGGAACCTGGCGACCTGGTGCGGAAGATCACGCACACTGATCGGCTTGCTGAGGTAGCCGTCGAACCCGTCAAGCAGGGCCCGGTCACGATCCTCCGCCATCGCAAAGGCAGTCAGTGCGACGATCGGCACGTCGGCTCCGCTCGGGTCGTTCCTGATCAGCCGAAGCGCCTGCGTCCCGTTGATTCCCGGCAGCTGCAGATCCATCAAGATCACGTCTGGTCGGCTGTCTTGGGCCCGCGCCACCCCTTCCTCGCCGGTGCGTGCCTCGATCACGCCGAAACCAGCATTCAGCAGCACATCCCGTACCAGCTTGAGGTTGAGCGGGTTGTCCTCCACGATCAGGACGCGCGCCGAGCTCATGCGCTCAACACTTTCACGTTGCGCAGGGCCTCGATCAGGTCGTCCCGGCTCACCGGCTTGGTCAGGTAGCCGACCGCACCCATAGCGAGCCCACGAGACTTCTCATCCAGGATCGACACGATGATCACCGGCACGTCTCGGGTGGTCTCGTCGCTGCGCAGCGCATCGAGCACGGCCCAACCATCGATGCCGGGCAGCAGAATGTCCAGCACCACGGCAACGGGCCGTCGCCAGCGGATCTCTTCGAGGCCCTCGACTCCGTCACGTGCGCGGACAACCTGCAGGCCCGTCCCGACCAGGTAAGCCGTCATCAGCTCCTGCGATGCCCGGTCGTCATCAATGATCACCACCACGGATCGCCGGCCGTCGACATCCTCGCCCGCGCCGGTACTGGCTTCGGCGACGGTCTGCTCGTACGGCATGGCCACGTGGAAGGCGCTGCCCATCCCGACCTCGGACTCGAGCCAGATTCGTCCACCCAGCAAAGTCATGATCTTGCGGCAGAGCGTCAGTCCGAGCCCGGTCCCCTCCTCGCTCGGAGCCCCGCGACGACCTTGCTGGAACGACTCGAAGATCGGTTCCCAGTCGTCTCGGGCGATGCCGGGGCCGTTGTCCTGGACGGTGATCACCAGCTCGTTGCCAACCCGCTTAGCCATGACGTCGACCCGCCCGCCGTCGGGGGTGAACTTGACGGCGTTGCTCAGCAGGTTCACCAAGACCTGACGCAGCCGCAGCTCGTCGGATTCGATCTGGTCGATGGTCTCCTCGACCGAGGAGTTGATCGTGATCCGGTGCCGGGCTGCTCGCTCGCGCACCATCGAGATCGCGTGTTCGACCGCTGCCGGCACCGAGACTGTGGAGATCTCGAGCTCCATTCGACCGGCTTCGACCTTCGACAGGTCGAGGATCTCGTTGAGCAGTGCGAGTAGGTGCTTGCCCGAGTTCAGGATGTCCCGGAGGTACTCGTCCTGCCGGTCGTTCAGCTCACCGAAGAGGCGTTCAAGCAGCACCTCGGAGAATCCGATCACCGCGTTCAGCGGGGTCCGCAGCTCGTGCGACATGCTGGCCAGGAAATCGGATTTGTGCTGGCTCATCACCTGCAGCTCGGCGCTCTTCTGCTCCAGCTCGCGGAACAGCTGGGCGTTGTAGACCGCCATCGCCGACTGAGTGGCAAAGGTCTCGAGGAACTCCGACGTCTCCTCCGAAAACTCTCCCGGCGTGCGACGGCGGACCACGAGAGCACCGATGATGCGGCCATCGCGAAGGACCGGGACGGCGAGCACTGACCGCCAGCCATCGTCGTACAGGAGCTGGAGGTGGGGGTCGAGATCCACCAGGTCCAGGTTGGGGACGGCGATCGGGTGGCCTTCCCGCGCGGCCTGGCCGACCAGGGTGCTGTCCAGCTCGATCCGGGTGGTGCGCAGTCGCGCCAGGAGCTCGGGACTGCTTGCGTACGCGCTGCGCACCGAGAAGCACCGCTCTTCCTTGACGTACTCCATGATCGAACCGCCGTCGCAGCCGGAGAAGCGAACCGCGTTCTTGATGATGTTGGACAGCACCTCGTCGAGCACCAGGCTGGAGCCGACCATCTGGCCGACGTCGCTCAAGGCCTCCATCTGCTCGACCCGCCGAACCAGCTCCGCACTCCGGTCCTCCAGCGCCCTCACCAGGTGGACATTGTGGACCACGACGGCAGCCTGCGCGGCGAAGGCCTCGAGCAGCGCCTCCTCCCGGTCGCCGAAGGGATCGACCTCGGTGCGGAATATGGAAAGGCCTCCGACTACCTCGCCATCGAGCAGCATTGGCGCCGACATCGAGCTCCGGATGCCGCCCGTCTGCTGCACGTCGCTGCGCATGTACTCGGTGTCGGTAAGCACGTCGCGGACCTTCTGGATCCGGCGTTCTACAGCCGCCCGTCCGATCACCGTGCCACGGTTCACCTCCATCGGGAAGTCGGTCACGGTGCGGACGAACTCCTCCGATAGACCGACGGAGGACGCCAGCCGGAAGGTGCCACCCTCAATCAGGTAGATCGCGGCGGTGTGGCCCCGGCAGAGCCGCCGAGCGCTTTCGACGACGGTGTCGAGCACCGCGTCGGGGTCGGAGGTCGACCGGCCGAGTGCGGTGAGGACCTCGTTGGTGGCCCTGAACTGCTCGGTGGCGTCGGCGTAGTCCAGCAGCAGTCTGCTGTAGTCCTCAGCGCTCGGCGTGGACGTGGACAAGGACACCCTCCCTGAGCGCGCGATGTCCGAAACAACGCAGGCTCAGTCTGCTCGCCCTCACCGCGATAGCGCAAGGGAACACTGGCCGTATCCGCATGCGCCATTCACCTTCGTGACCGACGGCGTGCGCAGTGCCCTGGCTCAAGCGCAGGTCTTCGCCGGTGAGAGAGACGTGTCGATAACAGCTGGCAACCTCGCCGGTCAGGCATTCCAAGCCGGATTGATCGACGAAGTGCTGATCGATCTGGTACCGGTCGTATTCGGCGCCGGCGTCCGCTTTTTCGGGGACTACTGCCAATCCCCGCTGCTCCTCGACGACCCCGAGATCGTCCAAGGCGACCGCGTAACGCACTTGCGCTACCAAGTACGAAAGCAATGATCATGCCCGAGGCGATCCATCTGAGGTCACGTCGTCATTCCACGTCCTGACCGAGAAGGCAGGATGGTCGTCGTGACACAACTGGGCGCGCCGGAGCTTGCGGTTGACCGCAGGCGGATGGGCCTCGAGGTCGTGATCGTGCTCGGTCTTTCGCTGGGACAATCGGCGGTCTATTCGGTGTTGCGCATCATCGAGCGGCTGACCCGCAATGTGCCGTTGGCGGAGCAAACCTCCACCTTGAATGCCTCGATTACCCCGGACCGGCCCTGGCTCGACCTGACGTACCAGATCGTCGGCATCACCATCGGTTTGATGCCTGTGCTGCTCGCGCTGTATCTGCTCAACCTCACTGATCCCCCGGCTGGCCGGACCATCGGCTTCGACCTACGCAGGCCTCGGTTCGACCTCGGCTTCGGAGTTCTCATCGCTGTCGTCATCGGCATACCCGGGATTGGTCTCTACGCCCTCGCCCGTGCACTCGGTATGAACACCGAGGTACAGGCGTCGGGGCTGGCTGACCACTGGTGGACTGTTCCGGTGTTGATCTTGTCGGCTGCCCAGAACGCCCTGCTGGAAGAGGTCGTCGTGATCGGATACCTCTTCACTCGACTGCGTCAACTCGCGTGGAACGCCGCTGCGATCATTGCTCTCAGCGCGGTCATCCGCGGCTCGTACCACCTCTACCAAGGCATCGGCGGCTTTGTCGGCAATCTGATCATGGGTGTCATCTTCGGCCTGATCTATCTGCGTTGGAAGCGTGTCGGGCCTCTAGTTGTCGCCCACACCCTGCTCGACATCACAGCCTTCGTGGGATACGCCCTGCTCGCTCCCCGCGTCAACTGGCTTTGACAGCGGCTTAAGTCTTGGTGATCAAGCTCCGAGCGAAGAACCGTAGGTTTGACGGCCGCTCGGCGAGGCGCCGTACAAGATAGGGGTACCAGTCGGTGCCGTATGGGACATAGACACGTACAGCATGGCCGAGTCGGGCGAGTCGTTGCTGCTCAGCCGGCCGAATGCCGTAAAGCATCTGGAACTCGAAGTCTCCTGGCCTGCGCCCATGATCACTGGCCAGCTTCAGACCGATGTCGATCAAGGTCGGATCATGCGTGGCCAGCATCGGAAAGCCACTGCCCGCCATCAAGATCTTCATGCAGCGTACGTACGACTTGTCGATCTCCTGTCGATCTTGGAATGCCACGCTCTCGGGTTCCGCGTACGCCCCCTTGCAGAGCCGCACTCTTGATCCGGCTGCCGCTAGATCGCGGCAGTCATCTTCAGTCCGGTACAGGTACGCCTGCAGCACCGCGCCCGTGTCGGGGTACTCCTTGCGGAGTGTGTGCAGAATCTCCAAAGTCGAGTCGGTGGTGGTGTGATCTTCCATGTCGAGGGTCACCGCGGTACCGGCCATGCGGGCCGCCCGACAGATCAGCTCGGCATTCTCCAGCGCGAGCTGTGGGCCGTCACGGAGCTGTTGGCCTAATGCGGTCAGCTTGATTGAGACCTCTGCCATGGAGCTGAGGCCGGCGTTTCGAAGCCTGGTGAGCAGATCCAGGTAGGCGACCACCACTGCGTCGGCGTGCGTCGGATCGGTGGTGTCCTCTCCCAAGTAGTCGATGCTGACCAATAGCCCGCCACCGATCAACCGGCGGGTCACGGCCACCACCTCGTCGGAGGTCTCGCCTGCAATGAAGCGCTCGACGACACCGGCGGTCACTGGTGCCGTGGTGACCAGGTTCTTGATCTTGTGGCTGCGGGAGGCTTGAAGCAGAGCGCGACGCAGCATTCGCTTCCTCCCTTCGCGGATGCCTCGCGATTCACGTTCTGCAAACTGCCCCGACTCTAACCTTGGCACATGAGCATCGGCCACACGGTCGCGCTGTTGCCTGGCTTGCACGACACCAGCGCCCAGACGACGGCTCTGAAGACGGCTCTGACCGATGTTGCGCAGGTGCTGACTCCTGACATCACTGTCAGCACCACCTCGCCAGTGATCTTGGAAGACCCAGCCCTCACCGTGCTCAGCGCCATCTCGGCCGCCGGCACCGAAAGAGCGGTGCTGATCGGCCATGGTTGGGGAAGCATGGTCGCGCTGCAGCTCGCCGCCCATCACGACGAACGGGTCGCCGCACTCATGCTGAGTACCAACGCACGCATCGAGACCATCGTGCTCCGCTCCCTCTACCACGGCGTCCTCAAGTTGCTTCCCGCCACAGTCGTCCAGCGACTCGGCGCCCGGCCAGCTGAAGTCCTCAACCTCTTCGACCAGGTCCGGCCAGCCGACTTCCGATCGCTTGCCGAGCGAGTACTGGTGCCCGCGCTAGTCATCGTCGGCGAGCAGGACGTTGCCAACCGAGGGCCGGGCGCGGTGCTCGCCAGATCGCTACCGCTGGGTAATCTGCGTGTCGTGCCGCATGCCGGCGCGGGCTGGCGAGCCGAGCAGCCCCAAGTGGTCGCGAAGCTACTGGCGGAGTTCTTGTCCAGCGTGACCTAGTGCCCTGCGCCAGGAATCCGGTGCATAGGTCCGTCCTCCAGGTGGATGCATTGCAAGACCGACGAGGGAGGGATACCGGGTCGTATGTCGACCGAGGAGAACGCAGCGAGGCGCCGCCTGGACGGCGGAGATATGAATCGAATTGCATAGGTCGTCGTCCAGGTGGATGCATCACATCACAAGGCCGACGAGGGAGGGATTACCGGGTCGTACTGCCGACCGAGGAGAACGCCGCGAGGTGCGTGCTGGGCGGCGCCAACCGTGAAGAGACTTGGGAGACACGACACTGGCCCGTGAGTCCGTGGCGCATCGAGAGTCCGATCATGAGATCGTGACCGTATCCACGGTCATAAGGGCCAGAGAGGGGTGTTGTCATGGCCGACGTCCTCTTGGACATGGCGATCTCGCTCGACGGGTTCGTCGCTGGCCCCGGCGGGGCCGATGCGGGCCTATACGACTGGTATTTCAATCCATCGGATATCAGCCGGCCAGTGATCGAGGACCTCGTCGCAACGACCGGCGCCATCGTGATGGGCCGGGGCGCGTTCGCGACGGGCGAGGAGGCCGGTGGCTGGGAGGACACACCGTACGCGGTTCCGCATTTCGTGATCACCCATCAAGTGCCCTCTCCGGTACCGGGCCGTACGGTCGACTTCGTCTTCGTCACCAACGGGGTTGCAGCTGCGATCGCTGCGGCGAAAAAATCAGCCGCCGACCGCTACGTGACAATCGGGGGCGGTGCCGACATCGCCCGGCAGTGCCTCGCGGGTCGGCTTGTCGATGAGATGCAGTTGCACGTCGTGCCACTTATTCTCGGGAGCGGTATCCGTCTCTTCGAAGGCTTCGACCAAACATGGCAGCTGACCAAGACCCGGGTCATCGATGGGCCCAACGTCACTCATCTGCGCTATCGCGTCGATGGTCCACGCTAGATCCGTAGCGCCGAAACTGGGGTAAGCCAGCTGGGACCAGAGATCTGGGACAAGGTCGGCAACGCGAGTGGGAGCATTCATGATCTGTCGAATTTGGCGAGGATGGACTACACCGGAGAACGCGGAGGCGTACGAATCCGTCGTGCGAGGCCAGGTGATCCTTGGCATTGAGGCGATGCGGATCCCTGGGTTCCGCCACATCGACCTCATGCGACGCGACCTCGACGGTGAGGTGGAGTTCCTCACCATCATGTGGTTCGACGACATCGACTCGATCAGGGCGTTCGTAGGCGAGGACTACGAGGTCAGCCACGTCCCGCCGGCGGCCCGGGCGGTGCTGGCCCGGTTCGACGACCTGTCGGCACATTATGTCGTGATCGACCGGCGACCGCAGGACACTGCCCGGCCGTGAACCAGCAGTAGCGCGTTAGTCGGCTGCGATGAGTTGTCGACTGCCGATCGGTCTAACTTCCAGGGAAGATCCTTCCGATCGTCTAAGAGGAGCTATGCGCAAGCTCGTTGTCACTGAAAACATCACCGTCGACGGGGTCATCGACATGGCCGCGGGCTGGTTCGACCCGCTCGCCAAAGACGTCGATCAGTCCGACATCATCGCCACGAACTCGGAGCACTCCGCTGCCGCCGACGCGCTGCTTGTCGGTCGCAACACATTCGAGGCCTTCCGAGACTTCTGGCCCAAGCAGACCGACGATCCGACCGGTGTGTCCGACTACCTCAACCGCGTAAGCAAGTACGTCGTCTCTCGCACAATCGGCGACCCGGGCTGGCAGAACACCACCGTCCTCCGCGGTGACCTCGTCGCGGATGTGCAAGCACTAAAGGCCGCGCCTGGTCGCGACATCGTTGCCACCGGCAGCGTGCAACTCGTCCAGGCACTGGTCGCCACAGGCCTGGTCGACGAGTACCGGTTGTTCGTCTTCCCGGTTGTGATCGGACGCGGCGCACGGTTGTTCGAGTCCGAGGAAGTGTCGCTGCGACTGCTGGAGACGCGGCCGTTCATCTCAGGTGCCGTGCTGCTCCGCTATAGCTCGCTGGCAACTCCAGCGGCGTCCACGGCGTACGAGGCATGAATCGGAGCCGCGAAATTTAGGCGTGCGAAAGCGAGCGACTCGGCCAGGTCCGCTTCCCGCTGGGCGCGGGTGCCGCTCTTGCGCGAATTGACCTCGAGCACCACGTGGCCGGAGAAGTCGTGTTCTGCAAGGTATTGCAGCACCCGGCCAGCTTGCTGGTCGCCTCGGCCTGGCACGAGGTGCTCATCCTTGGCCGACCCTGTTCCGTCGGTGAGATGGACATGCCGTAGCCGCGGTCCCCAGGAACGGACAAGATCAATCGACTGCTGGTTGGCGGTCGAGGCGTGAGAGAAATCCAGCGTCAGATCGTCGTAGTCCAGCTCAGTGGGATCCCATCCGGGCACGTATGCCTTCAGCTCGCCGCCTGGTGTGCGCCAGGGATACATGTTCTCCACAGATATGAGGATGCCGGTGCTCTCCGCCAGCCGCCGGACTCCTTCGACAAAGCCTCTGGCGTAGTCGCGCTGCCAGCGGAACGGGGGATGAACAACCACAACGTCGGCACCGAGCCTGCGCGCCGCCTTGGCTGATCGCTCGAGCTTCGACCAAGGATCGGTCCCCCAGACCCGCTGAGTGATCAACAAACAGGGCGAATGGATCGCCAGCACGGGCACACCGTGATAGTCGCGGAGTTTCTCCACCGCATCGATGTCTGCCGCCACCGGATCGATGCCGATCATGATTTCGACACCGTCGTAACCCAGCCGCCGCGCAAGTTCGAATGCGCTCGAGGTGCTCTCGGGATACACCGACGAAGTGGAGAGTCCGATCCGGGCGGGCGGGATCTTGATCAGCTGGCCCTCGGAGTTCTGCACCAGCTCCGCTCCCCGCCCCGTCGAAAACGAAGAGTCATGTGCGGGCACGCGCCCAGCCTAGACCTCGTTCTTGTAGGGCCGTTCGCGCATCGCGCTGTATTTAACTGCTCGCCTCGCTCGCTGCGATGTTCGCTGCGTAGCCGCCGTCTTCGTCGGAGCTGACGGAACGGAAAAGCGTTGTTCCGCCATCTCCTCCTGCAGATCGGCGGCGCGAACATCGAGAATCCGCCTACTTCGTCGTCGCTCGCAGACGAAAGGCGTGTCTGCTCGGTCCGTTTACAGCCTCACTCGCTCGCTCGTCCAGGACAGCGGCGCGCCAGCCTGCTTCAGCACGGCGGCGCGCGATTACCGACGCTCACGGCCCGGCAGCAGGCATACACTGGCGCGCGTGCCAGAAGTGCTGATCGGCTTCCCCCGCGCTTTCGTCGAGTTCGGTGATCCAGCCGACAACGCCCAGGTCTTTCGCTGTGACCTCACCTGGCTCACCTCGCGGTGGGCATGCATCTATGGCCAGGGCTGCCGCGGTATTTATGCCGGCCGGCCGAATGACGGCTGCTGTACCCTCGGCGCCCATTTCGCCGACGCCGCCGACGAGAAACGCGTCGGCAAGGCGGTCCGGAAGTTGAAAGCCAGCCAATGGCAGTACAAAAAGGATGCCCGCGTCGGCGGATGGGCCGAGGAAGAACATCCTGATCATCTTGCTGATGGTGAACTGCCTGGCCGCAAGACGAGGGTGATCGATGGTGCCTGCATCTTTCTCAACCGTCCCGGCTTTCCGGCCGGTCAGGGGTGCGCGCTGCATCTGCTCGCCCTCAGCCATGGCCGCGATTTCCTGGAAACCAAGCCCGACGTCTGCTGGCAGCTGCCGATCCGCCGCCAGTTCCGTACGGTGACCCGCACCGATGAGACCACCTACAACGAAATCACCATTGGCGAGTACAGTCGCGATGGTTGGGGTCCTGGTGGAGCCGATCTCGACTGGTACTGCTCGTCCAACACCGAGGCGCATCACGGCGTACGCCCGGTGTACTTGGAAAACCGCGGCGAGCTGGTCGCGTTGATGGGCGCAGCCGCGTACCAGGTCCTCGTCGAGATGTGTCAAGATTTCGAGTCCCGGCGCGGTAGCGCGATGCGTCATCCGGCCGATCCCACCCCGTAGGCTGCCCCGGCTCATGCGGGGTTAGAGGACCCCCTGCTCTTCGGAGATGGCCCCCGGCAACAATGTGGGCATGCACTTGGACCACCTGTCGTTCGCGGCCGGACCGGACGGCCTAGTGGCAACGGCACAGCGACTCGGCGCGCAGCTGGGAGTGCCTTTTCTCGACGGCGGGTTCCATCCACGGTTCGGCACCCGCAACTGGATCTTGCCGCTGACGGGGGGACAGTATCTCGAGGTGGTCGGTGTTCTGGATCACCCTGCGGCTGACAAAGCGCCGTTTGGTCAGGCGGTCCGGGCGCGATCGGCTCAGGGTGGTGGTTGGCTCGGTTGGGTGATTGCAGTTGATGATCTTGCGCCGATCGAGCAGCGGATGGGTCGGCCCGCGATCGAGGGCCATCGTCACTTGCCCGACGGGTCGGTGCTGACCTGGCACCAGCTCGGGGTCAAGGATCTTCAGGTCGATCCCCAACTTCCTTTCTTTGTGGAGTGGTCGCGCGACGCAATCCACCCCTCTGCGGGTGGTCGCCAGGTGGAGCTCCTCAAGATCGAGATCGCCGGTGATCAAGCGCGGGTGGATCAATGGCTGGGCGGACGCAGCAAAGAGATCTTGTCCGACGTCGACATCGACTGGTGTCCGCCGCGGGACCGGGTGGGCCTCGCTGCTGCGATCTTCAGCACCCCCCGCGGTGAGGTGCGAATTTGATCCGGTTGCGCTCTGCCATCGCGGGACTGCCGACGTACACCGCCGGCAAGCAGGCTCCCTACACGGGTGATGCGCCCTCCTTCAAGTTGTCCAGCAATGAGAACCCCTTCCCACCCCTTCCTGGCGTGATCGAGGCCACCGCCGCGGCTGTGGCGCGGATGAACCGCTACCCCGACATTGCCAACAGCGAGATGACCCACGCCCTGAGTAGCCGGCTTGGGGTGGCCGGAGAGCAGCTCGCGTTCGCCACCGGCTCAGTGGCCGTGCTCTACCACCTGCTGCAGGCCACATGTGAGGCGGGCGATGAGGTGGTTTACGCGTGGCGCAGCTTCGAGGCCTATCCGATCGCGGTACCGCTCACGGGCGCGACATCGGTGCCGGTGCCGCTTGGTCCCGGTGCCGTTCATGATCTTGAGGCGATGAGGCGGGCTGTTACCTCCGCCACAAAGGTGATCATGCTCTGCACGCCGAACAACCCAACTGGTCCGGCGCTGCAGCATCAACCGGTGATCAACTTCATCGACTCGGTGCCTGATCACATCATGATCATTCTCGACGAGGCGTATGTGGAATTTGTGACTGACCCGCAGGGCCTGCACGGTCTGGACGCGATGGTCGCACGACCTAATGTCGTGGTGCTGCGGACCTTCTCCAAGGCGTACGGGCTTGCCGGGTTTCGCGTCGGCTACTGCGTAGCCGATGCTCACGTTGCCGCTGCCGTACGCTCCGTGTCGCTGCCGTTCGGGGTGTCTATCGCCGCCCAGGCAGCGGTGATCGCCTCGCTGGAGGCGGAGTCGCTGCTGCTCGATCGAGTCGCCGATCTGGTCAAGGCGCGCGACGCCCTGGCCGTCGGCCTGCGGGATCTCGGCTTTGAGGTGCCGGACGCTCAAGGCAACTTCGTGTGGCTGCCCGGCGGTTCACGTACCGAGGCGTACGCAGCGGCCTTTGGCCGTGCTGGGGTGGCGGTACGGCCGTACGCCTCGGGAGGTGATTGGGATGGTCTGCGCATCACTGTCGGTGAGCCGGCTGCGAACACCCGCGTGCTGGAGGTGGCCGCAATGCTGGCGGGGCCGGCCGCTGGCTAGTGATCTTCTGGCCACTAGCTGCGCTAGCCAGCGATAGAAACCGCGCTGGAATGAGGATTCTTACGCGCGCGTAGCGTCATCCAGATGACACCGGCGCCCGTCAGGCCGAGGGCGAGCGCAGTGCCCACCCCCAGGTAGCGCGGCACGCCCGTGGCCGCCTGGTTGGACAGGCCAAGCAGGATGAACTCGGCAGACTGATGCATGGTGCCGAATGCGGTCACTCCGAAGAGCAGGACCACCAGCCGCTGCATGGTGACGAGGTTGACACCTTGCCGGCTCATCGTCGCGTAGACGAGGAAGAAGATGGCCACGAATTCTGAGATGGTCCCCACGGCGATCCAGAAACCGCCGTGTGCGACCCAGCTCTCAACCGACCAGACTCCTAACCACCCACCGATGCTCATGATCACCAACGTGACGGCGAGGCCGGCTCCGAAGATCTTGATGCCGCGAGCCAACGGGTGCAGAAGCAGGAAAGCGATCCAGGCGCTGGTAGCAAGCGTGATCGCCAACGCCGCCAATGGGGCTGCCCACGACACTCGCAGCGCCAGCGTGTCGGCCTGGATCGGCAGCAGATTCATGGTCTGCTTCAACGTCACGCAAGTCTGAGATGCCGGGCTGGCGCCACACGGCGACCACTGGCGCATGACTGCAACTGCCGTTATCAGGCCAGCGGCGATCAGCAGCCCAGCAGCGACGAACCAGGCTGTTTCGCCCACTGTGCCTCGACGCACGTCGCGAGCAGGCTCGATGGTCATGACGGCGCTCCCAGGGACGAACGATGCTGTCGTCAGAGTAGCCCGAGCACGCTCTCAGCGAAGTTCAAGAAGTGTCAGCCCTGGGTTCTAGGGTCTCGCGCATGCCCAAGACGAGCACCAAACCCAGCCACATCTGCAGCGAATGCGGCTGGAGGTCGAGCCGCTGGGTCGGCCGCTGTGGCGAGTGTCAGACCTGGGGCAGTGTTGTTCAGAACGCCGCGCCGAAGCTGAGCCAGATCTCCTCATCGGTGCCGGTCAGCAAGGCGGTTCCGATCGGCAATGTCAACGCCACGCTGGCGACGCATGCCCGCACCGGTGTCGCCGAGCTCGACCGCGTACTTGGCGACGGCCTGGTGCCAGGGGTTGTGGTGCTGCTCGCTGGGGAGCCCGGAGTGGGAAAGTCCACCCTGCTTCTTGAGGTCGCGGCCCGCTGGGCACGAAGTGGGCATATCACCTTGTACGTGACGGGCGAGGAGTCGGCCGCACAGGTCCGGCTTCGTGCCGGCCGCACCAACGCGGTTGCCGATCAGCTCTATCTGGCGGCTGAGACCGACCTCGGCACCGTCCTTGGCCACATCGAGGAGGTGCGGCCCTCACTCATGGTGCTCGACTCGGTGCAGACAATCGGCACGGCTGAGGCTGACGGGTCACCTGGTGGTATGACTCAGGTCCGCGAAGTGACGAGTGCATTGGTACGGGTCGCGAAGCGCCGCGGGATGGCGGTGATCATCGTCGGACACGTCACCAAGGACGGGGCCATTGCTGGTCCTCGGCTGTTGGAGCATCTGGTGGACGTCGTGCTCGCATTTGAGGGTGACCGCCACTCCGGCTTTCGCATGGTACGCGCCACCAAGAACCGCTTCGGCCCGGCCGATGAGGTCGGCTGCTTCGAGATGGTTGACTCTGGAATTCTGGAGGTGCCTGATCCCTCAGGCTTGTTCACCTCACAGCATTGCGAGCCGGTGCCTGGCACTGCTGTGACGGTCACGATGGAAGGTCGCCGACCGCTGCTTGCGGAGATTCAGGCGCTCGTCGCCAAGCCCTCGACGACACAGCCGCGGCGCATTATGAACGGTGTCGAGTCCGGCCGGATCGCCATGGTTCTCGCGGTGTTAGAACAGCGCTGCGGTCTACGGCTCAACGACCGAGACGTTTACGTGTCCACCGTCGGCGGGGCTCGGGTGAGCGACCCGGCAGCTGACCTGGCGGCTGCGCTCGCGATCGCCTCAGCGGCATGTGACAGGCCAGTGCCGCAACGCATCGCTGCCCTGGGCGAAGTCGGGCTCGCCGGCGAACTGCGCCGTGTGCCCGGAACCGATCGGAGGCTGAACGAGGCAGCGAGGCTCGGTTCCGCCGAAGCGGTCATCCCCGCCGAGCTGCGGGACTCGATGGAACAGATCATAACGGTTCACGCGGGCATGCTGGTGCACTCGGTGACCACAGTCGAGCAGGCGCTCGCGGCTCTAGCGTTGATCCCGCGGCTGACGTGACTGATGTGCACTACGCATCCGGTGGCGGAGTAGTTGATACGGTCGGCCGAGGGAGTGGGTCTGGTCGCAACGGCGCGGCACGGCCCGCCCCCGTTTTCAATCTTTCGAAGGTGCCGGAGGGAGCGACTGTGGCGTCGGACCTCGATCAGCACCGCCGGCTGCTGGACTACCTCGCAATGGTGGCACCCGGTACGCCCCTCCGCGACGGCTGTGAGCGGATCCTGCGGGGACGTACCGGGGCCCTTGTCGTGCTCGGCCGGAACAGGATCATCTCTCAGATCTCGACCGGTGGCTTCGCGCTGGATGTCGTCTATACACCGACTGCACTGCGTGAGCTCGCAAAGATGGATGGGGCAATCATCTTCGATTGGGAGAACGACCGTATTGTCCGCGCTGGGGTACAGCTGATGCCCGACGCGGGCATCGACACCGTGGAAACGGGGACCCGGCATCGCACCGCCGACCGGGTGTCACGCCAGTCCGGACTGCCCGTGGTCTCAATCTCCGCATCCATGTCGACCATCGCGCTGTACCTGGATCACCGACGCCATCTCGTCGAGCACTCCGACCAGATCTTGACCAGAGCGCACCAGGCACTGCAGACCCTGGAACGGTACCGAGGGCGGCTCTGGGAGGTCACGAGCCGACTGTCTTCGCTGGAAGTTCAAGATCAGGTAACGGTCAGAGACTTTGCACTCGTGGCCCAGCGACTAGAGATGGTGCGGCGGCTCGAGGAGGAACTCGACACCTACGTCGTCGAGCTGGGCAGTGACGGCCGCCTGCTCACTCTGCAGCTGTATGAGCTCCGCGCGGGGATCGACGAGCTGCGCTACCTGCTCGAGCGGGATTATTGCCCGGCCGAGGCAGCCGGGTTCGGCCTCGCTGGCCTTGAGCATCTCGACACCGAGGAGCTGCTGGATCCGCTCACCGTCGCGCGCGCCGCCGGCTTCTCACACACCGTGCACCTGGAAACTCACGTCACAACCCGCGGCTTCCGTCAGATGGCGCAGATCAACCGCCTGCCGTCCTATCTCGGAGACCGGCTGATCGAGCACTTCGGCACGTTGCAGGCGCTCTTTGGTGCCAGCACCACTGACCTGCAGGCAGTCGAGGGAGTCGGCGAGAACCGTGCCCGGGTGATTCGAGACGGCCTGGTACGGCTCGCCGAGTCGGCGTACACGGAACGTATCTCCTAGCTGCGAGCGTCGGAATCGCGCGCCGACGATCGGAGGAACGATGAGCGAACGTGCCCGCGAGCGGAGCGAGCAATCCAATGCTGTCGTTCGCGAAGAGCGACGACGACGTCGGCTACCAAGCGCGATGCGCGAGCAGCTCTGAAGAAGGGCTGCGAGCGTCGGAAATCGCGCGCCGACGATCGGAGGAACGATGAGCGAACGTGCCCGCGAGCGGAGCGAGCCGCTCTGAAGAAGGGCTGCGAGCGTCGGGAATTCCCGCCGACTCATCACTCCAAGATCATCCGGAGTTGCACCGGCTCCGCACCCGCAAGTTGGGCAGTCGCGACGTACATGCCTGGGCGCGGCACCTTGCGAGCTGACTTGCAGTCGGGCCTGGAGCGCTTCCCGTCCCAGGTCAGAGTCCACGCAACGGCGTGTTCGGCGCCGAGCTTACGGCT
The DNA here is from genome assembly GCA_036377435.1 of Propionibacteriaceae bacterium. Taxonomy (GTDB): domain Bacteria; phylum Actinomycetota; class Actinomycetes; order Propionibacteriales; family Propionibacteriaceae; genus Microlunatus. Next base: position 27,853 of record DASUYM010000066.1, read on the forward strand.
GATCGGCTTGACGACGGATGGACAGTCCGCGGTACTCCAGATGCGGTCGTTGCCGGATTCGATGGTCAGCTCGAAGTTATTCCTGGTCACCCGCGCCTTGCAGGTCTGATCCGAGCCGTTGATCAACGAGAGCTGGAAGGTGTTGGGTTTTTTCGGTACCAGGCGCTGCTTGCCGGTCAGGGTTGGCCGGAGTTCCTCGGCTGAGCAGTCCGCCCAGCCACTTCGGTCGGTCTTCTTCGTGGAGGCTTTCCGTTTCGTGGCCTCCGGCGCTGGCGTCGACGTTGCTGAAGCTGAGGGCTCGACCGCCGCCGGCGTAGGCATGGCTGTCTGCATTGAGTTTGGCGATGCGGAGCTCGGCATTGGATAACCGGCGGTGGGAGGCGACGGATTCGCGTGAACAGCCAAGCCGCTGCTCGTGCCGCTGATGATCAACGCCACAGCCACCGCGAGCACCATCGTTGCGCCCAAGACCACTGCGCGCCGGACCCAATAGATCTGCGCCGTCTCCGGCCCGACCGGGCGCAGCAGGCCGCTCATGCAGCCGAGCCTAGGCAGCATGGGAGTGCCCGCCCTGGAGGCACGCCGCCCGCGGTGGTACACGCATCTCGTCACCGAGCGACGACGAAGTAGGCGGACTCGCGATGTTCGCGCCGCCGATCTGCAGGAGGAGATGACGGAACAACGCTTTCCGTTCCGTCAGCTCCGACGAAGACGGCGGCAACCGAGCGAACATCGCAGCAATCAAACAGAGTACGGTGGCGCACGTGCCCGATGACGTCGAAGACCGGCAGCTGCCGATCGGCAGAGCACGGACCGGGGTTCGGCGAATTCTGAGCTGGTACGCCGACCACGCTCGCGATCTGCCATGGCGACGCCCGGACGCGACGCCGTGGGCGATCATGGTCAGCGAGTTCATGCTGCAACAGACCCCAGTCGAGCGGGTACGCGGCCCGTGGCAGGCGTGGTTGGAGCGTTGGCCGACGCCTGTGTCGCTGGCCGTCGCGGCGCCGGGGGACGCGGTGCGAGCCTGGGGTCGGCTGGGCTATCCACGACGAGCCCTGCGGCTGCACCAGGCCGCCCAAATGATCATGAACGACTTCAGCGGCCAAGTGCCCGAAGATCACGAGTCCCTGCTGAGGCTACCGGGAGTCGGCCCCTACACGGCGGCGGCAATTCGAAGCTTCGCGTACGGTCGGCGCGAGATCGTCCTGGACACGAATGTCCGCCGCCTCCTGAGCAGACTCGTATGTGGTGCCGCCTATCCCACTTCGGCACCGACTAGGCGCGAGCGCGCACTGGCCGAGGAGATGACTCCACTCAACCGGCACCGTGCGGCGCGCTGGGCCATCGCCTCGATGGAGCTCGGCGCGGTGGTGTGCCGCGCCCGCAATCCCATCTGCGATGCCTGCCCGGTAGCCACCCTCTGTGTGTGGCGTGGGGCCGGCTATCCGGCGTGGGTCGGGACGCCGAGGCGCGGTCAGCCGTATGTGGGGACTGACCGGCAGTGTCGCGGCGCGCTGCTCGCGGTACTCCGTTCGGGTGACGAGCCGATCCCTGACCGCGACCTGGCGGAGGCGTGGCAAGATTCTCGGCAGCGTGACCGCGCGCTGGCCTCGCTCGTACAGGACGGGCTGGTGGTCGCCACAGGTAACCGATGGTCGTTGCCAGGCTAGATTTTGAGACCTTGATCAGGAGGCATCTGATGTCCGGACTCGCTCCGACCCTCCCGCTCCGCAATGGTGCTGAAATCCCGTTGCTCGGACTAGGCACATCACCACTCCAGGGGGCGGAGTCGGCGACCCAGGTCCGGACAGCTCTCGGGGCCGGCTACCGCCTGATCGACACGGCCGAGAACTACCGCAATGAGGATGCGGTCGGACAAGCCATCCGGGACTCTGGTATTGATCGGTCCGAGGTCTTCATCACCACAAAGTTCAACCGCCGGTGGCATAGCGTCGATGGCGTCCGCCAGGCGTACGAGGCGAGCCTCGAGCGGCTGGGGGTGGACTACATCGATCTTATGCTGGCGCATTGGCCGAACCCGGACCAAGATCGCTACGTCGATGCACTGCGGGGCCTCGAGGTGGTGCTCAAGGACACTGGACTCCGCGCCATTGGCACATCCAACTTCAAACCGGCGCATCTGCAGCGCGTGCTCGATGAAACAGGCATCACCCCCGACGTCAACCAGATCCAACTGAGTCCATACTCGACGAGGAAGGAAAGCCGGGCATACCACGCCGCGCACGGCATCGTCACTGAGTCGTACAGCCCGCTTGGCGCATCGAGCGATGAGCTAAGGAACGACCCGGTGATCACGCAGATCGCAAAAGATCATGGCAAGTCTCCGACACAGGTCGTGCTCCGCTGGCACATCCAGCTCGGCTTGGTGGCAATTCCAAGGTCGTCGAATCCCGGCCGACTCGCAGAGAACATCGACATCTTTGACTTTGAGCTGAGTGAGCAGGAGATGAGCACAATCAGCGGGCTCGACAGGGGCGAATCCGTTGTCACCGATTCTGATGTGTTCGGCCATTAGCGCTTGACTAACGCCATGGCTTTGTTGGCTCAGTCGGGCGCCGGCTGGTCCAAAGTCGTTGACGTACGAGTTGCGCCAATGCTCGCCACGACCACACAAGCCATAGCGAGCCACTGCACCAAACTCAGAAACTCCTCAAGCAAGATCATTGCGGCGAGTGCCGCCACGGCTGGCTCAAGGCTCATCAAGATGCTGAAGACCCGGGGCGGAATGCGACGTAGGGCGATCAGCTCGAAGCTGTAAGGAATAACCGAGCTGAGCAGGCCGACCGCCAGCCCCAGCATGAGCACCGTTGGGTTCAGCAACTGGCTACCGGCCTCCACGATTGCCGGAGGTGCCAATGCAATTGCTCCCACCATGCTGGCAATGGCAAGGCCGCTGATCCCGGGCCAGCGACGGCCCGTCTGAACGCTCAGCAAGATGTAGAAGGCCCAGGCGACGGCCGCCAGCAGAGCGAAGCCAACTCCCGCGAGCGTCAGGCTGGCCCTCGATACACCGAGCAGGGCGACCCCAGCCCCCGCGAGCACGACCCAGATCAGGTCCGTGAAACGACGCGAACCGATCACAGCAACAGTGAGCGGACCGAGAAACTCGATTGTCACCGCGATACCCAAGGGGATCCGCGCAAAGGACTGATAGATCGCCCAGTTCATCGTCATGAGGCTGACACCGAAGCCAAGCACGATGAGCCAGTCCCGGCCCGAATGCCCAGTCAACCGTGGCCGTGCCACCACGAGCAAGATCACGGCGGACGTCATGAGCCGCAGCCAGACCATGGCCGTCGGCGGCACCGGGTCGAACAGATTCTTGGCAATTGCCGCCCCGACCTGGACCGAGACGATTCCCGAGATCACCAGCCAGACGGCCGGAATCCGGTTTGGCAGTCGCACCGCGCCACTCTGCCAGACCTACGGCGGTTCCGAATACAGAGGTAGCTCTGCATAGGTTCCTGACGCTCTGCACAGGTAGCAACCTGTGCAGAGCGCCCGAAACCTATGTGCACGTAGGTTTCGAGGCGGGGGATGAGGTCGTGAATCCTCGGACTCGCGCACGCTAAACGGGCCGCACCCCGCGTACGGGATGCGGCCGGTTCGCCTGCGATCTACTCGTTGGCGGCTTCAGACCCTTCATTGAAGCCCTCGACGATGCCGCCGAACTCCACGGGCGGTACGTCCGGAGCCGCCGAACGCGGTGTGCCGGTGAAGGTGAACGGGTGCTCTGAGCCCGGATCAGCGACATCGACCACGACAATCTCGCCTGGCTTCAGCTCGGAGAACAAGATCTTCTCCGCAAGCAGGTCCTCGATGTCGCGCTGAATCGCCCGGCGCAGCGGCCGAGCTCCCAGCACTGGGTCGAAACCGCGCTTGCCGATCAGCGTCTTCGCCGCAGGCGTGAGCTCGATGCCCATGTCCTTGTCCTTGAGCCGGATCTCGATCTGGGCAACCATCAGGTCGACGATGCGCTCGATGTCCTCCTGGCTGAGCTGGCGGAAGACAACGATCTCGTCCACCCGGTTGAGAAACTCCGGACGGAAGTGCTGTTTGAGCTCGTCGGTGACCTTGGCCTTCATCTTGTCGTAGCCGCCATCGGTACCGCCCGACCCGCTGAAGCCCAGTGAGACGCTCTTGGCGATGTCCCGGGTGCCCAGGTTAGTGGTCATCACGATCACGGTGTTCTTGAAGTCCACCTGACGGCCCTGGGCGTCAGTCAGTCGCCCCTCGTCAAGGATCTGCAGCAAGGAGTTGAAGATGTCCGGGTGAGCCTTTTCGACCTCGTCGAAGAGCACCACACTGAACGGCTTGCGGCGTACCTTTTCGGTGAGTTGGCCGCCCTCTTCATAGCCGACGTAGCCCGGGGGTGACCCGAAGAGCCGGGAGGCGGTGTGCTTCTCGGAGTACTCGCTCATGTCGAGTTGGATCAACGCGTCCTCGTCGCCGAACAAGAACTCCGTCAGCGCCTTGGTCAGCTCGGTCTTCCCAACACCGGATGGGCCGGCGAAGATGAACGAGCCGCTGGGTCGCTTCGGGTCCTTCAGGCCAGCCCTGGTACGGCGGATCGATCGGGATAGCGCCTTGACCGCATCGTGCTGGCCGATGTAGCGCTTGCCGATTTCCTCCTCCATCCGCAGCAGCCGTGCCGACTCTTCCTCAGTCAGCTTGAACACCGGAATGCCGGTTGCCGTGGACAGCACCTCGGCGATGATCTCCTCGTCCACCTCGGCAACGACGTCAAGATCACCAGACTTCCACTGCGCCTCACGCTCGGCACGTGCGGTCAGCAGTTTCTTCTCGTCATCGCGGAGACCAGCAGCGCGCTCGAAGTCTTGGGCGTCGATCGCGGCTTCCTTCTCCAGCCGTACGGCTGCCACTTTCTCGTCGAACTCGCGCAGGTCCGGCGGAGCAGTCATTCTCCGGATGCGCAGCCGGGCACCGGCCTCGTCGATCAGGTCGATCGCCTTGTCCGGTAGGAACCGATCAGAGATGTACCGATCAGCCATCTGAGCCGCAGCGACCAGTGCCTCATCGGTGATGGTGATCCGGTGGTGTGCCTCGTACCGGTCGCGAAGCCCCCGCAGGATGTCAATGGTGTGCGCGATGGACGGCTCCGCTACCTGAATCGGCTGGAAGCGCCGCTCCAGCGCGGCGTCCTTCTCCACGTACTTCCGATACTCATCCAACGTAGTGGCGCCGATGGTCTGCAACTCACCGCGGGCCAGCATCGGCTTGAGGATGCTGGCGGCATCAATAGCGCCCTCGGCAGCACCGGCGCCAACGAGCGTGTGGATCTCGTCGATAAACAGCACAACGTCGCCGCGGGTCTTGATCTCCTTCAGCACCTTCTTCAGGCGCTCCTCGAAATCGCCGCGATAACGGCTGCCGGCCACCAGGGCACCAAGGTCGAGGGTGTAAATCTGCTTATCCCGGAGTGTTTCGGGAACGTCGCCCCGAACGATGGCCTGTGAAAGGCCTTCGACTACGGCGGTCTTGCCGACACCCGGCTCACCTATCAGCACCGGGTTGTTCTTGGTACGCCGCGAAAGCACGGTCATCACTCGCTCGATCTCGGTCTCGCGGCCGATAACCGGATCAAGCTTGTTCTCCCGAGCCGCCTGCGTGAGATTACGACCGAACTGGTCGAGCACCATCGATGACGACGGAGTACTTCCCTGCTCAGGTGCGCCTGACGTAGCCGCTTCCTTGCCTTGGAAGCCGCTGAGCAATTGCAAGACCTGATTTCTCACCCGGTTGAGGTCTGCGCCAAGCTTCACCAAAACCTGGGCAGCAACACCTTCACCTTCCCGAATCAGGCCGAGCAGGATGTGCTCGGTACCGATGTAGGAATGATTGATCTGTAGCGCTTCGCGCAGACTCAGTTCCAGTACCTTTTTTGCTCGCGGCGTGAATGGGATGTGTCCACTTGGGGATTGCTGCCCATGGCCGATGATCTCTTCAACCTTTTGCCGGACAGCTTCTAAGGAAATACCGAGGGACTCCAAAGCTTTGGCAGCCACGCCCTCGCCCTCATGGATGAGTCCCAGCAGGATGTGCTCAGTGCCGATGTAGTTGTGGTTCAGCATGCGAGCCTCTTCCTGCGCCAACACCACGACGCGTCGGGCCCGGTCTGTAAACC
>DASUYM010000067.1:0-24288 GCA_036377435.1 Propionibacteriaceae bacterium
GAGAGATCGAGCGCGGGGACGTCAAGGAAAGAGAGCAACCGTAGCTCTCAGCTCAGCACTCACGGCGGGCGCGCGCCCGACGCTTTCCCTCGTGCATCGCCTGCACCCGGGCGATCGGTATCGAATGGCCCTCTGCTACCAGGTCGGCGTCCAGCCGCTGAGGTGCCGGCATCTGCTCGACCCAGGGGTCGCGTTGGCCAAGCAGTCCCGGCGCGCTGTGGACGGTGAAGTCGGCGGGGGAAACGCGGTCCAGGTCATCCCAGTCCACCGGGAAGGATACTGGTAAGTCCGGCCGGATCCGCGGACTGTACGCCGCCACGACGGTCGCCCCGCCGGCCCGTGTGGAGTCGAGAAAAACCTTGCCTTCACGGTTCTCCTTGACAAAGGCGGTCGTCGCCAACGCAGGGTCGAGCCGCTCAGCGCGAGCTGCGATCGCACGGGTCGCTGCTGCAACGTCCTCGGGTGCCGTCGGCTGTGCCAGCGGCACAAACACATGCACCCCTTTGGCGCCGCTGGTCTTGACCGCACCGGCCAGCCCGGAGTCAGTGAGCGCCTGGCGGACCAGTTGGGCGGCGCGCACAACCACGGAGAATTCGGCGCCCTCGGGCGGATCCAGGTCCATCACCAGATGGGTCGGGCTCTCCCAGTCGGGCACCCGGAACAGCGTGACGTGATATTCCACGGCCCGCTGATTGGCGAACCACAGCAGGGTCTTGCGGTCGTTGCAGAGCGCGTATGAGACCTGCCGCTTGGATGCCTCGGCCCACACCGACACGGTTTGCACCCACTTCGGCGCGTAGCTAGGCAGGTTCTTCTGCATGAATGCTGGCTGGCCGGGCCGGATGCGGACCACGGACAGCGGCCGGTCCCGCAGTGCTGGCAGGATCGCATCGCTCACCACGTCGAGGTAGTCGACCAGATGGCGCTTTGTGGTACCGGCACCATCGAAAAGCTCGTGGTCGAGGTTGCTCAGCGGCACTCCGTCGCGCTCGTCGTCCGCTCCGCTCATCGCTTAATTATCGCTGCCCGCGTCCGGACGCCTAGGACCGCCGGAGGTGTTGCACACTAAGTCTCGAGTTCGGAAAGGCGGAGTCCCCATGCTGGTAGGGGTCGACTGGGGCGGCACCAAGATCGAAGCCATCGCACTCGCCGATGACGGGCAACCCATCGCACGACTGCGCGAAGCCACACCGCGGTCGGACTATGAGGGCTGTCTGGCCACGGTCGCCGCCGTGGTCAGCAGCGTCGAAGCAACGGCGGGAGCAACAGGGAGCGTGGGCATCGGAATTCCAGGGTCGCTTGACCCACTCACCGGAATTGCCAAGGGCGCGAGTTCTACCTGGCTCAACGGAAGACCAGTTGAAGCCGACCTGCGCCGAAAGCTAGGGCGTGAAGTCCGAGTTGCCAATGACGCCGATTGCTTTGCGGTCTCCGAGGCTGTCGACGGCGCTGGCGCGGATCACAACGTCGTCTTCGCGGTCATCTTGGGCTCAGGTGCCGGAGCCGGAGTGGCCATTGCCCGTAGAGCTCATCATGGACCGAACAACAGTGCTGGCGAGTGGGGCCATAATCCGCTCCCCAGACCGGACGTCACCGAAATTCCCGGACCTGCCTGTTATTGCGGCAGAAACGGATGCCTCGAGCGATGGGTCTCGGGCTGGTCCTTTGCGCGCGACTACCATCAGCACGCCAGCATCGATTTGGCCACCTCCGAGCCCCTAGGACCGGTCGAGATCGTGGACCGGATGAGGCACGGCGATCGACTGGCGAAGCTTGTGTGGAGTCGATATGTCGATCGGGTAGCCCGGGGACTGTCCCTGGTTGTCAACGTCCTCGATCCCGACATCTTGGTCATCGGAGGTGGCATGGCAAATATCACTGAGCTCTATGACGACTTGCCCGGGAGGCTGGCCGAGGAGACATTCTCACCGTGCTTCTACACCCCAATCGCCCGAGCAATGCACGGTGACTCCAGTGGCGTACGAGGCGCCGCCTGGTTGTGGAGATGATCACTATGACATCAACGAACGAGCAGGAGCGATTCGAGTTTGCCGAGAACTTGATCATGGAGGCCGGTGATCTGGCGCTGCAGTACTTTGCCAACGTGGCCGAGCTCTCGATCATCAGCAAGGGCGCACAGGACATGGTTTCTGAGGCAGATCTCGCTGTGGAGACTCTTATCAAAAAGCGCCTCATCGCCGCATACCCCGAAGACGCCTATCTCGGAGAAGAAACCGGCCATGTGAAAGGCGGTGAGGATTCCGGAATCTGGGTTGTCGACCCGATTGACGGCACACAACCCTTCCTCAGTGGGCTGAGTAGCTGGTGCATTTCGATCGCCTACGTCCACTCGAACGAGGTGAGGCTCGGAATGGTCAATAATCCGGCGGCGGGCGAGCTCTTCATCGGCGGCGTTGGGCGAATGGCTGAACTTAATGGACGGCCGATTGCCCCCCGCGAGGCGCAGTCACTGGGTGACGGCCTCACCTTCCTTGGATGTAATCCACGGCTCCGCCCGGAGCAGGTTGTTCCAGTGCTCGACCGCCTACTGCGGGCCGGTGGAATGTTCATCCGAAGCGGCTCAGGAGCACTTGGGCTATGCGACGTTGCCTGTGGACGCCTGATCGGCTACGTGGAGGCGCACATCTACCCCTGGGACTGTCTCGGGGCTATCGGGGTCTGCAGGTCTGCTGGCGTCAGCGTGAACGACTATGTCTCGGAGAACAGCCTGCTCCACGGCGGCTCCATTGTCGCTGGCTCACCTCAGGTTTTCGATCAGTTGGTCGCCGTACTTGGAGACACGGCCTGAACACGTCCCGACGACCCGCCCTTCTCACTGCTGACGCCCGGTCCGGAGCCGATGCCTTGGCGGTTCGACCAGTAGCGTTGTCGACCGGTGGCAGAAGTTCAGCACAGCCAGCTTCGAAACCGTCCGGCTGATCGAGGATCGCCGTTACGTCGCCGCAGCCTTCAATGGGTTCGGCATGGTGATCGCCGGCACCGCCGCCGCGGCTCTCGGCGTTGCCGCGGCGCTACTCCCGACTCGAAAGGTCAGTGATGCATCATCGGCCGGTCGGTGCCGGTCAGGTTCGGTTCGGGCGGCTTCTGTGGACTGAGCCTCGCCCAGACCAGGAAGAAGATGCCGATCAGCAACATGAACAGACCCAGCCAGAGGTTGATGTTGATATCTGCTGCCTTCGCCTTGTCGGCATCTGAGGTGAAGAATCCGGCAATAGTGAGCATGAGCCCGTAGACAGTGAACAGACCACCGATCAAATACCGCAGATCGAACAGCTTGCTGGCTGCGGAGTGGGTAACCTCCCACTCATCGCTCTCCCTGGCACCCTCCGGACGCGTATCTACCTTGTGAAAATCGGGTGGCAGCTTGTCGTATCCGTGTGGCAGATGACGGCGGGGGGTCGAGTCTGACTCAGCCATGGGTCTCATCTTCTCCTTTCCGTTAGATGAAGATGATCGACAGAACGGCGACAATACCGAGAGCGGTGAAGCCGAGCAGCTTCGGCGACTCCCACCAGCGGCGTACATAGCCTTCGTGCGGATCGCCCGCATCAGGATCCGGGACACCCCAGACTAGTCCGGCGAGCTCCTCAATCGGCTTGGGCTTGGTGAACAGGGTGACGACCACCGTCACGACCGCGTCGGCGACAAAGGCTGCGATGGCTCCATAGAAGTTGAGCATCTGGGCGTTGATCTCACCAGAGGTGTCACCACCCGGATAGAAGTACGCGATATTCGGCCCGATGAGGTATTGGAACGACAAGGCCGCGAGGAACCCCGCGACGAGTCCGGAGAAGCCGGCCCACGGGGTCGTGCGCTTCCAGAACATCGCGATGATGAAGGTCGCGAACACCGGCGCGTTGAAGAACGAGAAGAGCGACTGGATGTAGACCATGATGTTGCTGAACCCAGCCGCTATGAACGCTGTCCCGATGCCGATCAAGACGCCGGCGACCGTGACCACCCGGCCGACGTTCAGATAGTAGTTATCGGGCCGGTGCTTGCGTACGTAGTCCTGCCAGATGTCGTAGGTGAACACGGTGTTGAAGGAGCTCACGTTGGCCGCCATACCGGCCATGAACGCCGCCAGCAGGCCAGCCAGCGCGATACCGAGCGTCCCGTTCGGAAGGTACTCGTTCATGAGAATGGGGATCGCGTAGTTATAGTCCAGATCCCCGGTACCGAGGTTCGGGATCAGCGCGACGGCGATCAGGCCTGGAATGATGGTCAGGGCGGGGATGAAGATCTTCGGGAACGCCCCGATCAGTGGCGTACGCTCGGCGGCCGAAAGGTTCTTTGCCGAAAGCGCCCGCTGTACCTCGGCAAAGTTCGTGGTCCAGTAGCCGAAGGACAGCACGAACCCCAGGCCCATGACAATGCCAATCCAGTCGCCCAGCGGGTTGGTCCAGTTGCCGACTGAGGTGCCTGCCCAGGTCTCGAAATGGTTCTCCTTTCCAGGCTGGCTCGTCACCTTCTGCATTAAGCCGCTCCAGCCGCCCATGTCCTTGAGGCCGATGATCACGATTGGGATCAGGCCCGCGATAATGACGAAGAACTGGAGGACTTCGTTGTAGATGGCACCCGACAGCCCACCCAGGAAGATGTAGACCAGCACGAAACCTGCAGAGACAACGACGGACACCCAAGTCGGCCAGCCGAGCAGAACCTCAATGATGAGCGCCATGGCGTACAAGTTGACACCGGCGCTGAGGACCGAGGCGACGGCGAATGTGAGGGCGTTCCATAGGTGTGTCGCCGGATTGAATCGGCGGAGCAGATACTCCGGCACGCTTCGGACTCTGGAGCCGTAGTAGAACGGCATCATGACCAGGCCAAGGAAAACCATGGCCGGTACCGCGCCTATCCAATAAAAGTGGACAGTCGAGAGGCCGTATTGGGCACCATTCGCCGCCATGCCGAGAATCTCGATCGCACCAAGGTTGGCCGAGATGAATGCCAGACCTGTGATCCAGGCGGTCAGCGAACGCCCGGAGAGCAAGAAATCCTCGCTGGTAGCGATGGCTCTCCTAGCAAGGATTCCGATGGCGACCACCAACGCGAAATAAATGAAGAGGATGCTGTAGTCGAAGAAGTTGGTGTCAAGCCGAGTCATGCGCCGTCTCCTCGCTATCCGCGGACCAACGTGCCCCTGCCGGGATTATCTGCCCATGTGCTCCATAGCCACAAGAGACTCGGTGAGAAATGATCAGGACATGACGGAACGTACGGCAGCCGAGACTGTGGACCAGCGAGTTGATGATCTCCTCCATGCCATGACTCTGGCCGAGAAGGCGGGGATGTTGTTCCAGACCATGATCGTGGTCGGCTCCGGTGATCTTGCAGAGCCAGACTCCACATTCCGGGTGGAGAGTGCTGAGCACATGATCAACGACCAGCTGCTCACCCACTTCAATGTCGTCCGGGCTGCCGACGACGCCGGGACGCTTGCGGACTGGCACAACCGGCTGCAAGAGCTGGCTGCAAGCACCAGGCTCGGTATTCCCATCACGTTGTCGACAGACCCGCGGAACCACTTCACCGAGAACGTTGGTACTGCTGCGGCGGCAGGCATCTTCTCCCAATGGCCGGAAACACTGGGTTTGGCTGCGATTGGCTCCTTTGAGCTCGTGGAACGCTTTGCAGACATCGCTCGGCAGGAATACCTCGCGGTGGGTCTCCGCCTGGCCCTGCATCCGCAGATTGACCTCGCCACGGAGCCGCGCTGGTCTCGGATCAGCGGCGGTTTCGGCGAGGATGCAGATCTCACCAGCACGCTGGTGCAGGCGTACATCCGCGGTTTCCAGGGCGAACAGCTAGGACCAGAATCCGTGTCGACGATGACCAAGCATTTTCCTGGCGGCGGGCCGCAATTAGACGGTGAGGATCCGCACTTCGCGTACGGCCGGGAACAGGTATATCCCGGAGATAATTTCGATTACCATCTAAAACCATTTCGCGCAGCCATCGCCGCGGGCGCACCCCAAATCATGCCCTACTACGGGATGCCGATTGGTACTCAGTACGAGGAGGTTGCCTTTGCGTTCAACAAAGCAATCATCACCGATCTGTTGCGCGGAGAACTGGGCTTCGACGGCATCGTGTGCACCGACTGGGGCCTGGTTACAGATACGACCATCCTGGGCCAGCCGATGCCCGCACGAGCCTGGGGAGTGGAGCACTTAGACGAGCTGTCGCGCGTAGAGATGATCTTGAACGCCGGCTGCGACCAGTTTGGCGGCGAGGCGCGTCCCGAGCTCGTCGTCCAACTCGTGGAGCAAGGCCGGATCACTCAGGACCGCATTGACGTATCAGTGCGCCGGCTCTTGCGAGAGAAGTTCATCCTCGGGCTTTTCGACAATCCGTACGTCGACCCTGACCAGGCAGCAGTCACAGTTGGCAAGCCCGAGTTCGTTGCTGCTGGCGCGGACGCCCAGCGTCGGGCGTACACGCTGCTCACCAACAACGATCAGATCCTTCCGCTCAGGAAGGGCCAGCGGATATATCTGGAGGGCGTCTCCGAGGATGTCGCCTCTTCGTACGGCGAAGTTGTCGACAACCCAGCCGACGCTGACGTAGCGCTGCTACGCCTCAATGCTCCGTACGAGCCGCGTCTCGGCGGATTCGAGGCGATGTTCCACGCCGGATCGTTGGAGTTCCCCGCCGAGGAACGTGATCATCACGCCGCGATTTGCTCGGCGGTAACCACGATCATTGACGTCTATCTTGACCGCCCCGCGGTGCTCACCGACCTCGCCGGTGAGGCAGCCGCACTTCTGGGCAGTTACGGCAGCAGCGACGAGGCCTTCCTCGACGTCGTCTTCGGCACCGCCCAGCCAGAGGGCTCGCTGCCCTTCGATCTGCCCCGATCCATGGCCGCCGTGGAAGCCAGTCGTTCTGATATGCCCTTCGACACCGCCGACCCGCTCTTCAGATTCGGCCGTGGCCTGCGCTACGGCGACGCGTACTGATCACTGACTCGACTCGGCGCCCAGCTGTACTTCAACAGTCCGCTCGTCGGCGCCGCGGAGAATCACCAACTCGATCACACCGTCGGCTGCCGTCTCAAGCGCCTGGAACAGATCGTCGGTGCCACCGACGGGTTGGCCAGCCGCTCGGATGATTAAGTCACCGACGGCAAGCCCGGCCCGCGACGCTGGACTGTCGTCCTCGACGAGGCGAACCAGCAGCCCATCCGCATCCGGTAGACCGACGGCGCGCCGCAGTCCCCTGGCGACATGAGATGGCGCTACGCCGACGCCAAGTCGGGCCCGGCTTTTCGCCTCGCCACGGGCGAGGGCTTCCGCCCGAGCTCGGAGGGTCTGGTCCGCTGGGATCGCCAGGTAGAAGCCTTCGCCCAGCCGGTGCGTGTTCAGCCCCAGCAGTCGTCCCTCGCGGCTGACTACCGGCCCGCCGGACGAACCTGGTAGCAACGGGGCATCGTGCTCGATGCTTCCGGTGATACGGCGGCCACGAGGCCCTCGGAAACTGCGCTCAACACCTGTAATGAAACCGAGTGTGACGCGCAGCCCTCGTCCACCTGGATTAGACAGAGCGAAGACGGGGGCGCCGATTCCCGGTGCGCCGTCGGTCGCCCACTCGATGGCCTGCAGATCTCCGGTATCGACCCCAATGACCGCTACGTCTCCGTCGACATCCAGCCCCAGGACCCGCCCGGCCGCCGTGTGCCCGTCGGGGAATGTGACGGTGACCTCGTCGCCGCGTACGTTGTGTGCATTTGTCAGTACTTGACCGTTGCCCAGCACCACGCCGGACCCGACGCCCCAACGTTGCCCAATGCCGACGACCGCATTGCCGGCCTGCTCGGCTACCTGCTGGATCTCTTCTTGGATCCCGTCGAGCGCTCCCATGCCACTTCCTCCCACTTCCTCGCGTTGGTAGTAACTTGCAATTTACTACTCACTCCGGCAACGTCAAGCCCTCCGGATACGGTTGGCCCATGAGCGAACGGGAATCCGCCATGCGTGATCGTGCGTCATCCCCACTCGCCGAGGCTCTCATCCGCGTAGGGGATCGGTGGACCCTGCTCGTCGTGCAGGCGCTGCTTGCCGGGCCTCGGCGCTTCAACGACCTGCTGGAGGAGATTCCAGGGATCGCGCCGAACATCCTGTCAGAGCGCCTCAAGCGGCTCGAGCGCGATGCACTCCTGGTTTCACGACCGTATATCGAACGGCCGCCTCGGGCGGCCTACGAGCTGACCGCGGAGGGCATGGAGCTTGCGGGGGCGCTTCGCATGCTCGCGCACTGGGGTGCCCGTCACGCGGTCGCTGCCGAAGCACCCCGGCACGCGGCCTGCGGAACCCCGATCGAGGCCAGATGGTATTGCCCGACCTGTGACCACCTCGTCGGTGACGAGTCTGAGCTCGACACGCAGTTCCTGTAGCGAAGCTGACTGGCCCGGTATCACGCTGACTTGCTCATCGAGGGTTTGAGGCTGCGCGGCTTGACACCATCCACATGGATGGTGAGAAGATGTTATCCAGATGGTGTCCGGATGGTGCACGAACCTAAGCCCGAAAGGCCGAGCATGACCCAGGTCGACAAGAGTGAGAAAATCACGATCAACATTGGCCTGATAGATCTCGGCCAGATCGATTTGCTCGTCAACGAGGGCTTCTACGCGAACCGCACGGACTTCATCCGCACCGCGATCCGCCGCCAACTCGAGACGAGATCAGGCGCCGTGGACCAAACCGTGGCGCGGCGAACGATCACCCTCGGCACCCAGCACTTCAGCCGACGCAACCTCGAGGAGCTTCGCGCCGCCGGTCATACCGTCGACCTTCGCGTCTTGGGGCTCGCGACCATCGACGACGACGTCACGCCCGAGCTCGCGCTAGCGACGATCACGTCGGTAGAAGTCCTCGGGGCATTTCGTGCACCGCAGGCGGTCAAGGCGGCGCTGGCACCCAGAACTGTGTAAAAGGGAAAGGAATCTGATCATGAATGACGACTTAAATGCCACCATGGCCGATGCACTACGGCTCACCCGCGACGGGCGGCTGACCGAGGCGACTGCCTTGCTCCAACAACGTCTTGGAGGGGCTGGTCAAGCGGCGCCAGCACAGCCGACCGGGATGTTGCACAGCCTGCTCAAGGCCCATCCAAGCGGTCTGCCTCAAGCCGGTGGACTGCTCGACGGGTTGCAGACCCGCCTGCCGGTGGACCTACCTGTCGGACTCGCGGGCAACTCCCCCTTGGGCCTGCCTGGATTGGTCCAGCCTGGCGGCTCCGCTGCCGCGGCGACTGCGGCAAGCGCGCCCGGCGGCGAGATCCGCCACCTCACCCACACCGGCGCCGCCGGGTCGCGGACGTACGACCTCTATATCCCTACTGGTTACGCCGGCGAGCCCGTACCGCTCGTTGTCATGTTGCATGGTGGCCGCCAGGACGCGACGGACTTCGCCGCCGGTACCCGGATGAACGACCTGGCCGAGCTGCATACGTTCATTGTCGCCTATCCCGAGCAGTCGACTGCGGCGAACAATGGCCGCTACTGGAACTGGTTCCGTGCCGGCGACCAGCAGCGTGACGCGGGCGAGCCGGCGATTCTCGCCGCCATCACTCGTCAGGTCATGAGCGACTATGCCGTCGATCAGGCGCGCGTTTATGTCGCCGGGTTCTCCGCGGGCGGCGCCATGGCCGCAGTCATGGCCGCGACCTACCCGGACCTGTACGCCGCCGCAGGTATCCACAGCGGGCTTGCGCATCGCGCCGCACACGACCTCCCGTCGGCGTTCGCGGCGATGCAGAACGGTGGGACAGCCGGGGCTGGCATTGACATGCCGCTCATCGTCTTCCACGGCGACCGAGACACCATCGTCGCGCCCATCAACGCCGACAGGCTCATCGCGTCCCGCGTCGCGGCGAGCTCCGGCTTCGATCGGGGTGCTGGCCCGCCGGTGCCGGCCACGACCGACGGCGGAGACAATCCCGGCCGTAGCCATCGCCGCAGGATGTACCGAGACGTGGACGGCCAGGTTGTCGCCGAGCAATGGATCGTTCACGGCGGTTCACACGCCTGGTTCGGCGGCAGTCCGGTGGGTTCATACACCGATGCCCAGGGGCCGGACGCCTCCGCCGAGATGGTGCGGTTCTTCTTCGAGCACACGGCACCGGTCACAGCACTCTGAGTCTGCCGAGAAATCACTACACCCACAGGCCACCACTGCTCAGCCTCGCCCTAGATCCGCCATGAGTCGCAGGATGACTGATCGTGCTTGCGTGACTTTGCTGGAGCTACGCAAGGTTGTCGGCACCCCGGCCCGTCGCTGGTTGCTCATCGCCGCTGGCGTGCTGGGATTGCTCAGCGCCGGATTGGTGGCCTTCACGGGACCGGCCCACGACCACACCCTCCCGATGATCTCCTTCTTCACTCAGAGCGCGATATCCCTGCCGCTGCCATTCGTGAGCGTCTTGCTGATGACCGCAGATTTCGGGCGCCGAGCCTCCCCAACGACCTTTGCTCTGGGCATCTCACCTGACGCAATCATCACCGCGAAACTGCTGGCCAGCGCGATCATCGCCTTGGCCGGGGCGTCCTATGGTGTCCTGATCTCTGTACTCGCGACCAGACTGGCCGCGCCCGCAGCGGATGACGGGCGCTGGGGCGTTATTGGCATGATCATCCTCGGCAGCATGCTGGTACAGCTGATCGCTCAGTTGTCGGGTGCCGGCTGGGGTCTGCTGCTCGGGTCGAGTGCACTTGCGATCGTGGCGGACGTCGCAGTCCCGCTCGGACTCTGGATCGTTGCCGGTGCCATCCCCGCACTTCATGGCGTTCAGGCGTGGCTTGCGCCCTTCGCGTCGGTGCAGAACCTGCTATCCGGCCAAATGAACGCTCAGCAGTGGGCCCAGGTGGGCGTCATCGTGCTCGTGTGGGTGGTCGTACTCAATGCCGCCGGGATACTGCGTCAGCACCGGCTGAGCGAAAGCGTCGGACGTTGAATTCGGCCAGCATGGGGTGAGAGACACCGGTGATGATTTCGTACGCCAGAAGTTCGCCTGCGACCAGTCCGAGTGTTGCACCGCTGTGCGTGAAGGCGAGGTAGAGACCGTTTACATCGTCGACGCGGCCGAGGACAGGCTCCCCGTCGCCAGGTACCGGCTTTGGGCCGATCCCGCACCAGGCGGCCGTGAGCTTCGGCGCACCGTGCAGGACCAGAGACGCCTCGGCGAGCAACGACTCAATGATCGCCGGTGGCACCTCATAGCTGCCGTCCGCGGCGCGCGTGATGTGGGCGTGTGCCCAGTCGGAGTCGACCGCCAGCGCGCGGTCGGGGGTGGGACGCAAAGAGACCCGCGGAGTGTTGAGAACTGCCCGAAGTGGGTGCTGCACGGATCGGCTTGTGACCAGAAGTGAGACTGGCGTGGCCTCTGGGATGGTGATACCAAGATCAGCGATCATGGCCGGCACGGCAGCGCCTGTTGCCAAGACCACAGCATCTGCCCCAACGAGCTCCCCGGCTCCGGTCACTACGCCGGTCACTGAGCTGCCATTGGCTCGGACAGCGCACCGCCCAGCGCTTGTGATGAGCTGTCCACCGCGTTCCACAAAGTCCTTGATCAAGAACTGCACAAGGCTTGGCAGGTCTACCCATCCCTCGCCGGGATTCCAGAGGGCGCCTGACTCAGGAATGGCTGCCGCATTTACGCCTGGAACGTGAGCGCTGACTTGGTTGGGAGCCAACAGGTGGCTGTCGTAGCCATGAGCCACCTCATGATCATGTCGTCGGCGCAACTCCTCGCCCTTGTCGTCGGCGTACCAGGCGAGACCGCCCGCGAAGCGCAGCCAGCGGGCGTCCGGCCTCTGAGCCGACAGAGTTCGGTAGCGGTCAATGCCGACCATGCGGAGCCGATGGTAGGGCTCTCTCCACATGCCAGCGGCGTTCAACCAAGACAAGGAACGCCCGGATGCGCCGCTGGCGAGCAAGCTCTCGGTGAGCAAGATCACGTCCGCACCGGCTCGCGCTAGCTGCTGGGCAGTGGATACGCCGATCACGCCACCTCCGACGACGGCGACTTTGGTCGCGGGGGAACTAGTCATGGTCAACCATCCCTAGTGTCGTCGAGTCCAGCGCTAGCACGGGCCCAAAACTCTCAGCTGATCTGTCGATGATGTGATTGAGGCGTCCGGTTCCATTCTTCTTGGGAGGGTTCGTCGTGTCCGAAGCCGCAAATGACTCAATCAGTCGACTCTCAGAGCTGACGCTGGAGGAGAAGGCGTCGCTGTGCCTGGGCTCAGATTTCTGGCACACGGTGCCGGTGGAACGCCTCGGCATCCCTCCAATCATGCTCTCCGATGGTCCGCACGGTCTGCGCGCCCAACTGGAGGAGGCCGACCATGTTGGAATTGGCGGCAGCGCGCCTGCTACGTGTTTTCCGACAGCCTCGGCGTTGGGCTCCTCCTGGAATCTGGAGCTCTTTCGGGCAGTAGGTGAGGCTCTGGGCCGAGAGGCGAAGAGGTTGGGCATTTCGGTCGTGCTCGGACCAGGGATCAACATCAAACGGTCCCCACTGTGCGGGCGGAACTTCGAATATGTCTCCGAAGATCCGTGGCTGTCCGGAGAACTCGCGACCGCTATGGTGCACGGCACCCAGAGCCAAGGGATTGGTACCTCACTCAAGCACTATGCAGCAAACAATCAGGAGGATGATCGACTTCGGGTCAGCGCTGAGGTCGATGAGAGGAGTTTGCGGGAGATCTACCTGCCGGCGTTCGAGCGAGTGGTGAAGCTCTCCCAGCCGTGGACCGTGATGTGCGCGTACAACAAGGTAAACGGCATCTACTGCTCCGAGCACCACTGGCTGTTGACTGAGGTGTTGCGCGAGGAGTGGGGTTTCGAGGGCCTTGTCGTCTCGGACTGGGGTGCGGTGCATGACCGGGTTGCCGCGCTCAAGGCCGGTCTTGATCTTGAGATGCCGCCGAATCTCGGCGTCAGCGATACGGCAATCGTCGCCGCCGTACGCGACGGGTCACTGGAGGAGTCCATCCTCGACGAATCGGCGAGCCGGGTGCTGTATCTGGTTGACCGGTCCCAGCCCGCGCTTCATGAGGACACTTCGTTCGATCCTGATGATCATCATGCACTGGCTCGCCGTGCGGCTCATGAGTCAGCGGTGCTGCTGAAGAACGACGGCAATGTGCTGCCGCTTGAGCCGGAGCCGGGCAGCACGGTGGCGGTGATCGGGGAATTTGCCCGTACGCCGCGCTATCAGGGTGCGGGCAGCTCGCAGGTCAACCCCACCCGGCTCGATGTGCCACTGGATGAGTTGCAGTCGGCACTTGCCGGCCGCGCCGACGTGCGGTTTGCTGCCGGTTTCGGCACCGGGACCACCGAGAGCGAGGAGCAGCTGTTGCAAGAGGCGGTGGAGCTGGCACGCGGAGCTGATCATGTGCTGGTGTTCCTCGGCCTGCCTGGCGAGGACGAGTCTGAGGGCTTCGACCGGATCCATATCGATCTGCCCGCCAACCAGTTGGTGCTCCTGCATGCGCTGGCTGAGGTACATGATCGGCTGATCGTGATCTTGGCGAACGGCGGTGTGGTCCGGGTCTCAACGTGGGAGGACAGGGTAGCCGCGATCTTGGAGTGCTGGCTGTCCGGGCAGGCGGCCGGCGGAGCCGCCGTCGATCTGCTGCTGGGCGTCGCCAACCCCTCCGGCAAGCTGGCCGAGACCATTCCCATACGACTACAGGACAACTCCTCGTACCTGAACTTCCCAGGAGAGGAGGGCATCGTTCAGTACGGCGAGGGAATCTT
Organism: Propionibacteriaceae bacterium; assembly: GCA_036377435.1. Classification (GTDB taxonomy): domain Bacteria; phylum Actinomycetota; class Actinomycetes; order Propionibacteriales; family Propionibacteriaceae; genus Microlunatus. The sequence goes on from DASUYM010000067.1 coordinate 13,797, forward strand.
CATCGGCTACCGCGCCTACGACAGGCTCATCCAGCCGGTGAGCTACCCATTTGGATTCGGGCTGTCGTACACGAACTTCCGGATCGACGATGTCCAGGTCTCCGCCACCGGCTCGGTGGCAGACGGCGATCTTGCGGTGACGGTCACGGCATCAGTCAGCAACACGGGTCAGAGGGCGGGCGCAGAGGTGGTCCAGGTCTACGTCGGGGACATCGAGGCGTCCGTGGCGCGGCCACTGCGGGAGCTGAAGCGGTTCGTCAAAGTGCATCTCGAGCCGGGCGAGACGCGGCAAGTGAGCTGCCAGCTCGATGAGCGAGCGTTCGCCTTTTGGTCCAGGCGCTTCGAGCGGTGGGTGGTGGAGTCCGGTGAGTTCATGATTGCGGTTGGCAGCTCGTCGCGCGACCTGGTCGCCACCGAAACGATCACTCTTGACGCGCCTCGTCTGTCCCTGCCGCTCGGGCCCGACTCCACCCTTCACGAATGGTTGGAGGATGAGCGTGGCCGCGAGCTGGTCAGCAAGCGGGACATGCGGCTATTGCAGGATCCGGAATTGATCAAGGTGATCGGCACGATGCCCATGCACACGCTGGCGGCGTTCCAAGGCATGGCACTCAGCCACGACGAGTTGGAGGAGCTCATCGCCGAGCTCTAGTTCGCCGACTTGTCAGAAACTAGGTCGGCTATAGCTCAACTGGGTACCGACAAGTTGGAGCGGTTCAGCGACATCATCCTCCAGTAGGACAGAGCATCATCCGCGCGGTGTACGACCGGCGGCGATCTCGAGACTTTCGGCCGATGTGCGCAATCCGCCTTCTCGCGAGGCTGAAGACATGACAAACACAGGGTCGTTACCGGCGCGGGTCGAGGGCGCGGCAGATGCCAAGCAGTACTCCTTGACGAAGATTCTGGCCATCTGGGCGTCCGTGGCTGCCCCGATGGCAGTGCTGGCCTGGGTGGTGGGCCCGGCCATCATCCCTCACACATCCCTGCACCCCGGACTTGTGCACTGGATGCTCATGATCGTCGGAATGATGTGGCAGTTCGTGGTCTCGCTGGCGGTGCTGCGGCACGAGCTGGGTGGCCTGCACTGGCCCACGCTCAAAAAGCGGATCTGGCTCAATCTGCCGCGCAGTCCACGCACTGGCAGACCACGAAAGGTGCTGTTCTTGTGGGCACTGCCGGCCTTCGCAGCCAATGGCCTGGGCGTATATCTGGCCACCCGGCTGGATGTTGCGTGGTCCAACTGGCTACCAGCCTTCGACGAGCCCCCGTATGCGAACGCTCAAGCGCTGGCCGATCCACAATTCCAGGGTCAGTGGTGGATTCTCGGCATGGCGCTGACAAGCATGATCTTCAATTACATCCTCGGCGAGGAACTGCTCTTCCGTGGCGTGCTGCTGCCTCGCATGGCCGGCGTCTTCGGCCGCTGGGACTGGGTCGCCAACACGGTGCTCTTCGGGCTTTACCACGTGCACAAGATCTGGGCTTGGCCCAGCATGATCGCTGGCTCCTTCGGCATCGCCTGGGCAGCCAGACGCTACCGCAGCTTCTGGATGGGTGTGATCGTGCATGGACTCGAAGGCTTCTTCATCGTTCTCCTCGTGGCAGTGCTGGCCGGCTGGTATCCGTGAGCAGGCTCCCCGCGCGCCTCAAGGCGGCCCCGCTTTGATCAAGCTCTATTTGATCAGTCCGCGGGCCGCCTCCGCGATCCCTTCAGGGGACATGCCGTAGCGATCCAGCAGGAAGCCAGCCGAACCTGTGGGTGCGAACTCTGGGACGCCCAAGATCTTGATCTTGACCGGATGGTTCTGCACGACGGTTTCCGCGATTGCACCTCCCAGGGCGCCAGCAACAGTGGCTTCCTCGGCGGTGACAATGCCACGCGTTTCATGAGCGGCTTGCAACACGGCTTCAGTATCGAGCGGTTTGACGGTGGGCATGGCGATCACCCGTGCGGAGATGCCTTCGTCCTCGAGTTGCTCGGCTGCGACCAGAGCACGCCAGAGCACTGTACCGTTGCTGATCAAGGTGACGTCAGCACCGTCGCGGAGAGTCACCGCCTTGCCGGGCACGAATGCGTAGTCCGCCGGATACACCTCCGGGACACTCATCCGGCTGACGCGAATGAACACTGCGCCTTCCGTCTCTGCCGCCCAGCGCATGGCGGCGGCCGTCTCGATCGGATCGGCTGGCACCACAATGGTGATGTTGTCGATGGCCCGCAACCAGGCGATGTCCTCGATGGAGTGATGGGTGGGGCCGAGCTCTCCGTACGCCATTCCCGGGCTCATGCCACATAACTTCACGTTGCGATTCGAGTACGCCACGTCAGCTTTGATCTGTTCCAGCGCTCGTGCGGTCAGGAAGCAGGATGCGGCAGAAACGAAAGCAATGCGACCGCCGTTGGCGAGTCCGGCGGCCACGCCAACCATGTCTTGCTCGGCGATACCCACATTGATCAGCCGATCAGGAAAAGCCCTCTTGAATGCATCCAGCTTGCTTGAGCCGACGGAGTCATTCACGACCCCGACGATGCGGTGGTTTTCGTGCGCCAACTCGGCCAGCGTTTCCACATACGCGTTGCGGCAGTCGAAGCGCGGCCTATCGGCTATCGAGATCTTGGGAACCGTGTCGGTCATGCTGCGCCTCCTCGGCGATCGACTGCGGTGAGCTCGTCGAGCGCCAACTCCAGCTGCTCCGCCGACGGGACCTTGTGATGCCACGCCGCGTTGTTGCTCATGAACGAGATCGGGTGGCCTTTGTGCGTGTGCGCGATCACGAAAGTGGGCTTCCCCGGCCGGAACGGCACCGACGACAACACGTCGAACAGCTCGGCATGATCATGACCATTCACCTCAACGACAGCGAAACCGAATGCCGTCGCCTTTTGATCAAGCGGCTCAAGATCATTCGTCTCACGAACTGTCGCCCCCTGCTGCAGCCGGTTGCGATCCACGATCACGGTGAGCCGGTCCAGTTCGTAGTGGGAGGCGGCCATCATGGCCTCCCAGTTGCTGCCCTCCTGTAGTTCGCCGTCCCCAACCAGCACATAGGTACGCCGGCGGGACACGTCCAGCTTGGCCGATAGCGCGTGGCCGACCGCGATCGGCAGGCCGTGTCCGAGCGGACCCGTATTGGCCTCGACGCCGCGAACGTAATTGCGGTTCGGGTGGCCGCTTAGCTTGGACAGCGGCTTCAGGAAGGTAGCCAGATCCTCAACCGGAATGAAGCCAAAAGCAGCCAGCGTGACATACAGAGCTCCGGCAATGTGGCCCTTCGAAAGGATGAATCGGTCCCGCTCAGGATCATCGACGGTCTCCGGCGTGACATGCAGGACTGCGCCGTAGAGCGTCGCGAGAATGTCGATGGCGGAAAGATCACCACCGATATGGCCGGCTCCCGCGTAATGGACCAGCTTCACGTCCTGAATGCGGATCTGCCGCGCCGCCTCGGCGATGTTCGCGATCTGCTCGTCCCGATGCGCGTGTGGCAGCCGGTGGAAGACCGGCAGCGTGACATGCTCCTTAGCCAACGCGGTCATACGTTCACGTCCTGGCTTTCGCGGGTACGCGCCATGGAGCTCAACAGGACGTCCTGGACGAGCCGTTGCGCTGTGAGCGCGTCATGAGAGGCCTGGGCGGCGCGCAGCGCCTCCTTGTCCAACGCGTCGAGCGCCCCATGGAGAGCCTTGAGGAAACGGATGGCTGCCTTGGCGGCTGCGACGCTGTCCTCCCGGAATGGGAATTGATCAAGCTGCCAGACGCCCTCCCAGTTGTTCTTGCGCAACGTGTAGAAGAACTCGAACGTCTCGACCAGGTGCACCGAGCCGACCACCATGTCGTCGTCCCAGCCACGGAAGTTGTCGTTGACGTCGATCGCGAATAGCCGACCCGCGTCAATGCACAACTGCGCGGCGTCGGCGGGCGTTTCCAGACCGTACATGGAATGGCCGAAGTCAAGCAGGATCCCGAGATTGTCCAAGCCAACCTGCTGGATGGCGAGCAAAGTACGGGCGGCGTTCGGAAAGATGATCTTGTTACGTGGCTCGCGCGGCTTGTACTCGATCACGAACTTGATCTCTGGATGAGGCGAAATAAGCTCGCGCAGACCATCGACCGCCAGTCGCCAGATGTCGCCGTAGTCCACCTGGAAGGGATAGTCCCAACCGTCTTGACCGAACCAGAGCTTGACGTAGTCGCAGTCAAGCTCCTTGGCCAACTCGGTGGCCTCGTTCAACAGCTTGAGCGCCTGGGCACGTACGGCCGGGTCCGGGTTGGTGATCGAGCCCTTGACGTAATCACGGTTATAGATCTCGGGAGTGATGGCGACGGCGCGGAGCCCGTTGCGCTCCAGCGCCGCTTTGACGTCGTCCAGCGTCCCGTCAAACCCCGCGAACGGCCAGTTCAAGTCGACGACAGAAAGGTCTCCGACCGCGCCGGCCTTATCGATCTGCTCCAGCAGCCCGACCGGCGGGCCGTAGCCCTCGGTCGCGTATCGGTCCTTGTATGTGGCGAAGTGCCAGATACCCGCACCAAAAACCGGCATCTCACTCATGGTTGAAGACTCCAATCGATAGGCAGCGTCCAGATGATCATCGCTCAGCCCTTGGTGGCTCCGGCCGTCAGACCACCGACAATCCAGCGCTGCAGGAAGATGTACGCGATCAAGATCGGCACCACCGCGATCAAAATGCCTGCCGCCAGTCCCGTGTTGTTATTGGAGAACTGGCCTTGGAAATTCAGCAGTCCGACCGGAATCGTCTTGTGCGCGTCAGAGCTCAGCAAGATCAAGGCGAAAAGAAACTCGTTCCAGGTCGCAACAGCGTCAAGGATGAACACCGTAACCAGGGCGGGAGTAGAAAGCGGCAGGACGAGTGTGAAGAAGATCCGCCACGGCCCGGCGCCATCCATCTTGGCTGCCTCAATGAGCTCGTCGGCCAGCTGGCGAAAGAACGACTGCAGAACGAGCACCTCGAACGGGATCCCGAACGCCAGATACAGCCCCACCAGGCCCGGAATACAGCGAAAGGCCGATGAACCCGCGGCGGGTGTACGTCCTTGCGTCAGGTGAAGCGGTGGCTGGGATGGAGCGTGGTTTGGACAGGTTGAGTGTGTGATCACGCCGACTCCCGACCAAATTTGCGGATCTTGGCGAACATGTCTTCAAGCAGGAACCGGACGTCGACCGACTCGACGACGCGGATCGGATGCCCGGAGCCGGGCAGGTAGTGGCCTTCCTGGCCCAATCGTGGGGCAGGAACGATGCGGAAATTGCCTCCGCGGGGGTACAGCATCAGCGAAATCGCCGGTGAGTCTCCCAGTGAACGAGACTCGATCGGCTTTGGCCAGTACGTTCGGTTCCACTCCACCATCTGGCTGATCAAGTAGTCGGCGAGTTTGCTTGTGCCGTCGATCTTCTCCTCCAGCTCGGTATAGCTGACCGAGACCTGCGAGTAGATGTTGCTGGGCACCTGCCACACCGTGATACCCGAGCCGAAGACAACATTCGCTGCGGCAATGTCGTTGCGCAGATTGAATTCAACACCGGGATAGGTCTCAACACCCCCGTAGCCGACTCCGCCGATCCAGATCACGACAACGTCGCGGTCGACGATGCCTGGGTCGAGCAGAATCGCCGAAGCCATGTCGGTCAACGGCCCGAGGAAGGCGACAAACAACGGTCCCTTCGGGCTGGCGAGCTTGCTCTCCGCAATGATCAGCTGCGCTCCCCCACTGTCCAGCGGAGTCTGTTCATCGGGGATGCCTGTCGGTGCTCCGTTAGCCACCGTCACCGGCTGCTCGAGGCCCATGAGGCCGAGCAACAGGTCGATCTCCTCGCGCGACTCTTCCATGCTCCGGTTACTGCGCGAGGTGCCGAAGTGGGCAGCGATCAGGGCGCGAACGTCGAGTGATAGTGACAGGAGCGCGTGCACGATCGCGAACTGGTCATCCGCTTCGTTCTTGGCGTCACTGTCGATGATCACCCGACGGCGGCTTGCCCGCTCCATGGCACCTCTCCACACAAGGGTGTACTATTCATTCGTTACTGCATATTCAGTCACAACCGCAAGTTTGTCAACTCTATGCCGCAAAGTGACATGAAAGAGTTGCCTCACGGAAGGATGAGCAGGTGCCGGCGACCTCGACAGGCCAAGTGATCTTGGCGATCGACCAGGGAACGACGAACTCGAAGGCGGCCCTGATCAGCGCCGACGGCCAGCTTGTGTCTGGTGGTTCAGCCCCAGTCGGTATCTCATCTCCGCGTCCCGGATGGGTGGAACAGGACGCCAACCGGATCTGGACGAGCGTGCTCGAGGCAATGGGAGCCTGTTTGGAAGGCGCCCCTGACGCCAAGATTGTCGGCGTCGCGCTCTCGACTCAGCGGGAGTCCGTGGTCGGCTGGCGGGCCGGCACCGGGGCGCCATTGGGCCCGGTGATCGGCTGGCAGGACCGGCGTACGACGTCCTGGTGCAGTCAAGCCCTCAGCGAGCAGGATGGACAGTTGGTGAACGCGCGAACGGGTTTGCGGGTCGACCCGATGTTCTCCGCACCCAAGATGCGGTGGCTGCTCGACCACCTGCCGACTGCGGTGCCAGCTGACGATGTACGCCTCGGGACCGTGGACTCGTGGTTGGTTTGGCAGCTGACCGGCGGGGCCCAGCATCTATGCGAAGCGGGCAACGCTTCGCGCACTCTGCTGTACGACATCACTGCGCTTGATTGGAGCGCCGACCTACTCGATGTCTTCGGCGTGCCGACCGCCACCCTGCCCGTCGCGGTCGCCTCAGATCAGCGCTTCGGGGCGACAAGCGGTGTCCCCCTGGTGCCCGACGGCACACCGATTGTTGCGGTGATGGCAGATTCACATGCCGCATTGTTCGGCCAGGGCTGCACTGAGGTGGGGATGGCCAAGGCGACCTACGGCACGGGTTCGTCGGTCATGGCTCCGGTCGCCAGCCTTTCCGCTGGCGATGCTCGGATCCCGGTGACCTTGGCATGGGTCATCGACGCGTCGCCGACCTACGCCCTGGAGGGGAACATCCTGTCCTCAGGAGCGACCCTGACATGGGCGGCGGATCTGCTCACCGACGGGAGCGTCGCTGATCTTGTGGCCCTAGCCGATACGGTGCCGGACAGTGGCGGCGTCACCCTCGTCCCGGCCTTCGCCGGATTGGGAGCTCCACATTGGGACCGGAACGCCCACGCGCTCATCTCCGGCATGAGCGAGGCCACTGGTCGTGCCCATCTTGCTCGTGCTGCCGTTGACTCGATCGGCCACCAGATCTGCGACATCGTGGATGTGATCGAGGAGAGGTCGGTACCGCCGTGGGTCTTTAGAGCCGACGGCGGCGCCACCAGCTCAGCTCTGGTCGTCCAAACCCAAGCCGACCTTCTCGGACGTGACGTCGAAGTGGCTGATGTCCCGGAGGTGTCCGCACTCGGTGTTGCGAAACTAGCCTGGCGGGCGCTCGGCCACGAGGGTGCCTGGCCGATCGGGGGCAGCGGCCGGATCTACCGTCCAATCGTGGACTCCGACGCGCGCCGCCAACGCCGCGAACACTGGTCCGGCGAGATCAACCGGACCCGTTTCACTCCCAGGGACAGCGTTAATGAAAACTCAGACCGCAGCGCAGTGGCGTGAAGTCGAGGTCGCCTTCACCGGTCCCGATGCCGCCAACCCCTACACCGATGTCGATGCCTGGGTGATCTTCACCCACGACAGCGGACGACAACTGCGGCGCCCGGTCTTCTGGGACGGCGGAGCCACGTACCGCGTCCGATTCGCCTCGACACAACCCAAGGGCGAGTGGCAGTGGAGCATCCACACCAGCCGGGGCGACCAGGACTTCACGCCCGCTTCCGGCACGTTGCTCGCCAGCCCACCCGTCCACGATCATCCTCACAAAGCCATGACCCGTGGGTTTGTCAGAGCACACCCCTCCGGTCGCAGCTTCTGGTACGCCGACGGATCGCCAGCATTCTTTGTGTTCGACACCGCGTGGGCGATGCCCTTTCGCGCAAGGGTCTCCGACGTCGAAACCCACGCGTCAGACCGCCAGGCCAAAGGCTTCAACGCGGTGTTCCTGATGAGTGTGCAGCCTGATATGAACGCTCGCGGACCAGTCGGCCGCAACCTCGACGAGGGCTTCGAGATCGGCTTTCATGATCTTGCCGAACGTCGACTCAACAAGATCAACGTCGAGTACTTCCAATACTTCGACAAGATCATCAACAGTCTTATCGATCATGGCATCACCCCTGTCCTGCAGCCGGTCTTCCACGGATACGGCTGGAAAGGGCTCGATGTTGCCGGCCCTCTGGTGCCGCCCGGGGAGTACGCCCACTACTGTCGGTATCTCGTTGCGCGCTTCGGCGCCCGCCCAGCCATCTACCTGCCTTGCGGTGATGGGTCCGGGCACCGAGCCCCAGGTTGCCGCCGGAGGCCACGAGATCCAGGCCTGGGACGCGTACGGCCAACCCACCGGAATCCACTACCGGCCGCATCACCGCAACGACGAGCACCAAGACGCCGAGTGGCTGGATTTCCAGTCTTGTCAGACCGGCCACACAGGCGATCATGTTCCCGATCGGCTCGCGACCATGTGGGCTCAGTGGCCACCCAAGGCGATCATGAACGGCGAACCCAGCTATGAGCACACCGGCCGTCACGGAGTCGCCGAAGGCTGGTGGCAGGGTCACGAAGCGTGGAGCAATCTCTGCGCGGGTGCCCTCATGGGCGTCGCGTACGGAGCGGCCAGTCTGTGGCCGTGGCGGCTGCACCCCGACGAGCCAGGCCACGGCGCGTACTTCTTGGCCCAGGGCGCTGGCTGGAAGGAAGCACTCGACTTCGAGGGCAGCCGCTATGTCGGCCTGGTGGGCAAGATTCTGGATGACCTACCGATCACCGAGGCCAGCCCTTGCTGGGACGTCTCCGCGAACACTCGCGGCCTACTCGATCCGGGCGAGCTTTATATCGGATATGCGGAGCACGGCGGGCCCTGGATGTTCTTCGATGCAGACGGCCGGGTGCCCTCGAAGTATTGGCTGATCGATCCACGTACCGGCCGAGTGCTGAAGTCAGGCGAACGGCCGCCGAACTATGTGCCCATCGAGTCTGAACGCTACGAGCCGTCGGTTCTGATCTGTGCTGAGACCGAACCTGCTTGGGTGACGGCAACGCAGCACGCCGGATAGTGGAGTAGAGGGCAGTGCATCAATATTCGCTTGCCTGGCAGGATGTGATCCAAGTTGGTGGGCACTAGGTGCCCGATTAAGGAGAGGCCTCCATCTCATGACGGCATCGCCGGGCGGCATGACTCGCGCTCTGACCGACGGACAACTCCGCCTCATGACCAAGGTGGCCCGGCTGTACCACGAACGCGGCGTACGCCAGGTGGACATCGCAGAGACCCTGCACCTCTCGCAGGCGCGAGTGTCACGGCTGCTCAAGCGGGCTGCTGAGCTCGGCATCGTTCGCACAGTCGTCGCGGTGGCCCCTGGAGTGCACACGCAGATAGAGGAGGCGCTCGAGGTGACGTACGGCTTAGCCGAAGCTGTGGTCGTCGACGTCGAAGGGACCGACGAAGAGATCATCGCTGGGTTGGGATCGGCCGGTGCCACCTATCTGGAAACCACGCTCACGGGCGGGGAACGCATCGGGATCTCCAGCTGGAGCCAAACGCTGCTTGCAGTCGTCGATCGGATGCGGCCCTTTCGGGTGCCTGGGGCAGAGAGTGTCATTCAGCTCATGGGAGGGTTTGGCAACTCATCAGTCCAGACCCAAGGCAATCGGCTCCTCACCGAGTTCGCTCGACTGGTGGGGGCTACCGCGACCTTCGTACCCGCTCCTGCTCTCGTTGGTAACAGGACCATGCGTGAGAGCTTGCTGAATGACCCGGCGATGGAATCCGTCGCCAAGGAATGGACGCGCCTGACCATGGCGCTCGCGGGCATTGGCAGCCTTCCGCCATCACCCCTTTTGCGCGCCAGCGGCAATGCGGCAGACCTCGCCGATCAGGACAGGCTCCACATGGCCGGCGCGGTCGGCGATGTCTGCCAACGATTCTTCGACTCTGCCGGCAACTTGGTGCCCAGTGATCTCGATGATCGAGTTGTCGGGATCGACGCCGACACTCTGCGCAAGATCCCACGGCGCATCGGGATCGCGGGCGGCGAAAGCAAACACACCGCTATCCATGCGGCAGTCAGCGGCGGATGGGTCAACGTGCTGATCACCGACACCGGGACTGCGGCTGCGCTGCTGCAGAAGGAAAGCTCAACAGCCGCAACTCCCGCGCGACATGATCATGGTAGAGGCTAGTTCCGCATCTGGGGATGGCTCGATGGGGCGGCCAATCCTGATGGTCGTTGTCGACCGCCGTGCCTGTTGGAGTCGCTGCATGCCGTCGAGCACCTTGCGGACGTAGGAAGTCTTAACGTAGGTCCACTGACCGCCGCCCTTCGCCGGCCGCTGGTACTTGAACCTCGACGCT
>DASUYM010000068.1:0-5270 GCA_036377435.1 Propionibacteriaceae bacterium
ATCGCCACGCTTGGAGCCGGTCTCACTCCGGCGGCGTACTCGGCCGACGGTGTCATCGAGGCGGTGACTCTGCAAGATCATGCAGGCTGGTATCTCGGCGTCCAATGGCACCCCGAAGATTCGGCCGCAACTGATCCAGTGCAGGCCGAGGTGTTCCGTCATTTCGTTGCCGCCGCGGCTCTGCGTGCCCGAGAGGCGAGGTCGTCGGCGAGCGCCTCAGCTCAGGTCTGAGCGCTCAGCTCGCCTCCTCACTCACGGCAACGCTGGGTTTGGTCTCGAGCTCGGTGACGATCGATCGCAGGCTGTTGGTCAGCTGAGCCAGGCTTCTTGGCGACAGCCCCGCCACAACCTCGGCTTCCGCGGCGTTGAACACCGGATAGAGCTCCTTCATCAGATTCCGGCCCGCCGGCGTCAGCTCGAGGTGCACCAGGCGCCGGTCGGTCTCGCTGATGCGGCGGGTTATCAGTCCGCGTGCTTCGAGGGTCTTGACGACCCCGGTGAGCGTGGCCTTCGAGATCGCAGCATTCTCTGCGGCATGCCGGGTCTCCGCCCCGTCCCAGATCCACACCACCCAGAGCACGACGAATCCGGTCCAGGTAAGTCCGTGCTCGCGCAGCACCGAGTTCGTCAAATGCACGCGTACGGCGTTCGCGGCGCGGTAGAGGCTCGAGACCGCGGCGGCGGCAGGGAAGTTGACTGGCAGGTCGCTTACGTGTGCGCTCATCGCCTTCTCGGTTTCGGCGAGTGTATGGCGATCTGGCATGACCGACATGCTAATGCCGTGTCTCCCAAGTCTCTTACGGTTCGCGCCGCCCAGGCACGCACCTCGCGACGTTCTCCTCGGTCGACATACGACCCGGTATTTCTCCCTCGTCGGCCTTGCGATGCATCCATCTGGACGACGGACCTATGCAATCCGGCACATATCTCCGCCGCCCAGGCGGCGCCTCGCTGCGTTCTCCGACCACCATTTTCAGCCCGGAATGGGCGTACTCGATAGAGCAAACCAATGACTCGGTCGACATACGACCCGGTATTTCTCCCTCGTCGGCCTTGCGATGCATCCATCTGGACGACGGACCTATGCACCTGATTCCTGGCGCAGGACGCTAGGTGAGCGTCGCTAACGTCCGTCCCCCGTTCCAGACGACACCAACCTGCCGGTAGTAACCGCCGATGATCTCGTCGACGCTGAGACTTGACAGCTCCTCGGTCGGTGAATCGAACAGCCGTAGCTCAGCGTCGCCGGTCCACGCCGGGCCCGCTTCGAAATCGCTGGAGCCTGACTCGATCAGTTCGGCATAAGCGTCCGGAGCACCGGAAGCGATGCCCGGCACGATCCGGTGATGCGCCATTTTGTGTGAATTGACAAAGCCGTTGGTCTCCGACTGCTCGCGCAACGTGAGCACCGCCTCGGCCAGGCGACGATCGCCCGCCGCGAGGGTGGCCCCAAACACCCCGCCCGGGCCGACCTGGGGCGCACCCTGCGAAAAGGGATGCGGCCGGGTCTGCCACATGGAACCCAGCTTCTTCGGATAGCCCTGGTGAATGCCCCGACCAATCGCGAAGTCCTTGTCCACCCAGATGTAGACACAGCGCGAGAATGTCTCGCCCCGGAAACTGCAGCGGACGACCACGAATGCTTCCTTGTATTGCGCGCGTACGGGATCCAGCAGCTCTTCACGAGAAGATGAGCACGACTGCCAGTCCGCCCAGATACAGGCAACCGCGCCAGGGTCATCCTCCGCCAATGACAGCGGAGCCGGGAGGAGCTCGGCTACTCGAGCGGGGTCAGTCCGGTATTCGACGGTCAGGAGGTCGCCGGAGTAGTACCACGGAGGTGACGGGATCAGCGACGATCGGCCGCTCGCGGTCCGCGGGTAGAAGAAACCCTTAACGTCGGTCATGCAGCCTCCTGTGGAGCCGGAAGACGTGAGATCGTTTGGATCCGTACGGTACTCGGCGGCACCGTTGCTCCGCAATCAGCCTGTGCCGGCTCCCTTGTCATAATGGCCTCAACGCGATACTGTTCGGGCCCAAACGACGGACCCGCAGCAGTCTCCAACTTCACACAATGCGCGGAGGTTCGGGTGGCTCATTTCGACACCAGTGGTCTGGAGGACGCGGCCGCCGAACTCGTGACGCAAAATATCGACGTCGTTCGTGTCGGCTACTCGGACCTGATCGGCACCGAACGCGGCCGGGACGTCCTGGTCAACCGGTTCGCCCGTACGGTCGAGGACGGCGTGGCCTTCTGCCGGTCCGTCTACGGGACTACGCCTATGGGCGATGTCGTCGATATCGAGGGCGGGCTCGATGCTGGGCTGCCCGACGTGCTTGCCTTCCCCGACCTCAGCACAATTCACCTCGTGCCGTGGGAGCCCGGCGTCGCGCACGTCATCGCCGATGTCTACAACCCGGATGGTTCGCCCTCAGAGGAAAGCCCACGCATGGTGCTGAAGCGGGTGATACAGCAATTCGCCGAGCTGGGCATGCGGCCGATCGCTGGACCCGAACTCGAGTTCTACGTTCTGGAGCGCACCGATAGAAATCCGACCGGCTGGCAACGTTACGGCGAGGCGACCGGCAATGTCTACGTGGCCGGCTTGAAGGGCGACCCGGAGAATGTGCTGCTGCGTACCCTTCGCCACCTCTCCGCTTACGGACTAGAGGTTGTGGCAGCGAACCACGAGTTCTCCAGCGGACAGTTCGAGATTAATCTGTGGCATTCCGAAGCTCTCGATGCCGCCGACCGCGCTTTCCGCTTCAAGAGCGCGATTCAGGAGCTGGCTCGTCAGGACGACAAGCTGGCCACGTTCATGGCCAAACCGTTCAACGATGAAGGTGGGTCCGGGTTCCATATTCACTTCTCCACCTGGGACGACGCAGGTCAACCGCTGTTCGACGACCCGAAGACCAATGACGGATTGTCGAGGACTGCCAAGTCGGCGATCGCCGGTGTACTCGCCCACGCACCCGCGCTGGCTGCCGTCAGCAACCCGACCATCAACTCCTACAAGCGTTTCGGTCCAGACACCCTCGCTCCATGGCTGATCGACTGGGGGTTTGACAACCGGAGCGCGATGGTGCGGATCCCGCCGGAGCGCGGCAAGGCATCCCGGATGGAACTCCGGCTGGGTGACGCCAGCGCCAACCCCTATCTCGCCATCGCCGGACTGCTGGCGGCGGCCTATCTCGGCATCCGCGACAAACTGGAGCCTCCGCCACCGCTTGAGGGCTATGGATACGACCCAAGCAAGGCAGACAAGCTTCCGGGTGATCTTGCGTCGGCACTCGACGCGTTTGAGGCGGACGCCGACATGGCCGGGATCCTTGGCAAGCAGTTCGTTGAGACCTTCCTGACGTACAAGCGAAATGAGCTCGAACGTTTCCACCACTGGGTGACCGATTGGGAGTTTCGCGAGTACGCCTACCACCTCTGATAAGGAGAGATCGTGCCGCAGCCCACCGCCGTACCACTTGATCAAGTCGATCTGACCGATCTGGATGCCTTTGCCCGCAACGAGGGCTGGGCGATGTTCGACACCCTGCGCGCGGAGGACCCCGTGCATTGGACTCCGGAGGCGCCGCCGAACTCAGGCTTTTGGGCGGTGACCAGGTACCAGGACATCGATGCGGTGGATCGGGACTCGGAGACCTTCACGTCGACTAAGTATGTGAACCTCGAGGAGGTCGATGACGATCTGATGGATCTGCGGCGCTCCATGCTTGAGACTGACGGTCTGCGCCACCGCGCTCTGCGGAAGCTGATCCAACGCGAGTTCAGTCAGGGCCCGCTGACGCGAAAGTACGAGGAGTTCCTGCGCGGCTTGACCAAGGTCACTGTCGACAATGCCTTGCAGAACACCGAATTCGACTTTGTCGAGAAGGTCAGCGCTGACTTTCCGATCAACGTCCTGGTGCGCCTGCTCGACGTGCCGGTTAGTGATACCGGCATGTTGATCAACTGGGGCAACCAGATGGTCGCCAACACCGATCCTGACTACACCGAGCATTTGATCACGGACCCAGACAGTGATCAGTACAAGCACCTGCCGTTCCGCTCTCCAGCCGCGCTGGAGGTCTTCGAGTACGGCCGCGCGCTCGCCCGACAGCGCAAGGGTGGGGACGGTACGGACTTGATCAGCATCCTCGTGAACCGAACTCCTGAAGACGGTGAGCCGCTGTCGGCGAGCGACTTCGACAACTACTTCCTGTTGCTCGTGATTGCGGGTAACGAGACCACGCGGCACGCGATCAGCCAGTCGATGCTCGCGTTGATCGAGAACCAAGATCAACTGAAGCTCCTGCAGGAGCAGCCGGAGCTGATCCCGGGCGCAGTGGAGGAGTTCCTGCGTTGGGCGTCGCCGGTGTACCACTTCCGCCGTACAGCCACTCGGGACGTCGAGCTTGGCGGCAAGCAGATCAGGGCCGACGACAAGGTTGTCATGTGGTTCGCCTCCGGCAACCGGGACGATGCAGTGTTCCAGGATCCATACCGGTTCGATGTCACTCGGACCAACATCGACCACCTGACCTTCGGCAAGGGCAGCCCTCATGTGTGCCTCGGCAACGCACTGGCGCGGATGGAGATCCGGCTCATGTTCACCGAGCTGATCCCCCGACTCGCCTCGATAGAGCTGAACGGCGAAGTGACGAGAGTGCGCAGCAACTTCATCAATGGGATCAAGAAGTTTCCGGTGCGAGTGGAGACCAATTGACTTCTTCGGGCGCGGTCTCGGCCACCGCCTTCGTTGTCACGTCGCGACCGGAGCGCTACATCAAGCAACTGGTCAGCCACTTCGGAAACAAAGTGAAGACCGAGCTCATCGATGGTGGCGGAAGACTCGAGTTCGACTTCGGGGCGTGTGAACTCAACGCCGCGCCGACCGGCATCGAACTGATCGGTACTGCCGAGGATGCGGCGCGGCTCGAGACACTCAAGGACGTGGTGGCCCGGCATCTTGAACGATTTGGCGTTAATGATCAACTCGCCGTCTCCTGGACGCCGTAGCATGCGAGAGTCGGCATGACCGCTAGCGACGGCACGGCCAAGATGATCCCAACTGGGGACGTCAGCGGCTCCTTACGGGTGTGAGGAGAGGAGCCAGGGCTATGGTCGCGGTTCCCACGGGGGTGGCATCGGCGCGAACGGTTGCATTGGTGCTGGCGGTCCTCGGGTACCGACGCCGACTGCGACGGCGTGACCGGTGGAGTCGGACAGCGCTGCTGGCCTATCAGGATCGGGCACTTCTGCGGTTACGGAAGTA
>DASUYM010000069.1:0-5532 GCA_036377435.1 Propionibacteriaceae bacterium
GCAACAGCTCAGGCTTGACCACCGCATTGACATAACTCCGCGCCAGGTCCCGGAGCGCCACTCGCACATCGGTGGCCTCTGCAGCCGCAGCAACTTCGGCCTGGAAGTCACTGCCGACGTGTCCCACACTGCCGAGCGCGATTTCCCGAAAGAGGGCCTGCTCGCCGTCATCGGCGCACTCGGGGTGAGTAGCGTCCAGAAGCGCATCGGCTCACGCTCGTACGCCATGATCACGGGTCTGGTGATCTATGGTCTCTGCATTGCTACAGCCGGCCTCCTCCGCGCCGACGCTGCTGAGGGTTTTCCGATCGGCACCCCGGCCGGGCCGCCTGCGGTGGTGACAGACAGCGGCCTAGGTTACCTGATTGCAGGGGGAATTGGCTTTCTCGGTCTGATCGTGGCTTGCCTCGCGTGTGCCCGCAGGTCGGCACGGACCGGCGAGAGTGTCTGGGCCGCCTGCTCCGCAGCAATCGGCGTTTACTATCTCGTCGCCTTCGCGGGAATCGCTTCTGGAGCCGGCAATCCAGTGATCAACATCGCATTCACCGTCGCAGTTGTGCTTGGCTGGGGATGGCTGACAGCTCTGTGCGTTCGTGCGCTCAGCGGAAAGGCGTAGCCACTAGGCTCCCCTCCCCGAGATAACCGACTTGTCAGAATCTCAGCATCAAATTTGGTGCTCAGATTCTGACAAGTCGGCCCGTCATGGGCCGTGATCAACTTCGCTGTCATGGGTCATCCCCGTTTAGAGTTAGCTATGGGCCCCGGCGAAATTGGGCTGGCGGCGCTCCCAGAGGGCCCGTCCCCAGCGGCGTATGTGCCTCGGCTGCTGCCCGCTTGGGCCGCCGCAGAGCAGGGGCCTGCCCACCGAGTCATCGATGGAAGCTTGCTGCTGTTCGACATCACCGGCTTCACCCCACTCACCGAGCGGCTAGCGCGCCGGGGCCGGGAAGGCGCCGAGGAGCTGAGCAACCTCCTCGACGCTGTCTTCAGCCAGTTACTGATGGACGCCGAGGACGAGGGTGCCGACCTTCTCAAGTGGGGCGGTGACGCGCTGCTGCTGCTGTTCGACGGTCCAGACCATGGCCGCCGCGCGGCCAGAGCCGGACTCCGCATGCATCGGGCTCTTGCGCAGATCGGACGCGCCAAAACATCCATCGGCCGCGTCAAGCTGCGTGCTTCCGCTGGTGTCGAGACTGGTCAAGTCCACCTGATACTCGCGGGAAATCCTGCCCTGCGCCGGGAGTTGGTTCTGCTGGGGCCAACGGCTACGGCGGTCACCATGCTGGAACACTCCGCAGGCATCGGTGAGGTGCTGGTAGGGGACGCCACGGCTGCGTACCTCGGGCCAGACCTCGTACGCCCGCACGAAGGTTGGGGTCATCTACTTTCCGGGTTACCGACCCCCGCGAACCGTCCACCGCAGCCGGAACCTGAGCCGACGCCGGCAGTCGTTGAGCAGCTGCTAGCGCCGCAGCTGTGGGCCTACCTCTCCCAGCCGTCACGCGAACCGGAGCACCGAACGGTGGCCGTAGCCTTCGTTCGCTTCGACGGAACCGACACCGTGCTAGCCGAGGAGGGCGCGGAGGTGGTCACGGCAGCCGTCGATGAAGTGCTTCGAAATGTGCAGGAGGCCACGGCTGCCCACGACGTTTCGGTCCTCGACACAGACGTGGATGTGAATGGTGGAAAGATCTTGCTCGTTGGCGGTGCGCCCAGCAGTGCCGGTGACGACACCGATCGGCTGCTGACTGCAGTATGTGAGGCCGTCAATCGGGCCGGCCGGCTGCCATTGCAGGCCGGTATATCGCACGGCCGGGTATTCACGGGTGACACCGGCTCGCCCAGTCGACGGACGTATTCGGTGAAGGGCGACGCCGTGAATCTCGCCGCCCGGCTGGCCGCCCACGCCGAGTCCGGCTCAATCCTGATGGCAGCGGACGTGCTGGAGCACACCCGGCGGTCCTACGCTGTCAATGAGGCGCCAATGGCGACCCTGAAGGGCAAGAGCAAGCCGGTGCCGGTCGTCACACTCGGCCAGCCGCTCGAGCCTCGCAGGCAGCAGAACAGTGAGGACGTCTTCATCGGCCGGGACGCCGAGATGGCCATTCTCAGAGGTGCTACTGAGCAGCTGATCAACGGATCGGGCGGCCTCATCGAAGTGATCGGTGAGCCAGGAATCGGCAAGACCAGGCTTGTTGACGAGGCTGTCGCCGAGGCCAGCGACATTACGACCTTGCGCTGCGATTGTGAGCGCACGGGCGCTGGAACGCCCTACACACCGGTGCGGCGTCTGCTGCACCAGGTGCTCGGCACCAACAGCAGCATGGATCCGGACACAATCGCCAACTGCCTCCAAGATTGCGTCACTACCGCCGCGCCCGAGTTGCGCCCGTGGGTTTCGTTGCTCGGTGTCGTGCTCGACGTGACCATTCCGCCCAGCCCAGAAGTGGCCGAACTGGAGGAACAGCACCGTGCGGAACGGGTGCCTGAGCTCGTTGCGGACCTGCTTGAGCGGATGATTTCAGCTCCTGTGGTCCTCGTCGTCGAAGACTCGTACCTGGCGGATTCGGCCAGCGAAGGTGTGCTGGCGGCCGTTGCTCGACGGGCGCAGCAGCAGCCCTGGCTCCTTCTCGTCACACGCGATGACCGTCCTACCGGCTGGATCCCCGCGGCTACTGGTCGGATTGAGTTGGGACCGCTCGACATGACATCGTCGATAGAGCTGGCAGAGATGGCAACCCCGGACCGGCCATTGCCGCCTGCGATCGCCGAAGAGCTGGCCGTGCGCTCGGGTGGACATCCGCTGCTGCTGCGTGAGCTGGCCCGTGCTGCCGCCCGGGGGGAGGACCCGGACGAGCTCCCGTCGAGTGTCGAAGAGCTTGCCGCGAGTCAGATCGACCAGCTGCCCCCAGCGCAGCGTTCACTGTTACGGCGAGCCGCAGTACTCGGCGATGAATTCCCCGAGGACCTGCTCCTGCAGATGTTCAGGGACGTTGCGCCCGAGAGGTCGGGAACCGACCTACTCGCCGGGCTGTCAGGCCTCATTGTGTCGACCGGTCACCAGCTCCGCTTTCGTCACCCCATCCTTCGGGAAGTTGCCTACGCCGGCCTGCCCTATAAACGACGCCGCGAACTGCACGCGAAGGCCGCCGAGGTTCTGGAAGCCACCACCGCCGCGGCGGACCGTCGCCCCGAGATCCTCGCACTTCACTACTTCGTGGCCCGCAACTACGACAAGGCGATGGACTATGGCTGGCGGGCCGGGGAGCGGGCAATGGCACGATCTGCTCCCGCTGCCGCAGCCGACGCCTACCGAAAGGCGGCCCAGGCTGCCCGACTTTCCTCGGCCGTCAGCCCGAGCGAGCGTTCGTTCTACCTGGAAGCGCTGGGCGATGCAGAGTTGTTGGCCGGCAGGCCTAATGAGGCTTCCGCAGCCTACCTGGAAGCGCTGCGGGTGGTGCGCGGTCAACCGCTACGGGAGGCTCATCTGGCGCTCAAGCAAACCCTGGTGGAGCAACGCCGCGGCCATTTCACCAACGCACTGCGCCGGGCGAGTCTGGGCTTACGCGCAGTAGGCGGCGCGACAGGTTCGGAGGCGGGCGCCATTCGTGCCGGGTTGCAAGTCCGCTACGCGTTCTGCCGGCTCCAACAGGGTCGCTATGCCGATGCCCGCCGGTGGGCGGAGCAAGGCCTCGCCGAAGCAGAGGCGGCCCATGAGCTGAAAGCACAGGCCAAGGCGCACCAAGTACTGCACGCCGTAAAGGTGGCGGGACCTGAGGCCGAGCTGCACGGGGAGACGGCGCTTCGCATCTTCGAGCAGCTTGGGGACCTCACCGAGCAGGCTCATATGTTGAACAACATGGCCTTGCAGCGATCGGCCGAAGGCCGCTGGCCTGATGCGCTGCTTATGTTCACGCGCGCGGCCGAAACTTATCGCCGGCTCGGTGACGCCCCCTATGCTGCGAACGCTGACTACAACCGCGCGGAGGTCATGGTACGGCAGGGCCGGTCGGATGACGCGTTGCCACTCCTCCAGAACACGCTCCGGGTCGCCCGCGCCGTTGGTGACGAGGACCTGGTGGCCCTGGTACGCAAGGAAATGGGTAGGGCGCAGAGCCGGGCGGGCGATGTAGCAGCAGGACTGATCTTGCTGGAGGAAGCTCGCACTGAATTAACCAGACTCCGAGAACCCCGAGAGGTGGTGGACGCGGACATCGCCTCCGCCGAAGCGCACCTGTTGGGGGGTCGGCCCGAGCAGGCTATGGTCCTGATCGAGGAAGCGGTGACAGAGGCTGCCTCCATCCACGCCGCCACCTTATTGCCGTCGGCGTACCGCGTGCAGGCCGCTGCCCTGCTTGCGATTGGTGAGGTGGCACGAGCTCGGACGGCTCTAGCCGAGGGCTTGCGACGCAGCTCCTCACCCGAGGTCGCGCACGAGCGCGGATTCCTGCTCGCCGTGGCTGCCCGGATCGCACGTCAAGACAATGATCCCGACGCAGACCGGCTTGCCCAACAGGCACGCGAGGCCCTGAAGTTGCTCGGTGTCGTCCGAGTGCCGTTGTTTGAGCTGAGTCAGCCGGGTGAGTTAGGCGAAGCCGGCCCCCAGGTCGAGGCGTAGACAGGGCGCCCGGACGAAGTCCTCGATTTGCTGGGCTTCGTCCGGGCGCCGCTAGCTTCCTGCGTTCGCCGGCTGAGCTAGCCGGCGTAGCGGCCGTCGTCTTTGAAGAGCACGGGCAAGAAGAGGTCGCCGTCGCGCCGCTTGCTGTTCTCATAGTCGACGCAAGCCTTCTGACCCTTGCCGAGTTCGCCCTCCTCCGGGCACGGTGGCGCGATCTTCTTGAGCGGACCGGTGTTGTTCAGGGTGAAGAGCACCTTGAACTTGGTCACATCCTTGGTCTTGGGACAAAGCGCCTCGTCGCAAGCCAGGATGACCTTCGCGGGGTGCTTACGGCTGTACAGCGGGTCACCGTCAGAATCCCTGAGGCTCGCGATGGTGGTGACTACTAGACCCTCGATGTCATTTCTCTCACGGCATTCGCGCAGATCATCCCCGACCTTGACAAGTCCGTCACAAGAGCCGACCGACAGAGTGACGCGATCATCCGCACCCTTCTTCAGAACGAGGATGCCGCAGGTTGGCACCTCCGAAGTTGGTGCCGCACACTTTGGATCTTTGAGCCTCAACCGCTCGCCTGGCTCGGCATCAGCGCCGACCGCGGTGAGGGCGACCTCCACAATGATCTTGTCGCGCTCGAGGTCCTCTCCGTAAACCACCTTGACGGCCAGCTTGACACCGTTTGCGAACTGTGAATATGTCGCGCCGTAAATAATGGTGCTGGAGAAGTCTTTTTGGATCACCCCGGTGGTATTACCGCCAAGCTCACCAGGGCCGAGTATCTCCTTCAGTTTGATCTTTGTCGGCTCGGAGACTGCCGCAGGTTCACCGTCCTCGTCGACGGCCTGCACAACTACATTGAATTTCCGGCCTTCAACTGGCCAAGGCAGGCCGGACTTCTTGTCCGTGATCAGGAC
>DASUYM010000070.1:0-23319 GCA_036377435.1 Propionibacteriaceae bacterium
GAGCTGAGCGACGGTCTCAGATGTGCAGCCGGTGAGGAAGAGCAGTCCAAGCATCGACAGGCTCAGCACGGCGGGGCGAACACGGCGGCCTAACCGCCTGTGGGCCGCGAGCAGTGTCATGTCGTCCACAGCGGACCGTTCAGTCCTGCCACCCACGTTGCGCCTTTCGTCGTACACACCAAGGAGTCATGACCGCCCACGGCGCGGCGGCCACCCTTTCTTTGGTGTTCACCCTAACGCAGGAACTCGCTGTCATCACTGGTGTGGGGGTTGCGTTTTTGGTGGTTCGGACATCGCCATTTGGGGGCGCCTCGGTCCTCAGTCCGATGTCAGAGTGCCATCCAAAACAGCACTATGACGTCGGTTCGCCTCCGGCGTCTGCAGGAGCTTCAGTGACCGGCAGCGCACACTCCAACGCCCCTCGCCTCACCGAAGCGACGAAGACGCCGGACTCCAGCGAACCGATGTCAGAGTGCAACCCAAAACAGCGCTAGTTTCGAGGGGTGGCGCACCCCGTCTCCGGAGTCTTCTTGGACAGCTCGTCGGGCGAGCCGATGCTCAAGGAAGCACGCCAGGCTTGGCTCGAAGCACAGCAGGCTGGGTGGGGCGACCCAATGCGCCTCCACCGCCCAGGCCGGCTTGCAGCGCAGGCGTTAGATCAGGCGCGAGAGGTAGTTGCGGCCGCTGTGGGAGGGCGACCGGATGAGGTGATCTTCACCGCCTCCGGCGCACACGCAAGTCACGCAGCAGTCGCCGGACTGGCCTTAGGCCGCCGCCGGGTGGGTTCGCGCATCGTCACGACGGCCATCGACCACTCCTCGGTGCTGGGGGCTGCTGCCGCCGGCGCGCATGACGCGGTACAAGTCGATCATGAGGGCCATGTCGACCTGACAGGGTGGACCGCCGCGGTGGGAACTCCGGGAACCGCCGCTGCCTGTATCCAGGTGGCCAACCATGAGGTCGGCACGTTGCAGCCGTATGTCGAGGCCGCAGAGATCTGCCGGCGTACGGACGTGCCTCTGATCCTGGATGCAACCGCTGCACTGGGTCGCATGGACCTCCGCGACGCTGCCGGATGGTCCCTGCTGACGGGCTGGGCCGGGGCCTTTGGCGGCCCAGCCTCGGTCGGCATCCTCGTGATCAAGAAGAATGCCCGTTGGCGGGCGCCCTACTTGACCGACGACTACCAGGGAGGCCGTTGGCCCGGTGCGCCCGACGTGCCCGCCATCTATGCGGCAGCGGTCGCTCTGGACTGCTGGCTGCAGTCCGGTCGCACAGTCGGCGAACGCCAGCACGATCTGGTCGATCAGCTGCGGGCTGGAATCGTGCAACGAGTGCCCGATGTCGAGGTGGCTGGCGATCCGGTACGCCGGGTACCGCACCTGGTGACGTTCTCGGCCCTCTATGTGGACGGCGAGACGCTGACCCTGGAACTTGACAAGGCGGGTTTTGCGGTGGCGAGCGGGTCAGCCTGCAGTGCCAGCAGCGAACACCCCTCACATGTACTGGCCGCCATGGGCGCCCTGACCCACGGCAACGTGCGGATCGGGCTGACGTGGGCGACTACAGCCGCAGAGATCGATGAGTTTTTGGCGGTGTTGCCGCCGATCGTGGCAGGGATCCGCGCGACGGTGGGCGCGTCGTGAACGAGGTCGCCTCATCGTTTGAGGGGCTGTCGCTGGACTGTCGAGGGATGAAGTGCCCCCGACCGATCATCGAAGTGGCGCGCCATATCGGGGACGTCAGCGTGGGCTCCCTCCTGGAGCTGCTCGCGGATGACCCTGCCGCCGGCCCTGACCTGGCCGCCTGGTGCCGGATGCGTGGGCAAACGCTGGTCACCTCGGAAGCGCCGCGCTTCGTAGTGCGGCGTGAATCGTAATCAGTGTCAAACAGGCGCAAAACAACGAGCTCCCTGCCCGCGGGCAGGGAGCTCGCAAGTTCAGCTCAGATCAGTGGAAGCTGTCGCCGCAGGCGCACGAGCCGCTGGCGTTGGGATTGTCGATGGTGAAGCCCTGCTTCTCGATGGTGTCGACGAAGTCAATCGTCGCGCCCATCAAGTACGGCGCACTCATCCGGTCGGTGACGACGTCCACTCCCCCGAAGGCCTTGACAATGTCGCCTTCGAAGCTGCGCTCGTCGAAGAACAGCTGGTAGCGGAGTCCAGAGCAGCCGCCCGGCTGCACCGCTACGCGAAGCGCAAGATCGTCGCGACCTTCACCTTCCAGGAGCGCCTTGACCTTGGCTGCCGCCTCGTCGGTCAAGATGATGCCGCCCGGTGCCGCCACGGGGGTGTCGAAGGTCTGTTCGGTTGCCGTCATGGTTGTCATTCTAAGGGGACTCGCTGACCCGACCAAGCTGAGGGAACGTGTGCCGCGTCACCAACTCCAGGATCTGGCCACCCGCTGGGCGGCCATCGCAAGCTCGTCGGCGCTAACTTCGCCCTGCGGGTCGTCGTGCAGCGATTCGCGCACTGGGTACGCCGCCTCAATCCCCACGGTGCGCATTTCGCGTGACCCAATGAGCACCTCACCGGCAATGACGATGCACGGAGCGAGGGCCGCTGCCGCCGCCTCCGCCATGGCCGCGACGACACCCCCACCGCGGCTCGCGAAGTCGAAGACCGAGCATCCCGTCACGACGAGGTCCGCCCCGCGCAGCCCTTGCCGAGCGGCGGCCGAGGTAAGTGTGAGAGCCGGACCTGTGCTCAGCTGCCCACCCAGCGCGAGCACCGCGAACCCAAGGCCGCCGCAGGCTCCCGCACCCGGCGCCCCTGCATACGTTGGCGAGGCTAGCCGGGCGAAGACCTCAAGGGCGGCATCGGTTCGGAGCATCGTGTCCGGCTCCAGCTTGGCTTCCCGACCAGCATGAGAAGTGATGCCGCGTAGCCCCAGCAGCGGTTGGCCGATCTGTGCAGCGGGCACGACGCCGACCAGCTCGGTGTCGCCCAGGAGCGCCCGGGCGGGCGCTAGGTCGAGTTCGCTCAGTCCATCGAGCCCAGCGACACCTCGATCAAGGGGCCGATCTGCGGTTGCGCCGAGCGCAGCGAGCAGTCCCGCACCGGCGTCATGGACCCAGAGTCCAGTCAGATCGACCAGGATCCGGGACGGCGCCCTCGTGCGGAGAAGAGTCGCGATGACATCACCGATCGGCCGAGACGACCGGCCGTACGGAATCCCAGGGCCGCGAGTCGGTCCATGGATCTGCAGGACAGCCGTGTCTGGACCCTGCCCAGTCGTCACGGTGATGCCGTTGGCCACCCGAGACGAGGTTGCGACACCAATCATGTCGGCGTACGCAGCTACGAAGCCACGCCCGGCCTCTCCGATCGGCAGCACCGAGACCTCAGCGGCCGGTAGCCAGCCCGAGGCGATGACCTTACCGGCCTGTAGCGAGGACAGCGGACCAATGGAATCGGCGGCGATCAGTATGCGCACGCTTGGCTGGGTCTCCCTTCTCCGGCAAAGGCAGACGCCATCGTAGGGAGCTGGTCCCAACAACACATTCCAACCCTCAGCGGAGTCCGCACGTGGTGACAAATCTGCACCACTGGCTGTGATGGGTACATTTGGTGCCGTGACGACCACCCCCACGTCCACCCCACTCAGTTCCGGGACGCCGCTCTCGCTCTTCGTTCTCGGGCGGGAGTCCGACCCACGATCCGAGCGCGGTGTGGAATGTCCGGGCGATCTGCCGCCGGCCTCCGACCCAGCCCTTGTGGAGCGGGCCCGGCGGGCGAAGGCGGCTCTGGGCGACCGGCTCTTCATCTTGGGTCATCACTACCAGCGCGACGAGGTCATCCAGTTTGCCGATGTCACCGGCGACTCCTTCAAGCTCGCGCGTGAAGCGGCCGCGCGACCGGATGCCGAATTCATCGTGTTCTGTGGCGTGCACTTCATGGCCGAGTCGGCCGACATTTTGACAGCCCCAGAACAGAAGGTGATCTTGCCTGATTTGGCCGCTGGATGCTCGATGGCCGACATGGCGAGACTCGCCCAGGTTGAGGACGCCTGGGATGTGCTGGCCGACGCAGGGGTCGCGCACCTCACCGTGCCCGTGACTTATATGAACTCCTCAGCCGACATCAAGGCTTTCTGCGGCAAGCATGATGGCGTCGTCTGCACCTCCTCCAACGCCAAGTCAGTGCTCGAGTGGGCCCTCAGCCGCGGCAAGAAGGTGCTCTTCCTCCCTGATCAACATCTCGGCCGCAACACGGCAGTACTGCAGATGGGTTTGAGCCTGGACGACTGCGTCGTCTATGACCCGCATCAGTACAACGGCGGCCTGACGGTTGACGAGCTCCGAGCAGCCACAATGATCTTGTGGAAGGGTCACTGCTCAGTGCACGGGCGGTTCACTGAGCAAGCCGTCGACGACGTACGGGCACGGATTCCCGGTGTCAGGGTGCTGGTACATCCTGAATGCAAGCACGAGGTCGTGCTCAAGTCAGATCTGATCGGATCGACCGAGTTCATCATCAAGACCATCCGGCAGGCCGAGCCTGGGTCGAAGTGGGCCATCGGCACCGAGCTCAACCTGGTCAAGCGCCTCGCTCATGATCATCCCGATCTCGAGGTCGTCTTCCTCGAGCAACACGTCTGCTACTGCGCCACGATGAACCGGATCGACCTGCCGCACCTGGTCTGGGCCTTGGAGAACCTGGCCCAGGGACACGTCGTCAACCAGATCACGGTCGACCCAGAGACTGAGCGCTACGCGAAGGCCGCCCTGCAGCGGATGCTCGACCTACCGGGCGAAACCGCCCGCGACTGATCACGGTCCAACGGCTGTGGTCCATCCGAGGCCAGCTCACAACATTCACCCGATGAGTTCGAGGTGCTGCCAAGGTCTGTATCACCATGTCCGGGTTCAGGAGTTTGCTTAGCGATCTGGTACTCGTCGAGTCTCCGCGCTGGCATGATGATCGACTTGTCTTTTCCGACTGGGGTGCAGGCGAGGTCATAGCTTTAGACCTCGATGGCCAGCACGAGGTGATCACCCGCATCGATGCAATACCGTTCTGCCTCGATCGGCTGCCAGACAGGCGGCTGCTGGTCGTCGCCGGCGACGATCTGCTGGTCCGTTCTCATGACGGGACGCTCAGCACGTACGCCAAGCTTGGAGCACTGTCCACCAATCCATGGAACGACATCGTGTCCGATGGCCGTGGCAACACGTACGTGGACAACATCGGCTTCGACTTCCCGGACGGTGAATTCGCACCGGGCATCATCGCGCTCGTCAGGCCGAACGGGACAGTCCGCCAAGTTGCCGAAGGCCTCGCTTTCCCGAATGGCATGGCAGTAATGCCCGACAACTCAACGTTGATAGTGGCCGAGTCCTACGGTGGGGTGCTGACCGCGTACGACATTTCACCAGATGGCGATCTTTCCAACCGTCGGGTCTGGGCCGAACTTGATGGTGCTGCTCCCGACGGCATCTGTGTTGATGCCGAGGGTGCGGTGTGGTTCGCGGAGGTGCCGGGCCGCAGGTGCGTTCGGGTTCGCGAAGGTGGCGAGGTGCTGCAAACCGTCACCTCTGAACTCGGCTGCTTCGCTTGCATGCTGGGTGGCCCAGACGGAACGACTCTCTTCGTCACAGCAGCTGGCTGGCCAGACGCAATGACACCTGGCTCCCGTACAGGTCAAATCCTCAGTGCGGAGGTTTCAGTCCCTCACGCGGGTTGGCCCGGATAAGTCGGTTCAACCGGGAATGAGACCTTCCTCAGATTCGCTCAGCAGCTGCCGCACCTCGTCGAGAGTCGAATCCTCGGCTGGCAAGATCAAATCGGAGTCCTTCAGTTCCTCGTCTGGCACCCGGGTTCCGGTTGTCCGGATCCGGTCCAGCAGCGTGTGCAGTGCTTTCGTCAGCTGATCTTGATCACCGGCAGTGACGGCCTGCTCCACGGCATCGTCGAAGGAGTTGAGCCCGCGTACGGCGTCGTCGGTCAAGTGCCACTGACCCTCATTGAGGATGCGAACGATCATCGCAGGTCACCCTGCGGCTGAGCAGGGGGCGCCTCCTGGCCCTGACCCGGGGGGGCCTGGTAGTCCTGCGGAGACTGCGCGTCCAGGCTCGGCGGCTGCGCGGCCTGAGTCGGGGGCTGCTGAGCCTGAGCCGGACCTTGCTGACCCTCGAGCGCCTGAGGCGCGGCCGAAGGACCGGCGCCTAGCGCCGCCTTCATCCGAGCGAGCTCGTTCTCCACGTCGGAGGTGGAGGCAAGCTGCTCCAGCTCGAGAGTGATGTCGTCCTTTGCCGTTCCCGTGGGATCCTCCAATGCGCCGCTCGCCAGCAGCTCATCGATCGCGCCGGCGCGGGCTTGCATCTGGGCCGTCTTGTCCTCGGCTCGCTGAATCGCCAGGCCGACATCGCCCATTTCTTCACTGATTCCGGAGAACGCCTCGTTGATCCGGGTTTGTGCCTCGGCAGCGGAGTAGGTGGCCTTGATCGTTTCCTTCTTGGTCCGGAACGCGTCCACCTTGGCCTGTAGCCGTTGGCTGGCACGGGTGAGCTTCTCCTCTTCGCCCTGTAGCTGGGCGTGCTGGACCTGCAGGTCACTCAGCTGCTGCTGAAGACCGGACCGCCGCGTCAACGCCTCACGGGCCAGATCCTCCCGGCCGACCTCGAGCGCCTTTTGAGCCTGATTGGTCAGCTTGTCGGCCTGGGTGTTCAGCTGATTGGCCTGGAGCTCTATCCGCTTACGACTGGTCGCCACATCGGCGACGCCGCGACGGACCTTCTGCAACAGCTCGAGTTGGCGCTGGTAGGAGTAGTCGAGGGTTTGCCGCGGATCTTCGAGTTTGTCCAAGGCCTTGTCGGTCTTGGCACGGAAGATCATCGAGATCCGCTGAAAAATGCCGCTCATGAGATGTCAGGTGGTCCTTCCAGACTCCGGTTCCGTGCGGCCGGGGCCGCTCACAGGCTTCCACCGTATCTCTGCAGGGAAACCGAACACAGCGAGGGAGGAGAGTAGTTTCGTCTTTGGGGTGATCCCCTGAGACAATCCAGGGCCAGATCGCCGAAACCCCACTGTGCAGCACCGGCACGACAAGCAATGAGAGGGACCCGTGGCATTGTTCCGCCGCAACAACCAGTCCGTCACGCCGGAGCCAGCGACGCCGACGGTCGATCCTAGCCCGGCTGGCAAGAAGGACCGTCCGACCCCGACCCGCAAGGAAGCGGAGGCGGCGAGACGTCAGCGCATGGCCACGACGCTCAGCAAGAAGGAAGCCCGTGCTGCGTCCAGCCGGCAGAATCGGGCCCAGCGCATGAGGGCGATCAGCGCCCGAGAATCCGCGCCCGAAAAGGTGTTGATGCGTGACTACATCGATT
The DNA here is from genome assembly GCA_036377435.1 of Propionibacteriaceae bacterium. GTDB lineage: Bacteria > Actinomycetota > Actinomycetes > Propionibacteriales > Propionibacteriaceae > Microlunatus. The sequence goes on from DASUYM010000070.1 coordinate 7,330, forward strand.
CCCGCTTCAACCTCGGTGAATTCCTTCTGCCCGCAGTTGTGGTGATCTTGGCCGTAACCATCCTCGGCAGCTACTGGCCGAGGGTGACGATCATCGCCACCATGGCGATGTACCTGTTCATTCTTGGAGTGTTCGTCGACGGCTACCTGATGTGGCGCCGCTTCAAGAAGGTGCTGGCCTCCCGGCTGCCCAAGGCATCAACGAAGGGCCTTCTGCTCTACGGAATGACGCGCAGCACGCAGATTCGGCGGTTCCGGAGGCCTGAGCCTCGGATCAAGCGCGGCGAGGCGTATTAGTGCTCTCTAGGCGGTCTCCGATGTGCAGTGAGGTGGTCCGATGACCTGGCGCTGGGTGCCCGACCGTAGACCCGTCTCGAGCCGCAGCAACGCGGACACGCCCTCGATGAGTCGCACGTTCCAGACCCAGGGTGAGGCTGAGACCTGGCTGGGTGAGTTTTATCCGAGCCTGATATCAGCCGGCGTCCGCGCGGTCAGCTTGTATGAGGCCGACCGGCTCGTGTACGGACCGATGTCACTGGAGCCCGACGTTTAGTGCGGGCACTGCTGCTGGGCGCCCGCTAAGGTCGGTTGGTGCCGACCCCGGAGTACATCGCGGCCATCCGACGCACCTACGGACAGGGCCGGTTGCTGCTGCCTGGGGTCTCCGCGGTCGTGGTCCGACGTGACCTCGAGCCGGGCCAGGTGCACCTGCTGTTGACGAAGCGCAGCGACACCGGGCGGTGGAGCCTCCCAGCCGGGATCGTGGAACCATCCGAACAGCCGGCCACTGCCGCCCTCCGGGAGCTGCAGGAGGAGACCCGCATTACCGCCGAGGTCGAGCGGCTCGCACTGCTCACTACAGATCCTGACGTGGTGTACCCGAACGGTGACCGCTGTCAGTTCGTCTCAATGTGCTTCCGCTGCCGCTATGTCTCCGGAGATGCCGAGGTCGGCGACGAGGAATCGACCGAGGTTGCGTGGTTCCCTACCGACGAATTACCGGACGGGCTCAGCGACATCCAACGTCGACGTATTCAGTGCGCACTGCAAGAGCGGGACGACTGCGTCTTCGACGTTTAGTGCGTTGCACTGCTCGCGCATCGCGCTCTATCTAATTGCTGCTCGCTCCGCTCGCGGCGATGTTCGCTGGGTTGCCGCCGTCTTCGTCGGATCTGGCGGAACGAAACAGCGTTGAAACGAACGCCTCGTCTCCGTCTGTCTCAATTGCTCGCTCGGCTGGCTGAGGCTGGCGCCGTGCGGAGGTGCGCGATGCCCGACACTCGCGATGCGGAGACAGTAGTCAGGCTTCCCGTACGCCAGGCGTCACAAACGGTGGCTTGGTGATCACGAAAGTCTCCTGACGGCCCCTGATGTCCACGGTCACGACGTCATCGTCATTAAGGCCTGGCTCGATCAGTGCGAGGGCTATGCCGATCTTGAGGGTTGGTGAGAAGGTGCCGGACGTCACCGTGCCGAGCTCGCGGCCGTCCGAGTGCTGCACCACCATTCCCGGTCGTGGAATACCTCGTCCGACTGCGCGCAGTCCTCGTAACAGGCGGCTCGGACCCGCCTCCTTCTCGGCACGGAGTGCGTCTGCTCCAAAGAAGGATTCCTTCTTCCAGCCCACTGCCCAGCCGAGCCGGGCCTGCACCGGCGTGATCGCCGGCGAGAGGTCTTGGCCATGCAGCGGGTAGCCCATCTCGGTCCGCAGCGTGTCCCGCGCCCCAAGCCCGGCAGGCTGTAACCCGTAGGGCTCCCCGGCCGCTAGCACGGCATCCCACACCGCCACGGCCACGCTGACCGGGACCACCAGCTCATACCCGCGTTCGCCGGTGTAACCGGTGCGGCAGACGGTCAACGGTGTTCCCCGGTAGTCAGCTCTGGCAAAGGTCATGTAGTCGTGCCCAGCCGGGAGGCCGGCGGCCGACACCACCTCGTCGGACAAGGTGCCTTGCACCGCCAGCACGGCGAAGTCGCGATGCTGATTGGTCACCGTGACACCGTCAGGCGCCGCCTCAGCCAGCACCGCGACAACCCGCTCACAGTTCGCCGCATTGGGAATCAAGAACACCTCGTCCGGGGACTTGAGATAGGCGATCATGTCGTCGACCACGCCACCGTCGGCGTTGCAGAGCAACGTGTACTGTGCTTGACCCGGCCCGATCTTGCGGAGGTCGGCAGTCAGACATCGGTTGACGAAGTCCGCCGCGCCTGTACCGGCAACGGTCGCCTTGCCGAGATGACTGACGTCGAAGATCCCGACGGCACTGCGAACCGCCGCGTGCTCGGCGAGCACCCCAGCCCCCGCGTACTCCAAGGGCATGGACCAGCCGCTGAACGGCGCGAACTTCGCGCCGGCGGCGACATGTCGCTGGTGCAGCGGGGAGTTCAGCAGCGCGCCGGTTTCGGCATTCTCCGCGCTCATCGATCCTCCCATCACCAGCGGACGCCCAGATCAGGATCGCCCAGGGCCACAACGGACTAACCTGTTGACGCCCCATTTGATCACGCCGACCGCTGAAGGATGTCGCCATCATGCCAACCCGGATGCTCCCCTCGCTCGCCATCGCCAAGAGCGTCCCTCGTAATGCCGACGTCCTCGTGGTGGGCATGAGCGAGACCGGCGTACGGGAAGTGCCTGAGGCGGTAGCCCGCGCGTTCGAGAAACGGTTCGGCGTGTCCGTGGGCGAGATGGCAACCTCCCTTGGAGCCAAGACGAATGCCGACAGCAAGCGGACTCTCCCTGCCGCCGGCGACGGACCGCGGATCGTGGTCGTGGGCTTCGACTCAGAGCAGCCGAACGCCGAGGATCTACGGCGCGCGGCGGGAGCCGGCGTCCGACACGCAGCCTCGCTGGTGGGGATCGGCAGCCTGTCGGTCGCCGTCTCGCTGGGCACCGCCGGCCCGGAGCAGCTTGTTGCGGTTGCTGAGGGGGCGCTGCTCGGCAGCTACGACTACGAGCCGATCAGCGCGGAGCCGGCCACCGGTGGCACGGTCGGCGCCATCACCGTGATCAACTCAAGCGAGGTCAAGGCTGCTGATGTCGTAACTGCTACCCACATCGTTGCGCAGGCGGTGGTGACGGTCCGTGAGTTGGTCAACATCCCTGCCAACCTGCTCTATCCGGAGTCGTTCGCAGAGCAGGTGCGCAACCTGGTCCGCGGCAGCAAGATCGTCATCGACGTGCTGGATGAGACGGCGTTGAGCGAAGGCGGCTACGGCGGATTGATGGCAGTGGGCGGTGGATCCTCACGGCCGCCACGGCTGGTCCGGCTCAGCTACAGCCCTCGAGGAGCCAGGTTCCATCTCGCTCTTGTTGGAAAGGGCATCACCTTCGACACTGGTGGCCTCAACCTCAAGCCAGCCGAGGGCATGTACACGATGAAGTGCGACATGGCCGGCGCGGCGACTGTTTTGGTCGCTGCGCATGCGATCGCCCAGCTTGGCCTCAAGATCAGAGTCACGGCCTATGGTGCACTCGCCGAGAACATGCCCTCGGGGAGTGCTTTTCGCCCCTCGGACGTGCTGACGATCTATGGCGGCAAGACGGTCGAGAACGGCAATTCTGACGCCGAGGGGCGACTCGTCTTGGCAGACGCGCTCGCGCGAGCCAATGAAGATCACCCCGACCTCGTGATCGATGTTGCGACTCTGACGGGCGCCTGCGTGGTCGCACTCGGTGAGCGCACGGTCGGTTTGATGGCAACCGACGATGCGACGGCCGACCTGGTTCTCGACGCGGCCGAGACGGCTGGCGAGGACATCTGGCAGCTACCCATCCCGAGGGAGATCCGCAGCAAGCTCGATTCCAAGGTCGCCGACCTCCGCTCGGTCGGACACGATCGTTGGGCTGGCGCTCTGGTCGCCGCCGCCTTCCTCCGCGAGTTCGTGGCCGACGGCACACCATGGGCGCACCTCGACATTGCCGGGCCAGCGTTCTTCGACGGCAAGCCGTACGGCTACGTCGCCTCAGGAGGAACCGGGGTTGGCGTACGCACGCTCATCGCGCTCGCCCGCGCACACTCGACGTGAGTCGACCCTGCCCGCATTCGCTGTCGCCACGACCTTCTTCACCGGCCCAACTACCCAGCCGCAGCCTGACGGCAACGCCCGTCAACCCACGGTGTGGAGTGCAAGCAACGCTGCCATGGCCGCCTCTTTTTGGTCCTTGGCCCAGGGTGCGCCGAGACCGTGGCCCAGTTTGACGACGATCTCCATCATGGTCGCGGGCGAGCAGTCGAGGGCGGAGGCCGCGTCGCCGACGAGGTTCTTGGTGGTGAACCGGACTATCGGCAGCCCGGCGGCCTGCGCCGCATCGGCCAAGGCCTCGCTGTAGAGCTCGCCTTCAGCAGCGTGCAGTAGCGGGTGCGAACGGAGAATTGTGCTGAGGTCATGTGGGACTGAGCTGGTGGGCACCGAGATGGCGACGGCCCGTACTCGATGTCCCTGCCCGGCAAGGTCATGGACCACGTGGCGTAACTCCTTTTCGGACGTCGCAGTCGCGGACCGCTCTACCTGGATGATCACCTCGCGGGCCTGTTCGATCGGCAGCCCACTCGCCGCGTGAAAGGCCTGTCGAGGCAATGCTGGATCACATAACTCGAGCCGTCGGCGGTCGCGAACCAGTGGTTCCGCGGACACAGCAACGGCAACGGCCCATCCCGAATGATCACGGAGTCCAATGGCCACTTCTGCCACGCCTAGCACGGTAACGCCGAGGTGCGACAGTCCGCTTTGTCGGACTCACGTTCGGGAGCGGGGCGCCGCGGCCGGCTCAGGACGACCGCGGTTACCGTGAGCGCAACAGAGACTTTGGTGATTCCCAAGGCCTTCAAAGCGGACCAGCCGTGCTGACAGCTGCCCCGGCTCGAGTCATCCATCCCACCGACTCGGCACGTCTGCCAGCACGGCTGGAGGTGTGAGACGCCGCCCCCCGAGGGGTCAGACGTGGTTGGTCAGGTACTCCCACTCCGCAGACGTTTCACACGCTCGTAATTCGGAGACGAGGATCGAAATTGATTGGTTCATCCCCAGGCGAACGAAGTCCCGTCAGCGCAGGTCGGGATGCTTCTTGTTTCGGGTGTTGTAGTCGCGCATCCGCTGGGGATATCCGACGACTGCCGCGTCGTAGCCGGGGATCTGCAGGTGCTCGGCAAATGCACGGGCCCATTCAGGCGACGGCACGACTCGACGGGTCCACTCTCCGTCGAAGGCGACCAGCAGCAGGGTCGTCTGAGTCACCGAAGTCTTTGGCTCGATAAAGGCCTCTACCCCGCGACGACTCCGGGCGAACTGAGTGAGGTGCGACGTGACGGCGTCGTCCACCGTCCGGCTCTGCGAGGCATAGCCGCGGCTCTTCTTCACGCGCCTGGCCGTCCGCCGGAACCAACTCATGCGCCAATTATGGCCCGGTACCTTCGGGAATCGCGGCTTTCACAAGGGCTGAGAGGATGGCGGCATGGCTGCATCGTTCGATCTCGTCGTGCTCGGCGCCGGTAGCGGCGGCTACGCCTGCGCCCTACGAGCAGCCCAGCTGGGCTTTACGGTCGCGCTAATAGAGAAGGACAAGGTTGGCGGCACCTGCTTGCACCGCGGCTGCATCCCCACCAAGGCGATGCTGCACGCCGCCGAAGTGGCGGACTCGGCGCGCAACGGGAGCCAGTTCGGCGTCCACGCGGCGATCGACAAGATTGATCTTGCCGAGGTGGTCTCCTACGCCGACAGCGTGGTCGGACGCATCTATCGAGGTCTGTCCGGTCTGGTCAGCTCTCGCGGCATTTCCGTTGTTCAAGGTGAAGGTTTGCTGACTCAGCATGACGGACGCCCCGCCGTCACCGCCGGGGACCAGCTGTTTCAGGCGCCCAATCTGGTGCTGGCCACCGGGTCGTACGCCCGCTCGCTGCCCGAGTTGGAGATCGACGGCCTGAAGATTCTGACGAGCGAGCAGGCGCTCCGGCTCGAAAGGCTTCCCGCCTCAGCGATCGTTCTCGGCGGCGGGGTGATCGGAGTGGAGTTCGCCTCGGCCTGGCGGTCATTCGGCGTGGCGGTCACGATTGTTGAAGCGCTTCCTCGGCTGGTGTCGGGTGAGGATTCGGCTGTCTCCGCTGCCTTGGAACGGGCGTTCCGCAAACGCGAGATCAACGTAGTCGCGGGTGCGGCCATGTCTGCGTGTCAGACCAGCGAGTCCGGCGTACATCTGGAGCTCGCGGACGGGCAGCAGCTGGAAGCCGAGCTCCTGCTGGTTGCCGTCGGGCGCGGGCCGCAGACTACTGGGCTCGGCTATCAGGAAGCGGGCGTCGATCTCGACGACGGCTTCGTGACGGTCAGCGAGCGACTGGAGACATCGGTCCCAGGCGTGTACGCGGTCGGTGACCTGATACGTGGCTTGCAGCTGGCGCATCGGGGCTTCGCGCATGGCATTTTCGTCGCCGAGGAGATTGCGAGCCGGATAGGTGCTCTTGAGCAGACGCCGGCGACGATTGTGGATGTGGACGTGCCGCGCGTCACCTATTGCGACCCAGAGATCGCCTCCGTAGGGCTGAGCGAGGAAGAGGCGCGGACACGCTTCGGCGACGTGGAAACGTTCACCTATGACCTGGCCGGGAACGGCAAGTCCCAGATCCTGAAGACTCGTGGCTTCGTGAAGCTGGTACGCAGGTCGAGCGGGCCAGTCGTCGGCATCCATATGATTGGTGCCCGCGTCAGCGAGCTTGTCGGCGAGGCCCAACTGATCACCAACTGGGACGCATTTCCCAGTGATGTCGCGGGCCTGATTCACGCCCACCCCACTCAGGGCGAGGCGCTCGGCGAGGCTCACCTGGCACTGGCCGCAAAGCCCCTGCATTCCCACGGCTGATTGGCAAGCTCAGGCCTCCTCATGCAACCTCATGAGAGCAGAACCGCGCTGCTCCGTGGGGACATGCTGAGGCTAGGCTGTCGCCCACCGGCAACGAAGAGGCCCGACCAAGTTCCGCCGAGCCAGCAGTGACACTAGGCCGAAACTGAGCACCAGCACGATGAAGGAGTTCTCACAGCCATGTCGACCTCTGTAACCCTCCCAGCCCTCGGTGAAAGCGTCACCGAAGGAACCGTCAGCCGGTGGCTCAAGCAGGTGGGTGACACCGTCGAAGCCGACGAGCCACTACTTGAGGTCTCGACAGACAAGGTCGACACCGAGATCCCCTCCCCCGCGTCCGGGGTGCTGCTGGAGATCAAGGCACAAGAAGATGAGACGGTCGAAGTAGGTGCAGTGCTCGCTGTGATCGGCGAGCCAAGCGAGGCGGATGGGCAAGCCGCACCCGCGCCTGAGGCTCCTGCCGAAGAGGTAGCCGAGCCCCCAGCCCACGAGCAAGCTGAGGCGCCAGCCCAGGAGGAAGCGGTGGCGCCAGCCCAGGAGGAAGCCGAGGCCCCAGCCCACGAGCAAGCCGAGGCCCCAGCCCAGGAGCAAGCCGAGGCGCCAGCCCCGGAGGAACCTGAGCCAGCAGAGGAGGCCGAAATGCCTGAGGCTGCCGCCGAAGCAGCCGCAGAGCCCGCCGCTCCTGCCACTACGTCCGGCGGCCCTGCTGCCGGCACTGAAGTGACTCTGCCCGAACTCGGCGAGAGTGTGACCGAGGGAACGGTAAGCCGCTGGCTCAAACAGGTTGGGGAGTCTGTTGAGGCCGACGAGCCACTGCTGGAAGTCTCGACGGACAAGGTTGACACGGAAATCCCGTCACCTACTTCGGGCACATTGCTGGAAATACGGGTCCAAGAAGACGAGACGGTTGAGGTTGGAGCAGTCCTTGGAGTCATCGGCGAGGTCGGAGCCGCGGCCGCGCCAGCGCCTGAGCCTGAGCCAGCGCCGGAATCCGGCCGCCAACCTGAGCCGCAGGCCCAACCAGAAGCTCCGGCTCAACCAGAACCTCCGGCCGAATCAGAATCTCGGGCCCAGCCAACACCACAGCCGGAGCCGAGAGTCGCAGCTCCCACCGCGAAAGAGGACGCGCGACCCGAACAACCCGGTCCGGCAAGCCCGGCAACCGCTGCCCCGGCACCCGTCGTGGGCGACTCAGAGGCCGGCTACGTGACACCGCTGGTCCGCAAGCTCGCCAAAGAGCACGGCGTTGACATCGCATCCCTCAACGGCACCGGGGTGGGCGGACGGATACGTAAGCAGGACGTGCTGGCCGCCGCTGAGGCCGCCAAGCAGGCGGCCGAGACCGCGAAGCAAGCTGCCGCCCCCGTCGAGCCACAGGCTCCCGCCGAGCCGGCCGCCGCGGCGGAGCCCGCACCAGTGGCCGCGGCCAGCGCCTTGCGTGGCACCACCGAGAAGATGTCGCGGCTGCGCCAGACGATTGCCAAGCGCATGGTCGAGTCCCTCCAGGTCTCCGCCCAGCTCACTGCAACGGTCGAGGTGGATCTCACCGCGATCTCTCAAATCCGCGCCAAGGTCAAGGACGACTTCAAGAAGCGCGAGGGCGCGACGCTGTCCTACCTGCCGTTCATTGCGACAGCTGCCATCGAGGCGCTGAAGGTGCACCCGAAGCTGAACGCGACGATCGACACCGAGGAGCGAACCATCACCTATCCGGATGCCGAGCATCTCGGCATTGCAGTGGACACCGAGAAGGGTCTGCTGGTTCCGGTGATCAAGGACGCGGGTGATCTGAACATTACCGGGTTGGCGAAGCGGATCGCCGACTTGGCGGCGCGTACGCGGCAAAACAAGGTCACACCCGACGAGCTGACGGGCGGCACGTTCACGATCACGAACTATGGCTCTGCCGGCACCCTGATGGACACTCCGATCATCAACCAGCCTCAGGTGGCGATTCTCGGAACAGGTGCGCTGGTCAAGCGGCCTGTGGTGATCACAGATCCCCGCTTGGGCCAGGTCATCGCGATCCGCGACATGATGTACCTGTCGCTGTCCTACGACCACCGGCTGGTCGACGGCGCCGGAGCGGCCCGGTTCCTCAGCACACTTAAAGCTCGGCTCGAGGAAGGGGACTTCGGCGCTGAGTTCGGGCTCTGACAGCGGATTGTCACAATCGATCTGAGAGGTAGCTCATGAAGGTCGTCGTCCTCGGTGCCACGGGAAACGTCGGGACGAGTGTTGTGGAGGCGCTCGCTGCCGACCCCGCCATTACAGAGATCGTCGGGCTGGCCCGGCGGACACCGTCGTCGTGGCAGCCGGCGAAGACCCGCTTCGAGGGGGCGGACGTCCGGTCGGCGGAGCTTGCGCAACATCTACGGGGCGCTGACGCTCTCGTGCTGTTGACATGGGCTTTCCAGCCCACTCACCGGCCGTTGGAGACGTGGGACATCAATGTGCTCGGCAGCATGAACGCTTTGCAAGCGGCGGCCGATGCGGGAGTCGGGACCGTCGTCTATGCGTCGTCCCTGGCTGCTTACTCACCAGGACCTGGCAGGCACGTGGACGAAAGCTGGCCGACGCACAGCATTCCCACTGCCGCCTACGGCCGGGAGAAGGCTTACCTGGAGCGTTATCTCGACGCCTATGAGCTGCGTCACCCGGAAATTCGGGTCGTGCGGTTGCGTACCTGTTTCATCTTCAAGCGGTCGTCGGCCAGCGAACAACGGCGGATCTTCGCCGGGCCGCTGGTCCCGCGGTCGTTGCTCCGTCCAGGCCGCCTGCCGGTCGTCCCGTTTCCCGCTGGCCTACGGTTCCAAGCCATGCACGGCGAGGACGCTGGCGAGGCGTACCGGCTGGCCCTGCTGAGCGATGCCCGCGGTGCTTACAACGTCGCTGCGGACCCGATCATCGACGCGGAAGCATTCGGCAAGCTACTGGAGGCACGGGCCGTGCAGCTGCCAAGGCAAGCCCTATCGGCCGTGATGGCCGGTGCGTGGCGGCTGCGCCTCATCCCCTCGGACGAGTCGCTGCTCAAGATGTTTGTGTCGCTGCCGACGCTGGACGCCAGCCGGATTCGCACTGAGCTGGGCTGGGAGCCGCGACGTTCTGGAGCGGATGCCTTGCGCGAGGTTATGGAGGCGATGGCCGAGGGCGCGGGTGGGCCCACGCCGCCGCTGCACCCCACCGGCGCGCAGTCACGAAGCCCCTCGGAATGACTCTTTCGATTGCACTCTGACAGGCAGTCCGCCAGATTCGCCCTCCTTCGTCGCTCGCTAACCGACGCCCAAATCGTTGATGCAGCTCAGCCGCGAGCTTCTGTAGTCGGCGAGGCAGCCCGCCTGTCATAGTGGCTACGACACTAGACTCAGCGCCATGGCACTCGAGTTCGTCGATCTCGGGCTGGGTGGCGAACACCTCGACTACCAGGCGACGTGGGATCTGCAGCGTGCCATCCACGCCGAGGTATCCGCCGGCACCCGGCCTGACACCGTGCTGCTCCTCGAGCACGCCAGCGTCTACACCGCAGGTAAGCGGACCGAGCCCCATGAACGCCCTGTCGATGGCACGCCGGTGATCGACGTTGATCGCGGCGGCAAGATCACCTGGCATGGGCCCGGTCAGCTGGTCGGCTACCCGATCATCCGGCTGCCCGGAACCGTGCTCGTTGTTGATTATGTGCGTCGGCTCGAGGAGGCCATGATCGCCATGTTCGCCGAGTACGGCCTGAGCACCGGTCGCATTCGGGGCCGCTCCGGTGTCTGGCTCGCTGGAGATGCCGAGCGGGTGGAGCGGAAGATTGCCGCAATCGGAATCCGGGTAGCGGCTGGTACGACGATGCATGGCTTCGCTATCAATGTCGATCCTGATCTCCGCTGGTTCGATCGGATCATCCCGTGTGGATTGACAGATGTAGGCGTTACGTCGATGGCTGCCGAGCTGGGCACCTCCGTCACGCTCACCGATACTGCTCAGAGGCTGCGTCCTCACCTGCAACGCCTCCTAGCCTTTGCGGCATACACCCAGTCGCCGGACATTGGATCCGCAGCGGACCCACCCCAAGCAGATTTGCAGTTGGCGCGGCCTGACCAATGAGGTCAGTCGCCGGCGCCGGCCGTCGAGCGGTCATAGCGCAGCCCGCCATGGACTACGCCATCGAGGCGTACAACTTGCGGAAGGTGTACCGGACTCGAAACGGCCAGCATGCGGCCGTCGGCGGCTTGGACCTACGGGTACCAGTAGGCGGCGTCCACGGCTTCCTCGGTCCCAACGGCTCCGGCAAGACGACCACAATAAGGATGCTTCTAGGACTGATCGCCGCCGACTCCGGCCACATCCGAATCTTCGATCACGAGGTTCCGCTGGCTATCCATGAGGTGATCAGCCGGGTGGGTGCCATCGTCGAGCAGCCCAAATTCTTCCCGGCGTTCTCTGGACAGAAGAACCTTCAGTTGCTGGCGAGCGCGATCGGCGCACCCCACCGACGAGTTGCAGCGGTCCTCGACGATGTGGGATTTGGCAGGTCGCCGTCGAGACAAGTTCCGCAACTACTCACTTGGCATGAAGCAGCGCCTGGCCATAGCCGCGACGTTGCTCAAAGATCCTGACCTGTTGATCTTCGACGAGCCGACTAATGGCCTCGACCCTGCCGGCATCCACGAAATCCGTACCATGATGCGAAGCCTGGCTAACCGAGGAAAGGCGGTGCTCGTCTCTAGTCAGGTCCTCAGTGAGGTGCAGCAAATCGCCGATACGGTCACCATCATCGGCCGTGGCAGGCTGCTGGCCGAAGGCGACGTCAATGACATCCTGGCCACACACGGCCAGCTGGCGGTGCGAGTTGGAGTCTCGGACTACATGCGCGCCACCGAAGTACTCACGACATCGGGCTTCACGGTCGAGCGGCTACCCAACCGGCTTCTCAAGGTCAGCCTGATCAATCGCAAGCTCGACCCTGCGGTCATTACCCGGCTGCTGGCCGATCAGGGCCTGTACGTCTCTGAGCTAACTCCTATTCAGCCAGACCTCGAGTCGGTGTTCTTGCATCTGACTGCCGGTCAGCATCTGGGCGCCCGGCAGGAGCGACGCCGTCAACCGGCGAGTCGTCAACCCGAACCGCGACAGCGGCGGCCAGAACAGCAGCGTCGGCCGGAACGGCGTCAGCCAGAGCTCCCGGACTGGGGTGGTCGACCGTGAGTCGGCTTGTCTGGGCTGAGGTCAGCAGATTGCTAAGCCGGCGATTCACCGGCATCGCGATGATTGCACTGCTGCTTGGTCTCGCCGGATATCAACTGGCGGTCAACGACGCCCTCTCGCCCCCGAGCGCCGAACAGCTCGCGACCGCAGAGCGCGCGTACCAGGAAGAGCACAAGGAGTGGGCCACCGGCCATGAGCAGGTCGAGCAAGACTGCCGGGACACTGGCGCGTCACCGGACGAGTGCGTCCTACCCGAGCCCCAACTGGTCGACTTCACTGGCAGCCCAATGCCGTTTACGGAGGCTGCCAGGACAGCGCTCCAGTTGTCGACACTCCTCGTCGCAGTCGTAGCCTTCATGATCGCCGCCAGCTTCATCGGCGCCGCGTATGGTTCCGGCTCAATCGCAAACTGGCTGACGTTCATTCCGCGACGAGGGCAAGTCTTCTGGTCGAAACTGCTGACCGTGGCCGGGTTTGCGGCACTGCTTGGCGCGTTTGGCGCCACGCTGGTACTTGGGGCGGTCCTCACGCTGGCTCATCTGCACGGATCTCGGATCGAGTCAATCAGGGAACTAGCAGGAATGGGAGCGCGCAGCGTCGTGCCCGTCGTCGTGCTGGCCGTCGTCGGCTTCTGTCTCGGTCTGCTGACTCGCCACACGGCTGCCGCGATTGGCGTCTTGCTGGCATCCGTCGTCGTCTGGTTCGTCCGCGTAGGGCCTCTTAGCTCGATCGCGTGGGCCCACCGCATTACACCGTGGACTCCCGAAGGAAACATCGCGGCAATCGTTGATCGGGGCTACAGGTACACCGTCCCCGTTGAGAGGGCGACACCAGACGGGCTGACCGCTAACTTCATGCAACAAACTGTGAGTCTCACCCACGGGGCGGTCTACTGGTCGATCGTCCTCCCACTCATCATCCTGGGCTCCTTGCTGATCTTCCGCCACCGCGACGTGATCTGAGCGCAGCCCCCGAAGATAGAAATCCAACCCGGATCGCGCGCTGCCGTGCTGAGGAGGAGCGAGCAGACACGCTTCATCGTCTGCGAGCGACGACGAAGTAGGCGGCTGGCCAGCGCGATCCGCCGCGAGCGGAGCGAGCAATCCAACACAGCGAGTCATCAAACACCCAGTAGGCTGACCAAGTGACCATCGCACCCGAAGGCCGCAAGCCGCTGCGCCTGGAGGTCCGCAACGCCAGCACGCCGATCGAAAAGAAGCCCTCGTGGATCAGGACGACGGCACGGATGGGCCCGGAATATCGAGAGCTCCATGAACTGGTCAAGAGCCAGGGGTTGCACACGGTCTGCCAGGAGGCTGGCTGCCCGAATATCTTCGAGTGCTGGGAGGACCGCGAGGCCACTTTCTTGATCGGCGGTGAGGTGTGCACCCGGCGCTGCGACTTCTGCCAAATCGACACCGGCAAACCGGCCAGCTTCGACGCGGATGAGCCGGTCCGCGTTGCGGAGTCGGTGCGGACGATGGGTCTCCGCTACGCGACCGTCACCGGCGTCTGCCGCGATGACCTTCCCGACGAGGGGGCATGGCTCTATGCGGAGACAATCCGGAAGATTCATCAGCTCAACCCCGGCACCGGCGTGGAGATGTTGGCACCCGACTTTTCCGGTAATCCGGACTACTTGGCGCAACTCTTCGAGACCGAGCCTGAGGTCTTCGCGCACAATGTGGAGACCGTCCCGAGGATCTTCAAGCGGATTCGCCCGGGCTTTCGCTATGACCGTTCCCTGGCCGTGTTGCGAGCCTCTCGGGCAGCAGGACTGGTCACCAAGTCCAACCTGATCCTTGGCATGGGTGAGACCCGGCCGGAGGTCAGTGAGGCCCTTGCCGACTTGTACGACGCCGGCGCGGAGATCATCACGATCACTCAGTACCTGCGACCGTCGCCGCGGCATCACCCCGTTGACCGTTGGGTCAGGCCGGAGGAATTCGTCGAACTGGCGGACGAGGCGAAGGCAATCGGTTTCGCTGGCGTAATGAGCGGACCCCTCGTACGCTCCTCCTATCGTGCTGGCCGGCTGTACCGCGAGGCACTACAGACCCGCCGAGCTATGTCGGTCCATGCATCGGCGGTATAAAGCAGAATCGAGAGCTCGAAAGTGAGTCGCAATGGCTAACGCGGCCGCCAGGAACGCTACCGGCGACGCCAAGGATCCGAAGGCTGCCGCCAAGGACGCCAAGGCGAAGGCCAAGGCCGCAAAGCGGGCGGAAAAGGCGCGCAAGAAGGCAAGCAACGACCCGAAAGACATGGGCCGGATCCGCCAGATCATTCGGGCCTACCAGGTCACGCATGAGTACGACCGGGCGCTTCCCTACCTATTGTTCGGCGCCTTCGTTCTGCCGATTGCGATCAGTGTCGTCATTGGCTTGCTGTGGGGCTACGCCTTCAACGTGATCTTGGCCGGTGTCATGATCGGGCTATTGGCCGCGATGTTCATGCTGGTTCGGCGGGCAAAGGCGGCCACGTACAAGCGCTACGCAGGGAAGGCCGGCTCGGCCGAGGTTGCCCTGCAAATGCTGCCCAAGAAGTGGGTCTCCACGCCGGCCATTGCCGCAAACCGCAACCAGGATGTCATCCACCGCACACTCGGCCCCGGTGGGCTGGTCCTCATCGGCGAGGGCGAGCCCGGTCGGGTGCGCCAACTCCTCGCGAGCGAGGTGAGGAAGCACGAACGGGTCGCCTATGGGGTCAAAGTGACTACGGTGATCATGGGCAGCAAGGAGGGTCAGGTTCCGCTGGATAAGCTGGCCGACCATATCCGCAAACTGCCCAAAGCGCTCCAGGCTCACCAGATCACCGATATCAAGCAGCGGCTACGAGCTCTCGATGCGCTGCGCCCGCCGGTGCCCGTGCCCAAAGGACCGATGCCAACCAGTCCGCGCCAGGTGAAGGGTGCACGCCAGGCGATGCGCGGTCGCTGATTGAGGCCAGTTCGGCACGAGCCTCGATGCGGGCGCAGCGCTTGATCAATCGATGAGCAACCTGGTCAACGCTGAGCGCGTCACCTTGAGCTACGGCACCCGTACGCTGCTCGACGGCATCAGTCTCGGCCTCGGTCCTGGCGAGGCGGTGGGGGTCGTGGGCCGCAACGGAGCCGGAAAGACCACCTTGCTCCAGGTTCTTGCAGGGACGCTGGTGCCGGACTCGGGTCGGATCACCCACACCAGCCACCTCTCCATCGGCTTCCTACACCAGGCGGACGACTTCGCATCCGATGCCTCCGTACGCGGTCTCATCGTCGACGACGCCCCTGACCATGTGTGGGCCGCCAATCCTCGAACTCGAGCGATCGTTGAGCACCTGCTCGCCGATGTAGACCTCGATGCCCTTGTCATCGGCTTGAGCGGCGGTGAGCGCCGCAGAGTCGCGCTGGTGACACTGCTGCTCGCTGATCATGACCTGCTGGTCCTGGATGAGCCGACCAACCATCTTGATGTTGAGGCCGTGGATTGGTTGGCCAAGGAGCTGAGAGCTCTGCAAGCGGCCAACGTCGCGATGCTGGTAGTCAGCCACGACCGCTGGTTCCTGGACGCCACCTGCACCCGGATCTGGGAGGTGCATGACGGCGCAGTCCACGCTTACGACGGCGGGTACGCAGCCTACGTGCTCGCAAAGGCTGAGCGCGTCCGCAAGGCCGCGACCGTGGCTGCTCGGCGCAACAACCTGCTCCGAAAAGAACTGGCCTGGCTGCGCCGGGGTCCTCCGGCCCGTACCTCAAAGCCGAAGTTTCGTCTGGACGCGGCCGCCGCGCTAGTCGCGGACGAGCCCGCGCCGCGTGACCGACTGCAACTACAACGGTTCGCTACCGCCCGATTGGGCAAGGACGTTTTCGATCTTGACAAGGTGAGTGTGTCGCTGGGCGACCGGATGCTGCTGCGCGACCTCTCCTGGTCAATTGGGCCGGGCATGCGGATCGGCCTGATC
>DASUYM010000071.1:0-3594 GCA_036377435.1 Propionibacteriaceae bacterium
TTGAAGCGTGAGGGGTAGCTCAGCAACGGTGCCGGCCTTCAAGCTTCATGCGTGACAGTCTCCAATCACCCGCTGACCACATACATACTTGCACTTGCAACACGTGGAGGACTCCGCCGGGCAGGCGCACCCGTGACGCCCTCTCAAGCAGTTGACCCAGTGCCGTGAAGCCCTCATCCCGGGCAGCCCCATCCCGTCGCCTCCTCAACCCGATAACACGCTGCCGGGCACAGCCCATCACCGCTAGGCAGGGACAGACGACGGACGCGGCACCACGGAGACCCTTGACGCAAACCGCTTCCGCTGATGACAGGACGGTCCGGGACGTATTGACCGTGCGGCGTCGAACGGGTCGACTGAGCAGGTGGTGATCGAGCGCATCGTTCCCGACCTGACCGTCACCGACCTCAGTGAGGCAGTCCGTCAACACACGGAGATCCTCGGACTCGAGGTCCTGATGGACCTTGGCTGGATCGCAATCCTCAGCGACGACGCCGGGCACCAGCTGATCCTCATGACCACCGACGCTTCCGCCGCCATGAACCCCGACGTGTCCGTGTTCGTCGACGACGTGCACGCCGCCTACGACGCAGCGGTGTCCTCGGGCGTGGAGATCGTGCATCCACTGACCGAGGAGGAGTGGGGCGTAACCAGGTTCTTCTACCGCGACCACTCCGGCCGAGTGATCAATGTGGGCACCCACATCTGACCGCACGAACAGCGGCACGTGCGGAAGTCGGGTTTGTCAGCCGATCGACCCTGACGCGTGTCGATGACCCACCAGTCTGAGGGTCCAGAGGACGCCTTGATGGACGAGAACACCAACGCCGGCGTTGATCACAGCCAAACCGGCCGCTCCGAGTAGCCCAACCCCGACATCCATCGCGTCGGTTGCGACAAGGAGGAGAGGCCAGCCCACGGCGGCGGCGACCAGGGACAGGCGCCACCAACGCCCGAAGACCATGCCAAACAGGATGAGGGTCGGGATCACAATTCGTCCTTGCCGCGCCTGGAGCCTACGCTCTTCCACCAACCGCAGTCGGCGCAGAGTCGCCCGAATCGTGTCAGATGCGGATCCTCAGCGAACTCCCGGGCAAAGGTGGGAGTTGGTGGGCTGCCGACTGGTTGTCGGTAGTGGCGCGACACGATGGCCGGATGGCGTGGACTGCACCCGAGGTGTCGCTACCTGATGGCCCTCTCACCGGCGACGACCGGCCAATCCTGGAAGGCTTCCTGGCCTGGCATCGTGCCCTGTTGCGACGCAAGTGCGCCGGGCTGACCGGTGAGCAAATGGCCGAGTGCGCGGTGCCGCCGTCCAACTTGTCCCTACTTGGCTTGGTCCGGCACATGGCCAAGGTCGAGCGCACATGGTTTCGCGAGCGTATCGCCGCTCAGGACCTTGAGCCGATGTACGATCCCGCTCTCGGCAAGGATGCCGACTTCGAGGACCTTGAACCCGAGCGGGCACCTGCCGACTACGAGCGGCTTGTCCAGGAGTGCCGGTTGGCGGACGAGGCGCTGGCGCAGGCGTCGTACGACAACACCATCACGGTGAAAGGAGACGTGATGTCGGTGCGCACCGTGGTCGTCCACATGATCGAGGAATACGCCCAGCACAACGGACACGCCGATCTGTTACGCGAGCGTATCGATGGCACGACGGACAAGTAGCGACGCGCACCCGTATGCCAGCCGTTGGCAACCCACTGGCCGGAGATCCGCTGATCGTGCACCAGCGACTGACCTCTCTTCGATCCGGGGTCGCGGATGCCGCGGTCCGAGATCCGCGTCGCAGTCGATGTCGGAGCAGTGGGAAGCCTTCGAGGACTACCTGCGCGAGCAGGCGGATACGGGGGCGTTCTCGGGTGCGGTGCTCGTCGCTACGGACGGTCAGCCGTTGATAAAGCGCGCCTATGGCCTGGCCGAGCGTGCAGCGAACAGGCCGAACGACATCGACACCAGGGTTCAATATCGGGTCGCTCGGCAAGATGTTCACCGGCGTCGCTATCGCGCAGTTGGTCGAGGCGGGGGAGCTGTCATTCGGGGATACGGTCGGCCAGTACATCCGCGGCTTGCCCGCGGACATCGCGGCTTTGACTGTCCACCAGCTCCTCACGCACACGTCTGGGCTGGGCGACTTCATGCGCAGCGGTTACCCCGAGGAAGCGAGGTCAGCCGAGACCGCGACCGACCTGCTGCCATTGGTCATAGGCCAGCCGCTGGAGTTCGAGCCGGGAACTCGGGAAAGCTAAAGCAACTCGGGCTACGTCATCCTCGGGGCGATCGTCGAAGCGATCACTGGCCAGTCCTATTACGAGTATGTCCGCCAGCGGATATTCGAGCCGGCCGGCATGACTGGGACGGATTGGCTTCCGCCCGGGCAGGACACCGACAACACGGCGGTCGGCTATATGGCAGCGGGCGGCATTCTGCCCGAGGCTGGCGCCGACGACGCCGATGGCGACGCAGCCGACGAGTCAACCGGTGCGCTGACCGACAACAGCGATGTCGTGCCCTGGGGCAACCCTTCCGGCGGCGCTTACTCGACGGTGGGCGACCTCCAGCGGTTTGCCGACGCTCTGCTGGACAACAAGCTGCTCGGCCCGGAGATGACCAGGTCCGTGATAAGCGGCAAGGTGCCGATGTCGAACGGTGAAGCCGAGGTTGCCTACGGTTTCACCGACGGCACCTTCAACGGTGTGCGGATCGTCGGGCACGGCGCCGGCGCGCCGGGCCTGGGTGCCGCCATCGATATTTACCCCGATCGCCGTTACGTGGTTGTCGTACTCGCAAACTACGACGGCGCCCTCGACCCGGTGCGGGACAGAACACAAGACATCCTGACGGGCTAGTGTCCTCGACACCGGGCCCGCTAGCGCGCTGGTGGCCGACGTTAACGCAGGACGGCAGACTAGAACTGTGACCCACCCATAGCCCTCCCCGGGCGGAGGGAGTTCAAGCCTGCCGGAGACTTCGACGGAGCGGTTCTTGAACACCTACACAATGCGGCCACCGCTCCAAGCCAGGACCTTCCCGCCGAACTGGCGACCTTTATGCTTGCCGCCGACCCAGTGCTCGCCCAGGCGGCTGAACTTGCGCGGGTCGTGACGCGATCCCACCAGGGAGCGGCAACGCAACTGATCGGCGAGGGATGGATGTACGCACGCACCCCCTGATCGGCTCGGACTGCGCCAACGACGGTTTCTTCAGGCCACCGATCGGCTCGATGGTGAATTCACCGATCAGGACGAGGCAAACCTGGTGAGGTTGGCACAACTGACGTCGGCGGCGCTCGACGCGCAGATGAAGTTGCGCGAGCCCGAGTACATGCAGAAGGTGGCGAACTGCACGCTGAGTCCACCTCGAACGAAATCGCCTAAGCACGCCGGGCAGGCCTTCCGCCGGGAGCGGCTTCCCTCGGGTCTTCGCCCGGGAAGCCACAGCACCGGGTGGACAATTCCTCGATCCTGGCTCCCACCCACGCATAGCGCCTCATCGAGCCCAAATGGCCTGCACACGGCGCTATGTTCTTGAGGCACCGCTCTCAGGGTCGGCAATCTCGGATGCGTTTAGCAGGTGGGCCACTTCCTCAGG
>DASUYM010000072.1:0-4510 GCA_036377435.1 Propionibacteriaceae bacterium
GGCAGATGCAAGACGCCGGCGCCGCAGCTATCGAGCTGAACATGTACGGTGTGCCCGGCGATCCGCGCATCTTGGGCAGACTGCTGGAGCAACGCCACATCGACGTGCTGCAGCGCGTCAAGGACGTCGTGACTGTCCCGATCGCGGTCAAGCTCAGCCCGTTCTTTAGTTCAATCGGCGAGATGGCCCAGCGGTTGGACAAAGCCGGAGCCGACGCTCTGGTGCTGTTCAACCGCTTCCTGCAACCGGACATCAATGCCGATGAGCTCGCGGTGGAGCCTCACGTGACGCTCTCCAGCCAAGTGGAGGGTCGACTTCCCCGGATGTGCATCGCGTTGCTGCGAGGACGGGTGCGTGCCGCACTCGCTGCCACCTCCGGCGTCGAAACTCCCGACGATGTCGCCGCCTACCTGCTCGCCGGCGCCGACGTCGTCATGACCGCCTCCGCGCTGCTGCGTCACGGGCCCGAGTACGCGGCAGTGCTGCTGGACGGGCTGGCTACCTGGATGAGGCGCAAGGGCTTCCAGACCGTAGATCAGTTCCGCGGCATGCTCGCGGTACCGGCAGCCACTGATGGAGAGGCCTACGAGCGCACCAGCTACGTCACTGCGATGCGCGCGGCGAACGCCGGCGCATATGAGACGTACTGAGCCGAGGTGGCAGCCAGGCGGAGTTTCAGTCAGCTGCGCAGCTTGCGGGTGAAGCATGGGCAGTTCATGTGACGGCACGCGATCGGAGAGGCCCGCACGGGACAGAGGGACACACGCTACACAACAGTGGGGCGAGCCGCCTTGATGCAACGTGCGGGCACAAATGGGGGTTCCCGTTCACCTCAGTTGGACCCCCGCTGATGGCCACTGCGGCCGACCAGCATCACCGGGCAGGGCGAACGTCCATCAACTCCTCGGCGATCGGTCCGACGCGAATGCTCCAGGCCTGCTCGCTGTGATGCGAGCCCAACACGAGTAGGGCGGCCTTGTCCAATGATTGTTCCAACGCCGTACCGCTCCTGTGCGTGACGTCGATTCTTAGGCCCCGGTAGGTGCTCTCGATCCGACGAATCGAGTCGAAGAGCGCTTCCTCGACGTTAATTCGTTCGGAAGGACGTGCCGGCGAGGCCGTTGCCGCCGGCGGAATCGTGACAATGCTGAGTAGCGATCCGCGCAGCGCCGCCTCCTCCGCTGCAGCTTCCAGGGCCCGGCGCCCGGTGGTTCCCTCGGTCCAGCCCAAAACGATCTTGTCGTAGTCCTGGCCAACGATCGGGCCTGGCCCGTTCACCGTGACCACCGGGCAATGGGCGTGCACCACGACGCGATCCTCCACAGGTCCTAGACCAAAGTTACGTCGGCTGAAGTGTGCGAACCCCCTGCTGAGCAGGGGGTTGGTGGTTTTCGGGGCTTTTGTTTCTGGCTACTTCAAGGTGAGCGGGAGTGGCTGGTTGAGCAGTTCGAAGGCGCGTTGCTGCGTGGGGGTGGGTTCGGCGAGCATCGTCACGGTGTGTTCGGTTCCGGCAAGGCGGACCTGGTTGCGGGTCAAGGTGGCCAGGTGGTCCAGCAGCCCGCGGAAGGATCGGACCGGGTTGTTGTTGCTGTCGCGGTGTCGGGAGGCCTTGAACCGTCACGGCTTTCGTGCTGCTCTCATACGGGCTGCTCCTGCGGTGTGAGGGCAGCGTAGTGGGCGTGCTCGAATTCAGTGGGCGGGACCATGCCCAGCGACCCGTGGAGTCGGCGGTGGTTGTACCAATCGACCCATCCTGCGGTGGCGTATTCCACGTCGGCGAGGGTCTTGTAGGGGCCTTGATGGAACAGCGTGGTGCCGATGCACTCGGTCTTGAACAAACCGATGACGCTCTCCATCAGGCCGTTGAGGCTCCTATAGCTGTCAAGCGGCGAGAACGAGTGGCTGCCTGGCTTGGCGGAGCGGTCGGAGGTAGCTCCAGATTTCGCGGGCTAACAAGCGCTTGAGACAACGGATGATCTCGGCTTTGGTCCGGCCCTCGGCCGTCCTGCGTTGGTAGTAGGCCTGGGTGGGTTGGTGGTGTTGGAGGCGGACGATGACGGTCCGGTAGAGGGCGGAGTTGGCTTGTCGGTGGCCGCCGCGGTTCAGCCGGTGCCGGGTGGTCATCCCCGACGAGGCCGGGATCGGGGCGACTCCACAGAGTCGGGCGAACGCCGGTTCGGACCTGACGCGGTCGGGGTTGTCGCCGGCGACGATGAGCATCTCAGCGGCGACGTCGGGACCGATCCCGAAGGCGGCAACCAGCTCAGGAACCAGCTCGCCGGTCAGCTTGGCCAGCACCTTCTCGTGGATCTTGATCTCCGCCTCGAGCGCAAGCCACCGTCTCGCGATCGCGCGCAGGGTGTGTTTCGCCGCGGCCGTCGGGTCGACGACCGCGCCGGGCCGCAGGGCGGCGCAGCGACGGATCAGCGCCATCTTGGTCAGCGGCTCGAGTTGCTCACGCAGCTCGCCTGGGGCGTTCACCAAGACGGCTTTCAGGCTGATCATGGCCGAGGTGCGGGCCTTCACGGCGACGTCCTTGGCCACCTTGACCAGGCGGATCATCTCCACCGTGCCGTCGGCGGACTTGGGCACCGCGTTCGCTTGGCCGTTGAGGACAGCTCGGGCGGCGTTCTCGGCGTCGATGGTGTCGGACTTGCCGCGCAGCCGGCGGTCGCGCCGGTCGGTCCGGAGCACCTCAAGGACGCCGATATTGCGGCGACGGATCGCCGAGGCCAACCCGGCACCGTATGAGCCGGTGCCCTCGACCCCGAAGATCACCTGATGGCCGAGCGAGTTGGCCCAGTCGATCAACTGCTCGTAGCCGGACCGGTCGGCGGCGAAGCTACGCGCCTCGATCCGGCCTCCGAGCTCGTCCAAGGCGACCGCGACGTGGAGGTGTTTGTGGGTGTCGACACCGACCACGACTCGACGTCGCCGCGGTAGCTCCTGCATGCTCGTCATGTTGTTGATCCCTTCTGCTGAACCGGACAGGGTGAGGTGACACTGGCCGGCCGGGTGGACGGGACTGTGACGAGACTGAATGCAGTCAGGCTCCTATAAGGTCACTGCCCGCCCGGCCAGCACCACAAGGTGCTGCACCGGCAGGCAGACGACAGATCAACAGCCAAGACACCCAAACCGCGGGGTCAGTCGTAAGCAAGAGTCAGGCCACCTGCCGGTAGCCGACATCCTCACAGTCGCAGGCCGCGCCGTCGCGGCCCGTGGAGCCGACGAGATCGTGTTGTCGAGCAGTCGGCGGACCTTCTTGGAACCGAACTGGCTGCCGCGGTCCGAGTGCAGAATCGTCCCTGCCGGGCTCCGGAGCGTGATGGCGTTGCGGATCGCGGACGCGGCCAGTCGTCATCTGATAAGACCCGTCTGGTTCCTCTAGGCTTGACGCATGCCGATATGGGCATATGATGACTGCCATGGCGCGAGCAGCGACGACGTCGGACGTCTTCAACGCGATCGCCGAGCCGCAGCGCCGGGAGATCCTGGTGCTGCTGCGGACGGGTGAGCGGCCGGTGACCGAGGTGGCCCGGGAGTTGGGGATGACCCAGCCGGGCGCGTCCAAACACCTGCGGGTGCTCCGGGAGGTCGGGTTGGTGCGGGACCGCAAGGCAGGCAAGCAGCGCCTGTACCGCCTTGACGCCCGCGGGCTGCGACCGGTCCACGAGTGGACCGGCGGGTTCGAGCGGTTCTGGAACGAGAGCTTCGACCGGCTGGACGCGTACGTGCAGGACCTCGAGCAGGCAAGGCAGGAGGAGTAGCTGATGAGCGCGACGGGACGAGGAGCGCCGGCGCAGTCCGCGACGGCCGACCGCGAGATCGTGATCTCCCGGGTCATCAGTGCCCCACGGGAGCTGGTGTTCGAGGCGTTCACCGAGGTGCGGCACCTGTCGCGGTGGTGGGGACCGGAGGGGTTCACCACCACCACGCGGGCGTTCGAGTTCCGCGTCGGCGGGGAGTGGGACTTCGTGATGCACGGACCGGACGGGACGGACTACCAGGAGTGGATCTCCTGGACCGAGATCGTCCCGCCGGAGCGGATCGCGCTGCTGCACGGTGAGTCCCGCGGCGACCCGAACGCCTTCGAGTCGGTCCTCACGTTCGCGCCCGACGGTGTGGCGACCCGGATCGAGATGCGCACGGTGTTCCCCACCAAGGAGCTGCGCGACGAGGCGGTCGAGAAGTACCACGCGATCGAGGGCGGCCAGCAGACCCTGAGCAGCCTGGCTGCCTACGTCACCGAGATCGCTCGGAAGGGAGCTGAGGGCTGATGGCCGGGAAGGTGTTCTTCAGCGTGTCGATGTCGCTGGACGGGTTCATCGCGCCCGAGTCCCTCGGGGACTTGATGGGGCAGCAGTGGATGGAACTGCAGCAGTGGATCTTCCCGCAGCGGTTCTTCCGGGAGAACCTGAAGCTCGGCGAGGGCGGCGAGGAAGGGCGCATCAATGACATCGTGCGGGAGACGTTCGAGCGCACCGGCGCGAGCGTGATGGGCAAGCGC
>DASUYM010000073.1:0-19876 GCA_036377435.1 Propionibacteriaceae bacterium
GGGAGATCTTGAGGATGTCGTGAGCTGAGGCTCGATTCGCGACCCTGGTGCACGTCTTTCCCCACAACTCCACGAAAATCGTCAGGGTCCGCCGGCATGGTCCTCATTCGTGGCTTTGTGCGGAGAAACGCGAGATCAAGACATAAGTGTCTCAGTTGACCGCACTCGAGCGAGGACGGCGTCGGCCACCGCATCTGGCTGGGTCTCGGGCAGCCAGTGGCTCGCGTCCAGCTCGACAACCTCGTACGGGCCCACGACATAGTCAGCGGTCAGTTCGACGGCAGCTCGGGCGAGAGCGACGTCCTGCCGGCCCCAGACATAGCTCGTGGGAACCTTGACCGGTCCGACCCGAGGACGCAGGGAGAGCGGAAGGCCGCGGTACCAGTTCAGTGCGCCGGTGAGCGCCCCGGGCTCGGCCATCGCGTCGGCATAACGATCGGCAAAGTAGGCCGGCAGACCGCTGTCCAGCAATGACTTGGCGAGCGTACGCCGGGCAACCGCCTCCGGCAGCGCCGGCAACTGGAAGAGCGCCATGTACCAAGACACCAAGCCCTGCCTGCTGGTCCACAGCGACTTGCCGAACGCCGCTGGATGCGGCGTCGACAGCACTGTCAGCGAGGCGACCCGGTTTGCGTGCCAGCCAGCCGCCCCCCAGGCCTGGTTGCCGCCCCAGTCATGACCGACGATGTGAGCCCGGGCAAGGCCAGCGGTGTCGAGCAGGGCGATCACGTCGGCAGCTGTCACCGCCGTCCGATAGTCCCGCCGCCGAGTCGGCCGAGCAGCGGCGGTGTAGCCACGCTGGCTTGGGGTGAGCGTTCGTAGGCCTTCCGCGTTCAGCCGGCTCGCAACCGCTCCGAAGCTTGAGGGTTGCTGTGGGAACCCATGAAGCAGTACGACGGCCGGCGCCTCCGCGGGTCCCGAGTCGACAACGTCAAATCGCAGCCCAGGACGTACGAAGTGATCCATCACTCTCCTCCCAATCACCACAGCGCCGCTCTGCGACTCGAGCTCTGCACAGCTTCCCTACGCACTGCATAGGTTGCAACATGTGTGAGGCGATTGGAACGTGGGTTAACCCAGTTTCCTACAGGCGGGCCGGAGACGGCCGCGAAGAGGGAGTGAGCGATGGCGGACGAGCGAAAGGCGCTGGAGCGAGTCCTCGACGAGGCCAACGGGTTTCTCGAGGATCTGCCTGACCGGCGGGTCGCGGCGCGCACCGATGTGGACGGCGTGGCGGCCGCGTTACGGCGCCCCTTGCCTGAGGAGGGTGCGGAGGCCCTCGAGGTCATCGAGGAATTGATCGCCGGCGCCGGGCCGGGACTCGTGGCCATGCCGTCCGGCCGGTTCTTCGGCTGGGTGATCGGCGGCACACTCCCTGCCGCACTGGCTGCCGACTGGCTGACCTCGACGTGGGACCAGAACGCAGGTCTGCTGGTGATGTCGCCGGCCGCCGCGGGCGCCGAATGGGTGGCCAGTGAGTGGCTGCTTGACCTGCTGGGCTTGCCGGCGAGCGCGGCGGTCGGTTTCGTCACTGGAGCGATGATCGCCAACTTCACCTGTCTTGCGGCGGCTCGCCACGAGGTGTTACGCCGAGTTGGCTGGAATGTCGAGCGCGACGGTTTGCACAGCGCGCCTGAGGTGACGGTCATCGTTGGTGAGGAACGCCATGAAACCGTCGACGTGGCCTTGCGGTTCCTTGGCCTCGGCGAATCTCGCAGTTTTGCCGTCCCGGCTGATGATCAAGGTCGGATCCAGCTTGACGCGCTGGCAGACACCCTCGCGCGGGCCAGCGGCAACCCATTGATCGTGTGCCTCCAGGCGGGCAACGTTCACAGTGGAGCTTTCGATCCGATGGGGGATGCTGTTGATCTTGCGCACCGGTACGGGGCCTGGGTCCACATTGATGGTGCATTCGGGTTATGGGCGGCCGCGTCGCCCAACTACCGCGCGCTGATCATCGGCGCGGAACGGGCCGATTCCTGGGCCACCGACGCCCACAAGACGCTCAATGTGCCCTACGACAGCGGGATCGCGATCGTGGCCAACGCCGAGGCGATGTATGCGGCAATGGGTGCGCACGCCGCGTACCTGATCCAGGACGAACGGCCGGACCCGTTCTCAACGGTCCCTGAGTTCTCTCGTCGAGCCCGCGGCTTCACCGTCTGGGCCGCATTGCGGTCGCTGGGTCGCCGCGGGGTCGCCGAGATGGTTGAGCGCTTCTGTGCGCATGCCCGTCGGTTCGCTGCGGGGCTCGCCGAGATTGAGGGCGTACGCGTCGTGAACGATGTGGTCTTCACCCAGCTGTGCGTGTCGTTCGGTACCGATGAGGTGACGCGTGAGGTGGCCGCGCGACTGCTGCAGGACGGCACCGCGTGGATGACACCGTCGACCTGGCACGGGCAGGCTGTGCTGCGGATCTCGGTCTCCAACTGGCGGACCACAAACGAGGACGTGGACGTGACCCTTGCCGCCGTACGCCGTGTGCTTGCGGAGGTTCGTGCAAGATGACGTCAGTGCAGGCTCGCCTTTAGTCCGACGACTAAGAGTCCCAGCGCCGCACCGATTGCAGCGCTCAGCAGGCTGCCACCGAGGCCCAGTCCACCGCGACGGCCCGCCAGGAAGCTGTAGACGGTCAACAACACGGTGCTGCCGATCACCGCAATCCAGGCCCCGGTACGGATTTGTACGCCAACGAGTTGGGTGACGAGCAGGATGGCGGCGGGCACAAGGGCCGCGGCAAGGATGGGCCACGTCTCTGCGAGCGCCTCTTTCAGTGCGTCTATGGGATGGGTGTGGTGTTTGACGGCGTCACCCAGGGTCCGAGCGTGGAGGTGCGCAAGCCAGTAAATGAACGCGGTTCCGAGAATGGCGAGAACGATCCGCGTCTCTTCCAGATGCCCGGCTGCCGCAGCGATGACTGCAGCGGACACCACAGTGCCCGTAATCACACCCTCGCCGTTGATCATCCCTAGCGGGTCGCGCTCAGGTGCCACTTTGGGCGCCGCGCGGCGGCCGTCATTCGTGGTCATTTAGCGGCCAGTCAATCCCAGCCCCAGGCACGCGTCAAGCATTCGGAGAAGCCGAGAGGCGCCCGCGCCCTTGGTGCCCGTCAGACACCGCTAACCTCGCTCGTGGCCGGCCACCAGGCGGCGGCGAGTCAGCTAAACCACCCGGTCCCGTACAACGGGTGTCAGCCCACGACCGCGATCTCGGCCGTCGTCCTATGCGACTGCCACACCATCCGGCGAGTGGTCACAGACGACGTAAGCCGCGGCGATTCCTTGTCGCTTCTGATCACTTCCAGCGGACGCACGCCGTTACCGAGATCCGCTGATCTTCTTGCGCGAGTGCCCCGGAGTTGCGTTTCTCTGCACAAGGTCGCATATCAGGCCCGATTCGGCTGTACTCGCCTCATTCGTGGCTTTGTGCGGAGAAACGGGCCAACGGGAGGGAGTTGCTGCGGCGCGACCGATCACCGCAGCACCCGTGTGCCGAGGTCCGCTGCTCGGCGCCGAGGTCCTCCTGTCGCGGACTGGTGGCAAACGGAACCGCCATCAACCCCGCGCCTAAATCCCTACGACTTCTGACGGCGCTTTCGCACCCTTCCTATCGCTCCAACGAAGCGTTGCCGAACTCGATCAACTCAGGTTGGTCAATGGAGTGGACGCAGTAAATAGGTGTCCATCACCCAGCCGCGAGCTGCTCGGACGGCGGCGCGCTTGGCTCGGATCTCGTCGATGACCTCGCTCAGCCGGCCCGAGATGAGGGCCTCATCTGCCAGGCCCAGCTGGGCACCCCAGTAGATCGTCAGCTCACCGAACCGAGCGACTAGTCCGCCACACGCCAGCTCGCCATCGAGCATGACCACCACGTCGCCGAGCGCGGGGGAGTACTCACCGAGCAGCCGCCGCCCGGTCGTCACGTGGATGGGTTGGCCGACCCGGTTCAGGATGATCTTGTGCCGCGCGGCGAGCAGCTGGATACTGCTGATCCCTGGGATGACCGTCAGGTCAAGATCAACTCCAAGATCAACGATCGACTGGACGATGCGGATCGTGGAGTCGTAGAAGGCCGGATCGCCCCAGACCAGGAAACCGATCGTCTTCCCTTCGCCAACCTCGGCGTTGATGACCTCGGCATGCCGCTGAGCTCGGGCATCATGCCAGGTGGCCACGCCAACCTGATAGTCCACGGCGTCGCGCTCCCGATCGGGGCCGCGCTCCGGGTCTGGCACTTCGACGAAACGATAGTGATCATGGGTGATCAGCGTCCGGCAGACCTCCTCGCGCAGACCGACGAGGTCGTGCCTTGCCGCACCCTTGTCGGCCACCAGGAACACGTCGACGCGGTTCAGAGCCGCCACCGCCTCGCGAGTCAGATGATCAGGGTCTCCGCTCCCAATGCCGATCACAAGTGCTTGAATCGTCACAGCCGTCCAGCCACGCGCGTGCCGGCCAGCAGCAGACCAAGATCGACATGTTGCTCTACGGCGTCCGCCAACGTATTGATCATGATTTCCCGTCGCACCCGATACGCCGGTGCGTCAAAATCGGGACGCCACGGCGATCCAACGGCAGCGGCGATCTCGGCCAGCCAGGCGCGTCGGAAGCCGTCGTTTTCCCACGCTCCGTGCCACATGGTCCCCCACACCTGACCTCGCCGCCAGCCGTCGAGGAATGGTTCGGCCTCACCCTCGAGCTGGGCCGTCCCATGGTGGATCTCGTACGCCTCTACCTCATGCCCACGCCACGCGCCGGTCGGCCGCCCGAGCACCTTGTCGGCGCCAAATCTGATCTTGGTGGGAAGCAGCCCGAGCCCTTCGACCCGCCCACTGGCTGACTCGACCGAGTCATCGATCACTCGCGCCAGCATCTGGTATCCGCCGCAGATCCCGAGTACCGGCGCACCACGTCGTGCCCGACCTTCGATCGTCTGCGCAAGCCCGGTCCGACGCAGCCAGCTCAGATCGCTGACGGTGGACCGAGTGCCCGGCAGTACCACAAGATCAGCATCAGCAACTGAAGCCGCGTCTGTTGTGACGAGCACGTCCACTCCCGACTCAGCCGCCAGCGCCTCCACATCGGTGCCGTTCGACAGCCGGGGCAGCCTCACCACCGCCACTCGGAGCCCCCACGCTGCTGCGCCCTGACGCCGCCAAGCCGCCACCTCGAACGTGTCCTCCGCGTCCAACCAAACATCGGGAAGCCATGGCAGCACGCCCGCGAACGGCACGCCGGTCCGCCGCGTGAGCTCCTCCAGGCCTGGTTGCAGCACCTGGACATCCCCCCGGAACTTATTGATCAAGAAGGCCGTGATCAACTGCCGATCATCATCATCGAGCAGCGCCACGGTTCCGTAAAGCGAGGCAAAGACCCCCCCGCGATCAATGTCCCCGACCACAACGACCGGCAGCCTCTTGGCCCGCGCCAGCCCGAGGTTTGCGTAGTCGCCGGTCCGCAAGTTGATCTCCGCAGGAGATCCGGCGCCTTCGCAGATGATCAATCCGAAGCGACTCGCGAGCTCGTCGTACGCCGCAAAGGCTGCGGCTGCCAGATGGCCGCGCCCGCTCAGGTACTCACCCGATTCCAACGTGCCGCTGGGGCGGCCTCGCAGCACGATGTGCGCCCGGCGATCGGAGCCAGGTTTCAGGAGCACTGGGTTCATGGCCGATTCAGGGGCGAGGCCTGCGGCTTTTGCCTGCAGGTATTGCGCACGACCGATCTCAGCGCCGTCGCCGCATACACAGGAGTTGTTCGACATGTTCTGGGCTTTGAACGGAGCGACCGGGATGCCCCGGCGCGCGAGGGCCCGGCATAATCCGGTGACCACCAGCGACTTTCCTGCGTCGGAGGACGTACCCGCGATCAGAACGCCGCTCGACTCGCCCGCATCGCTGCCCACCGGCGCAGTGTACGGCGTGTCCACATGACGACGGCGCTTGCTGGAAGCGGTCCAATTGTGTTTGGCTATCACGCGTCGTTATCCAATCGTGACCTATTCGGGGGTCATCGTGCACGACGAAGGCAACGTGACCAGCACCGGACTACGAATCGCCTCGGCGAGTGCTGCAGTGGTCGTCAGTGCCGCGGTTGCTGGAGCTGCCCTATTCGGGGGCTCGGTTGGCGACCCCGGACCGCCTGCTGACCAGGATCAGCGACTTGTGGCTGTTCCGGCCACTTCGTCGCCGTACCCAACGGTGACACCGAGTCGCGTCATCCGCGTGCCACGGGCCAGCGCGCACTCCCGGCCTGAGTGCCAGCGGCACGAGAAGTCGGCCGTGTGTCATCGCGACCCGAAACATCGTTCGACCGCAACGCCGACTAAGAGCACACGTACTGCGCCAACGGCTACTAAGCGGCGGCCAGCGACCGCGACGCAACCCCGCACCACCAAGCCGGCCGCAACCAGGAAGCCAACCAAGACCACCAAGCCGGCGGCCGCCAAGACGGCCTCCAGCAGCCCCTCGGGCTATGCCACACGCTCCGATTGGGCCAAAGCGGTGCTCGCTGAACTCAATGCCGAGCGCGCGAACCACGGACTGCCACCCTTGAAGCTGAACAGCAAGCTCGCCTCGGCGGCGCACGCTCACAACTTGGCCATGGCCAAAGCCAACAGGCTGAGCCACCAGCTGAACGGCGAGGCAGCACTCGGTTCACGGGTCTCTGCTGCCGGATACGGCTGGAGCGCCGTCGCTGAAAACGTCGCTTACAACTCCAGCCGCTCGCAAGGTGGCGTTCTCGCCGTGCAGAAGGCGATGTACAACGAGAAGCCACCTGACGACGGCCATCGCCGCAACATCTTGAGCAAAACATACGTCGACGTCGGCATTGACGTGATCAACGACTCCGTGCACGGCAAGGTCTGGTTGGTCACCGACTTCGGCAGACCGTGATGAAGATCAGGCCTTCGACCTAACTGGCCGCTGCACCAGCGCGATCCCGACCAAGATCAACACGCCGCCCAGCAGCTGCATCGGCCCGGGACGCTGTCCGAGCAGCACGAAAGCAATGACCACCGCGAAGATCACCTCGGTCAGCGACACGAATGACGCCAGCGAACTGCCCAGTCGGCGCACCGCAACGATGCCACTCGGGTACGCGAGCACTGCGCTGACCAAGATCAACAACAAGACTGGGAGCCACCAACCGACGGACCGGTCCGCCAGGACCGTGACCCCGGTCTGTGCAGTCAGCGGAAGGATGCCGGCAGCCGAGGCAGCCAGCAAGATGACCGCACCGATGCCAGTCCCGGCTGTCGTCAACAGCAGCGGGTGTATTGGCGCACCAGTTCCGTTGTCCTCGCTGAGGAGGAAGTATGCGCTGAGACACAGGGCGGCACCCAGACCCCAGACGACACCGACCGGATTGAGGGTGAGCCCAGTCCGAAGGTCGAGGACGAAGGCCAGGCCGACGATCGACAAGCCGGCGCCCGCAAGCACAGGCCACGCGGGCCGGCGTTGGGTTCGCGCCCAGTGCCAGGCGATCAAGATGACCGGCGCCAGGTACTCCAGCAGCAAGGCGACGCCAACCGAGAGGTACTGCACCGCGCTGAAGTAGCAGAGTTGGGCGAGAGCGATCGCCACAACGCCGTAAGCCAGCATCCGGACGGACTGCCGGCCGGTCGGCAGTCCGATCCGTCGGACAAGCAGCAGGGCTGGCAGGAAAAGGATCAGAAATGCGCCTCCGACGCGGGTCGCTACTACAGCCGAGGGCGACCAGCCCAGATCCAACAGCGAGCGGGCAAGGGAGCCAGAGAGTCCGAAGGATGACGCCGAGACCAGCGCCAGTGCCAGCCCACCGGCATAGTTCCGAGCGGCGATCGTCCGGGTCGCTTCCGAGGCTACGGTGGTCATCGTCCAGCCTCCCTTCGGGTCCGATCGCCATGGTTCTTACGTCATGACCAAAATCGAGTACACTAATGACACTAAAGCATAAGATGTCAGGAGTCAAGGTGCTTTTTAGTCATGACACTGAGGTCTCTCTCGCCGAGACCGCGGCTCTGGTCAACACGGTGGGGCTCGAGGGTGACACGCTGGTCACAGTCGCTGATCTCGACGACTTCCTGGCTCATAATCCCTACTCAGGTGTTATTCGCCGGACGCAAGATGAGCTGGACTCCGTACGCGCCCTGCGCGCTCGACTGCGCAAGTTCTGGACAGTCGCGGACCGCGACGAGGCAGCGGCTCTGGTCAACGAGATCCTTGACGAGGCCGACGCGCGGCCCTACTTGACCCGGCACGACGAGTGGGACTGGCACCTGCACGTCACCCGCCCAGACGCCCCGCTGGCCGACCGTATTGCGGCCGAGGCGGCGATGGCCTTTCTCGATCTGATCCGGGCCGACGCGCTGGGCCGGCTGCGGATCTGTGCCGCCGACGACTGCGAGGATGTGGTGGTCGATCTTTCCAAGAACTCCTCGAAGCGCTACTGCGACACCGGAAACTGCGGTAACCGGACCAATGTTGCCGCATACCGCGCACGCAAACGTCTGCAGAGCGCATGAAGCCGTCGCGTCGCGCTGCTGTCCCACCGTTCGCGGTGATGAGCATCCTCAACCGTGTGGCACAGCTACGTGCCCAGGGCCGGGAGGTCATCTCGCTCTGTGCCGGCGAGCCGTCTCAAGGTGCGCCGGCGGACGTCCGGCGTCGGGCCGCGGAGCTGATGATTGACCGTACGCCGCTGGGCTATACGGAAACCTTCGGGATCAGACCGCTGCGATGCCAGATCGCGGCGCACTACCGGCGCTGGTACTCACTGGACATCGACGAGGATCAAATCGCGTTGACCACAGGTTCCTCCGGCGCCTTCTTGCTGGCGTTCCTGGCCGCTTTCGATCATGGTGATCGGGTGGCGTTGACCCGGCCGGGCTACCCGGCGTACCGGAACATTCTGGCCTCGCTGGGATGTCAGGTGCTTGAGCTGGCCTGCGGCCCAGTGGAACGCTTCCAGCCGTCCATGGAGATGCTGGAGCAGGCACACGCGGCCGCACCCCTGGCGGGATTGGTCGTCGCCTCTCCAGCCAAT
The DNA here is from genome assembly GCA_036377435.1 of Propionibacteriaceae bacterium. Taxonomy (GTDB): domain Bacteria; phylum Actinomycetota; class Actinomycetes; order Propionibacteriales; family Propionibacteriaceae; genus Microlunatus. The sequence goes on from DASUYM010000073.1 coordinate 9,024, forward strand.
CCCACTGGGACAATGATCGCTCGCAATCATCTTGCCAAACTCGCAACCTGGTGTCGTGATCATGAAGTCCGGCTGGTGAGCGACGAGATCTACCACGGAATCACCGACCGCACGGTGGCAGCCAGCTCCGCCTGGGAGCATGATCGCGAGGCAATCGTGATTTCCTCGTTCTCCAAGTACTGGGGAATGACGGGCTGGCGGCTCGGATGGAGCTTGGTTCCGGCTGACTTGGTGACCTGCTTCGACGCGCTGGCCGGAAACTTCACTCTGTGCCCGCCGGTACCAGCCCAGCACGCGGCGATCGCCGCCTTCACCGAGGAGTCCTACCGGGAAGCCGACGCTGCGGTGGCAGCCTTTGCCGACGCCCGGGCGATTGTGCTAGCGGCCCTCGATGATCTTGGCTGGACGGATGTCGCACCTGCCGATGGTGCCTTCTATGTGTACGCGGGCATCGGTGGCCAGCTCGGCCCGCACCCCGACTCGGAGTCTTGGTGCGAGGCGCTGCTGGAGCAACACGGTGTGGCGCTTACCCCGGGCACCGACTTCGACCAACGAGACGGTGGCACCGCCGTCCGCGTCTCCCTCGCCGCCGGCCCGGAGGCCGTGGGAGCAGCCGTGATCCGCATCCTGCGCTTCCAGCAATCCCTCAAAAGCTCACGCTAGCCGCGCATTCACCAGGCGTCTCGTACCGATAGTGAACGGCTGGAGTGAGGTTTTGCGGGAATCCCGTGGCACTCTGCGCGCCCTGAGCATGTCGAAGGGCGCCGGTCCTACGCTTCGGACACGCTCAGCGCACAGAAGCACTATGCCCAGCGGCCCTTCAGAGTCGCCAAGAGGTAGGACATACAAGTTGTTTTCCTGCCTCTGAAACGAGGCGGTACGTTGGGGTGCGGCTGGCCCGGTGCACCCACAAGGAGCCGCCGTGCCAGTCCAAATCCGCTCGCTAGACGTAGCGAGCCGGAGCGAAACCAACGCCCCGGAGGGTGGTGGTACCACCCAGCGCGGCGATCCCGCACCGGGACCGATGAGATGCGGAACCACCGCATCCGGTAACGAGAGGATGCACCAATGAGCGACGCCAGCGGTGCGAGCGGAGAGGTCGAGCTGGTCCAGCTGCTTACACCGGAGGGTGAGCGGCTGGAACATCCCGAATACTCCTTCAGCGGCGACGACGATCAGATTAAGAGCTTCTACCACGACATGGTGTTGACCCGCCGGGTCGACTCCGAGGCGACCGCCCTGCAGCGCCAGGGCGAACTCGGATTGTGGGCTTCGTGTCTAGGCCAGGAGGCGGCCCAGGTCGGCTCGGGACGCGCGCTCGGCAAGCACGACTTTGTCTTCCCGACCTATCGAGAGCACGGCGTTGCGTGGTGCCTGGGTGTCGACCCGCTACACCTGCTAGCCCTGTTCCGCGGGGTTGATCTTGGTGGCTGGGACTCTGAGAAGAGCCGTTTTCACCTCTACACAGTCGTCATCGGGGCGCAGACCTTGCATGCCACGGGCTATGCGATGGCGGTGGAACGCGATGGCCTGGTCGGCACCGGCGATCCCGACCGCGACATGGCAGTGGTGGGTTACTTCGGGGACGGCGCTACCAGCCAGGGCGATGTCAACGAGGCTTTCATCTTCGCCAGTTCCTACAACGCGCCCATTGTCTTCTTCTGCCAGAACAATCAGTGGGCGATCTCCGAGCCGATCGAGCGGCAGTCTCGAATTCCCTTGTATCGCAGGGCTTGTGGCTTCGGTTTCCCCGGCGTACGCGTCGACGGCAACGATGTGCTCGCGGTATACGCGGCCACCACGGCGGCCCTCGATCGTGCGCGCACGGGCAGCGGTCCGTCCTTGATCGAGGCCTACACCTACCGCATGGGCGCCCACACCACCTCCGACGATCCGACGAAGTATCGACTCGCTGACGAGCTTGAGCACTGGCGGTTGAAGGATCCGATTGAGCGGGTCAGGGCATACCTGACTCGAAGCGGCAGCGGCGATGAGGCCTTCTTCGCCGACGTGGAGGCCGAAGCTTCCGACTATGCCGCCGACCTCCGAGCCCGCTGCCTCGCCCTCCCCGACCCCCGGATCCTTGACTGCTTTGACTATGTGTACGCCGAGCAGACCCCATATCTGGTTGAGCAGAAGGCTAACTTCGCCGAGTACCTGGCAACCTTTGAGGGGGCTGAGTCTGCCGAAGGGCTTCGACATGCGGAGCCGGCATACGGCGGAGGCGTCTGATGACCATGTTGACCATGGCGAAGGCCCTCAATGCCGGCCTTCGCAGAGCGCTCGAAGCCGATCCCAAGGTGGTGGTCGCCGGTGAGGACGTCGGCAAGCTCGGTGGTGTCTTCCGGGTTACCGAGGGCCTTCAGAAGGACTTCGGCGAGCACCGAGTGATCGATTCGCCGCTCGCGGAATCCGGCATCGTCGGCACCGCTGTGGGAATGGCGCTACGCGGCTACCGCCCGGTGTGCGAGATCCAGTTCGACGGGTTCGTCTACCCGGCGTTCGATCAGATCGTCAGCCAGGCCGCGCGGCTGCATTACCGGTCCCGAGGGTTGCTGCGGATGCCGATCGTGATCAGGATCCCCTACGGCGGAGGCATCGGAGCCGTCGAGCATCACAGCGAATCCCCCGAGGCCTACTTCTGCCACACCGCCGGACTGAAAGTTGTGACATGCGCCAACCCCGGCGACGCGTATTGGATGATCCAGCAGGCTGTTGCCTCGGACGACCCGATCATCTTCTTCGAACCCAAGCGCCGCTATCACGAGCGGGCCGAGGTTGACGAGTCAGCGACTCCGGCGCCATTGCATTCCGCGCGAGTGGTACGACCTGGAACCGACGTCACCTTGATCGCGTACGGGCCTATGGTCAAGACGTGTCTGGACGCGGCCGAGGCGGCCAGCGAGGAAGGCCATGATCTTGAAGTGATCGACCTCCGTACACTTTCGCCGCTAGACATGGCGTTGGTGGACGAGTCGGTACAGAAGACCGGCCGAGTGATCACGGTCCACGAGGCACAGCTGAATCTCGGGCTGGGCGCTGAGCTTGCAGCGCGAATCACCGAGCAGTGCTTTTACTCCCTAGAGGCGCCGGTGCTGCGAGTCGCTGGTTTTGACATTCCGTATCCACCGAGCCGCGTCGAGGAGGAGTATCTTCCTGATCTTGATCGAGTGCTCGATATGGTCGATCGCTCGCTGGCCTACTGAGCGGAAGGGCTCGCATGGCGTTGCAGACATTCCGGCTGCCGGACCCGGGCGAGGGACTGGTCGAGGCAGACATTGTCACCTGGCGGGTTGCGGTCGGTGATCAGGTCAAGATCAACGACATCCTGGTCGAGGTCGAGACAAGCAAGTCGTTGGTCGAGCTGCCGACACCGTATGCCGGTACCGTGACCGAGCTGCTGGTGAACGAGGGTGAGACGGTCGATGTGGGTACACCGATCATCTCGATCGACGATGGCGTGGACGAGCCATCACCCGCGGAGACCGACGGCGGCGGGGAAGCTCAGGTGCCGAATCTGGTCGGTTACGGACCGCGGACCGGGTCAGCCAAGCGTCGCCCACGGCGCGGAGCGGGGGAGGGACCCGTGGAGGCGCACGACCAGGTTGCGGACACCTTCTCCACTCGTGCTCCGGTATCACGTCGCGCCGATGACCGTGAGCCTTTACAGGCCGAGCAGGATGCGCCAACTGGTGCCCCGCTCCCCGGGCCGGGTGAGACGGCGCCCGCGCCAACCCCATCCGGTGGCGCGGTACTTGCCAAGCCACCGGTGCGCAAGCTGGCCAAGGATCTCGGTGTTGATCTTGCAGGCCTGGTTGGCAGCGGGCCGGGTGGTGTGATCACCCGCGAAGATGTGACGGCGGCGCCCAAGCAAGCCGAGCCCGCCGAAGAGATCAGCACTCCTCGGGTGGGGGCTCGAGCGGCCCGTGAGGACGTGCGGATCCCGATCAAGGGTGTACGCAAATCCACGGCGGACGCGATGGTGAGATCGGCGTTCACTGCGCCGCACGTTTCGGTATTTCTGGACTGCGACGTGAGCGCGACGATACGGCTGGTGGAGCGGCTCAAGGCTCGGCGCGAGTTTGCTGATCTTCGGGTGTCCCCCCTCTTGATCGCCGCCAAGGCAGTGTGCCTCGCGCTGGGGCGTACGCCAGAACTCAACTCGTTCTGGGACGAGCCGGCTCAGCAGATCGTGCTCAAGAGTTCGATCAATCTCGGGATCGCCGCCGCGACCCCGCGCGGGCTCATCGTTCCCAACATCAAGGGCGCCGAGTCGCTCAGCCTCGCCGAGCTGGGGGCTGCACTCACCGAGGTGGTGGCAACGGCGCGCGAGGGCAAGACTCAGCCCGCGGACACCGCCGGCGGCACGTTCACGATCACCAACATCGGCGTGTTTGGTGTCGACGCGGGAAGCCCGATTCTCAACCCGGGGGAGTCGGGCATTTTGTGCATCGGCCAGATAGTCCGACGGCCGTGGGTGGTCGGCGACGGAGCTGACGAGCGGATCGAACCGCGTTGGGTCACCACTCTGTCGGTCTCTTTCGACCATCGGCTCGCTGACGGCGCTCAGGGCTCGACCTTCCTCGCTGATGTGGCCGCAATTCTCACCGACCCAGCCCTCGCCATCCTCTTCTAACGCCCTCACTCGCAGTTAGAGAAGGAGTCAGGTTGCGACGAGCTCTTTGTCGGTGACCCGGCGGCCGGAGTCGACGAGCTCTTGAAGGGCGTCGCCGTCGTCCCACTGATTCACATTCATCGCAGCTGCCACGGCCCCGTCCCGGAGCCAGAACGCGGTGAACTCCCGGGACGCCAAATCCCCCCGCACCACGAGCCGGTCTTTCGCGGGATCGGCGAGCCCGCGGTACTCACAGCCGAGGTCGTACTGGTCGGAGAAGAAGAACGGTCGCAACACGTACGGAGCTTCGGCTCCCAGCAGGTTGCCCGCCACATGCAACCCCTGATCCTTGGCATTGGCCCAGTGCTCCACCCGTACCCGGTGCCGATACTTCGGATGATCATGGGCCGCCACATCGCCGGCGGCGTAGATGTCGGGATCGGAACTCCGCAGGGTCGCGTCGACTGCGATTCCGCCATCGGCAAGGGTGAGGCCAGCGGCGTCGGCGAGGGCGATGTTCGGTGCAGCGCCGACGCCGATCAATATCGTGTCCGCCGGTATGGAATGACCCCCCTTGATCAGGACCGACGAGGCCGTGCCATCTCCCACGAAACCCTTCACCCCGACACCTAACCGCAGGTCGACACCATGATCACGATGAAGTGCGGCGAATGTCGCCCCGATCTGCTCACCGACGACAGCGAGGAGCGGCTGTGACCGGGGTTCGACTACGGTCACCTGGGCACCCCGCTGCCGCGCCGCGGCAGCGGCCTCACAGCCGATCCAGCCGGCTCCAACGATCACGATGGTGGCGCCCTCTGTGAACCGCTCACGTAACGCGAGAGACTCCTCGAGGGTTCGCAGTGTCAGCAGACCGTCCAACTCGGAACCGTGTACGTCCAGCCGCCGCGGCGCCGAGCCGGTCGCGATCAGCAGCTTGTCGTATGCATACTCGGTGCGGCTGGCGACCACGACCTTTCGACTCCGGTCGATCCGGGTCGCCGTCGTCCCAAGCCGAAGGTCAATAGCCTTGTCGGCGTAAGTTGCCTCGTCGGCGACCCAGTCCGGCTCATCAGCTGCCCCCTGGAGCACGGCCTTGGACAGCGGCGGTCGCTCGTACGGGAGCTGACTCTCTTCACCGATCAGCGTCAGCTCGCCTTCGTACCCCTGATCTCGAAGCGCGATAGCGGCCGAGGCTCCTGCCAGGGAGGCTCCGATGATGACGATGCGTGACGGCTCCGAGCTTGTGGGTTGAGTCATGCGCCAATCGTCTCCCCTTGTGCATCAAGCCGCTAGCAGGCGCCCACGTGTTTGCGCCCTTCGAGGAAATCTGGGTTAACCCAGTTTCCTTGCGCTCTGCATACGTAGCAACCTATGTGAGGCGGCGGGTATCTGGGTTAACCCAGTTTGCCGACACGGCGCGTCAGGGATAGGGCGGGGGTCGTTAGAAGGCGGCCTCAGGGAGATCCATCAGGGCGAGATCTGTAGCCTCGGCGATGACGCGCTCGGCAGCCAGCTTAGGCAGCACCGTACGCGCAAACCAGCGGCCCGAGGCGACCTTGCCCTCGTAGAAGGACTTCTCGTCAGGCGGGAGCTCCTCATTGAGCCTCTCGAGTGCTATCTCCGCACCCCGGAGCAGCAGCCAGGCACAGATCACGTCACCGAGCGCCATCAACAACCGCGTGGTGTTCAGGCCTACCTTGTAGACGTTGCGCGAGTTGCTCCGGGGTGCGCCCGGCGCCGATGCACGAAGATCATTGATCATGGTCACAACGATCGCGCCGACATCGTCCATGGCCTGCTGCAGCAAGGCGCGTTCCTCTTTGAGCTGACCATTCCCGCCCTCGGCGGCAATCCATTGGCTGATCTGTGTCGAAAGATCACCAAGGGCGCGACCCTGATCCTTGACGATCTTGCGGAAGAACAGATCCTGGCCCTGGATGGCGGTCGTGCCCTCGTAAAGGGTGTCGATCTTGGCATCGCGAACGTATTGCTCGATCGGATAGTCAGCAAGGAAACCGGAGCCGCCGAAAATCTGCAGCGATTCCGTTCCGAGCAGCACCCAGGAGCGTTCCGAGCCGTAACCCTTGACAATCGGCAGGAGAAGATCGTTCAGCCGCTCAGCCGCACCGTCGGTGGTGCCGTGTGCCCGCGCGATGGCGTTACGGTCCTGGATGGTCGCGGCATAGAGCAGCAGGGCCCGCAACCCTTCGGTGAAGGATTTCTGCGTCATCAGCGAGCGCCGCACATCAGGATGGTGGGTGATCGTCACCCGCGGTACGGTCTTGTCGGCCGCCTGGGCGAGGTCAGGCCCCTGAACTCGAGTCTTGGCGTATTCCAAGGCATTGAGATAGCCGGTGGACAGGGTGGCGATCGCCTTGGTGCCTACCAGCATCCGGGCGTGTTCGATCACGCGGAACATCTGCGCGATGCCGTCGTGCACCTCGCCCAGCAGCCAGCCCTTTGCGGGAACGCCGGCGGCGCCGAAGGTCAGCTCGCAGGTAGTAGAGGCCTTGATGCCCATCTTCTTCTCGAGGTTGGTAGCGAAGACACCATTGCGCTCGCCGGTCAGCTCACGGGTCTCAAGATCAAAGTGGAACTTGGGCACGATGAACAGAGACAAGCCCTTGCTGCCCGGTCCACCGGCACCCTCGACGCCCTGCGGTCGGGCCAGTACCAGATGGATGATGTTCTCGGTCAAGTCATGCTCGGCCGAAGTGATGAAGCGCTTGACACCCTCGATGTGCCATGTGCCATCGGGTTGGGGAACTGCCCGGGTACGCCCAGCGCCGACATCGGAGCCCGCATCCGGCTCGGTCAACACCATCGTGGCGCCCCACTGTCGCTCGATCATGATCTTGGCGATGCGCCGATCACGCTCATTGCCCACTGCCCACAACATGTACGCAAACTTGGGGCCGGCCGAGTAGAGCGATACCGACGGATTCGCGCCGATGTTCAGTTCGTGGACCGCCCACTGAACCGATGGTGGAGTGGCCTGACCGCCGAGCTCGGCCGGCAACTCGAGTTGCCACGTCCCGGAGTCCCTGAGTGCGCGGAAGGACTTCCTGATGTCCTCGGGCATCGTCACCGAATGAGTGTTGGGATCGAAGATTGGCAAGGCGCCATCGCCATCGGCAAAAGATTCGGCGAGCTTCGTCGTGGCGAGGTGATCGACTTCAGCGAGGATTGCCGAAACCGTCTCCCGGTCGAGGTCGGCGTACGGATCGGCGCCTAAGATCTCTTCCCGCCCAAGCACCTCGAAGAGGTTGAACTCGATATCCCGGACATTGGACTTGTAATGACTCATCCGGCACCTTCTGCCATCAAGTTACTTCTCAGTAACTTCCATTATGCTACTCGCCGGTAACCAAACCAAGCTGCGAGCGTCGGAAATCGCGCGCCGCCGCACGGAGGAGTAGCGAGCGGAGGCGTTCTTTCCTCTGCGAGCGACGACGACGACGGCGGATTCCCAAAGCGTGATGCGCGAGCAGCTGCAAAACGCAGCCGTTATCGAACGGCTAGATTGGCTGAGGCGGCGCCACAGCGATGGAGGGAGCAAATGCGCAGCAGATCGGCGCGAGACGACGAAGCCAAGATCGGCATATCCGATCCGGCCGACCATGCTGCTGGCATTCCTGGCGTAGCTGTGGCGCTGAAACGATCCGTACAGAAGATGGGGCCGAGGCGCTCCGCGCGTACGCTGCTCAAGCTCAATCAGGCCGAAGGCTTCGACTGCATGAGCTGTGCCTGGCCCGATCCCGATCCCGGTCATCGGCACACGGCCGAGTTCTGCGAGAACGGCGCTAAAGCCGTCGCAGAAGAAGCCACAACGGCACGGGCGACGCCGGAGTTCTTCGCCCGCCACAGCATCGCCGAGATGGACGGGCACGACGAGCACTGGCTGGGGCAGCAGGGCCGGATCACCCATCCCATGATCAAGAAGCCGGGAGCGACCCACTACGAACCGATCGAGTGGGACGCAGCGTTCCGGCTGATCGCGGATCAGCTCAATACACTGGCGAGTCCGAACGAAGCGATCTTCTACACCTCGGGCCGTACCTCCAACGAGGCGGCATTTTGCTACCAGCTTTTCGTCCGGGCGTACGGCACCAACAACCTGCCTGACTGCTCCAACATGTGCCACGAGTCGACGAGCGTCGCGCTAGCGGAAACCATTGGCATTGGCAAGGCGAGCGTCACTCTGGACGACGTCCACAATGCACGGCTGTTGATCTTGGCCGGGCAGAATCCTGGGACCAACCACCCACGCATGCTGTCCGCGCTGGAGAACGCTAAGCGACGGGGCGCCAAAATCATTGCCATCAATCCGCTACGCGAGGCCGGATTGATCAACTTTCGCAATCCACAGAAGGCGCGTGGGCTAGTCGGACGAGGCACCGATCTTGCGGACCTGCACCTGCCGATCAGGATCAATGGCGATCTAGCACTCTTCCAGGCATGGGGCGCCCTGCTGGTGGAGTGGGACGCTCTTGATCATGAGTTCATCTCGCGATATACGCGGAGTTTCGAGAGTTGGCAGGCTCACGTTTCTGCCATTGATTGGGATTTTGTGGTGGCCACCACCGGCTTGTCCCGCGAGCAGATCACGGAGGCGGCTCGACTGCTCCGCGACTCCGATCGGACGGTGTTCTGTTGGGCCATGGGGCTAACCCAGCATCACAATGCGGTAGCCACAATCTCCGAGATCGTGAACCTAGCGCTAGCTCAGGGCAACATCGGCAAGCCAGGTGCCGGATTGCTGCCGGTACGTGGCCACTCCAACGTGCAAGGTGATCGCACCATGGGCATCTGCGAGAGCCCGCCGACTCACTTTCTCGACCGGCTGCAGGCCGAGTTCGGTTTCCAGCCGCCGCGAGAGGACGGCTATGACACCGTGGACGCCATCCGCGCGCTGCGCGACGGACAGGCCAAGATCTTCATCGGGCTCGGTGGGAACTTCGTGCAGGCAGCCCCAGACACTGACGTCACCGCCGCAGCGCTCCGTCGGGCGCAGCTCACAGTGCACATCTCGACCAAGATCAATAGGTCGCACCTGGTCTGCGGCACGACGGCGTTGATCTTGCCGACCCTGGGGCGTACCGAGATCGACATGCAGGCTAGCGGCCCGCAATTCGTCTCGGTGGAGGACTCGACGTGCTCGGTGCACGCCTCACGCGGACCGCTGCCCCCAGCCAGTCCGCATCTGCGGTCAGAAGTGGCGATCGTCAACGCACTCGCCGACGCGACGTTGGGTGATCGCTACAGCATTGACTGGCGCGGCATGCGTGACGACTACCGCCGGATCCGCTGGTACATCGCACGTGTGGTGCCCGGCTGCAAGAGCTATGAGGTGAACGTCTCTCGGCCTGGCGGTTTCGTGATGCCACATCCGCCGCGAGACACACGTACTTTCCACACCAAGTCCGGACGCGCGGAGTTCACGGTGTCGACGATTGAGGCACTGCAAGTGCCACCTCGTCATTTGATCTTGCAGACCGTGCGCAGTCATGACCAGTTCAATACGACGATCTACGGGTTCAGCGATCGCTACCGCGGCATCGAGGGTGGTCGACGGGTGGTGTTTGTCAACCCGCGCGACATCGAGGAGCTCGGCTTTCACGATGGCGACATCGTCGATCTGGTGACCCACTGGCATAGCGATGATCACGTCCGCCGAGTCCAGGCCTTCCGGATCGTGGCATATCAGACCCCGCGCGGTACGGCGGCGGCGTACTATCCCGAGACCAACCCGCTGGTCCCGCTAGATTCAACAGCGGTCGGGAGCAATACCCCGACCTCCAAGTCGGTGATCATCCGGCTGCAGCGGCCAGGAACGGCCCAGTCGACCCAGGCTGGCGGTCAGCAGCCGGTGGGCGCGGATGATCATCAAAAGAGGGATCCCCAGCCGCTCCACCTGTCCTGATCCGCACTGCGGCGGATTCTCGATGTTCGCGCGGCCGATCTGCAGGAGGAGATGGCGGAAACATGCTTTTCCGTTCCGTCAGCTCCGACGAAGACGGCGGCAACCCAGCGAACATCGCCGCGAGCGGCGGCGAGCAACAAGACACAGCGCGATGCGCGAGCAGATCCACGTAAGTCTGCCACTAGCGTTCGGGACATGACTGATCATGCGAAGCAGATTCTGGTGGATGCCTTCGGGCGGGTACGCGAGCTGGTGATCGATCTCACCGACGGGCTGACTGACGAGGTCGCCACTTACCGACCCGATCCCGGG
>DASUYM010000074.1:0-3758 GCA_036377435.1 Propionibacteriaceae bacterium
TTGTGCTCTGCGAGCGACGACGACGGCGGCGGGTCCACAGCGCGATGCGCGAGCAGCTGAAGAACCCTGCTGCGAGCGTCGGGAATCGCGCGCCGGCGCAGGGAGGAGGAGGGAGCGGAGACGTTCTTGCTCTGCGAGCGACGACGACGGCGGCGGGTCCACAGCGCGATGCGCGAGCAGCTGAACAAATTGTGCAGCCATTCACAAACGTCTTAGAGTGGCGCTGTTTGGACCAGATCCGAGCGCCGATTCAGGAGTGGTGTGTCGCATACCTTCCCAACCGACCCTCCGCCGCAGGCGGCGGCAGGCCAACATTGGCGAACGGTCGCCACGCTCAAGGGAATCCCGGATGCGACCGTTGCCCGGCTGCCTGTCTACCTTCGAGCACTCAACCAGCTGGCCGAGCAGCAGATCGACACCATCAGTAGCGGTGCGCTTGCGGAGGCCGCCGGTGTGAACTCAGCTCAGCTCCGCAAGGATCTCTCCTATCTGGGCTCGTATGGCACCCGCGGGGTTGGTTACGGCGTTGAGTATCTGCGGCTCCAGATCGGTCGCGCCGTCGGCTCTGCTCACGACTGGCCAGTGATCATTGTGGGCCTCGGCAACCTCGGCACAGCGCTGGCCAAATACTCGGGTTTTTACTCCCACGGGTTTCGTGTCGTCGGCTTGATCGATACTTCGCCGGATCTGGTTGGGAAGCGGATTCATGGCCTGGCGATCTCTGACCTGATCGAGCTCGAGGACGTGGTCTCAAGCACCGGCGCGGTGATTGCTGTCATTGCGACTCCAGCTGAGGCCGCACAGGCCGTTGCCGACAGGCTGGTGTATCTGGGCGTCACCAGCATCCTCAATTTTGCACCGACGGTGCTGGTGGTGCCCGAGGGCGTCAACGTCCGTAAAGTCGACTTGGGCCAGGAACTGCAGATCCTCGCCTATCACGAGCAACGCAAGACCGACGGCAGCAGCCAGGTCTTGGCTAAGAGCAGAGGGACGAGTTCATGAGCATTCTGGTGGTCAGCGTCTCGCACAAGTCGACATCGGTCTCCCACTTGGGCCAGCTCGCGCTGGATTCCCCCGCTTCGGCCAAACTCGCTGAACAGCTTGTCGGATCGGAGCACATCGACGAGGCCGTCGTATTGTCCACGTGCAACCGAACCGAGCTCTATGCGTCCGTCGCCCGGTTTCACGGGGCCTTGGATGACGCGACCCAGGTTCTCGCCGATGTCGCCGGCCTTCGCGGTAGCGAGCTGCGGTCATTGTGCGCGGTGTTCTTCGACGAGGGTGCGGTCGCCCATGCATTCTCGGTGGCGTCCGGTCTTGACTCGCTTGTGATCGGTGAGAGCCAGATTCTTGGGCAAGTGAAGGGCGCCCTGACCCTTGCCCAGTCCCACGAGACTGTTGGCACGGTACTCAACTCTTTGTTTCAGCAGGCCATCCGGGTCGGCAAGCGGGTGCACACCGAGACCGGGATTGGCTCAGCCGGTCGTTCACTGGTGAGCGCCGCGTACCAGCTCCTGACCAGCGAGATCGGTGTGCTCGACGACCGGCGGGTGCTCGTCGTCGGAGCTGGCGCGATGGCCGGGCTGGCCGCGAGGACTGCCGCGGCGGCCGGCGCATCCGTCACCTGCGCCAACCGAACGTTGTCCCGTGCCGAGCGGCTGGCCGAAGCGGTCGGCGGCAAGGCAGTCGCGCTCTCAGATCTCGCCCAAGCGCTCTCGGAGACCGATGTCCTGGTGACCTGCACAGGAGCACGGACGTTCACTATTGGTGTGGAGGACCTGGCGGGTACGCCGGTGCGCGGAGTCGTTGATCTCGCGCTTCCCGCCGACGTAGCACCAGAGGTCGTCGAACACGGTGTTTGCCTGGTGAACCTGGATCGCCTCGTCACCGACCAACCAGATGCTGCCAGTGCCCAGGAAGTCGAAGACGCCCGCGCCCTGGTTCTGGACGAGGTTGCGGACTTCCTTGGTGTGCGCCGCGCGGCCCAGGTAGCTCCGACGGTCGTCGCGCTGCGTTCCATGGCCTCCGAGGTGGTGGCCAGTGAACTGCGCCGGTTGGACGCCCGGCTGCCGCATCTTGATGATCATGAACGTGATCAGATCCAGCGCAGCATGCGACGTATCGTCGACAAGCTGCTGCACGCCCCGACCGTACGAGTGCAGGAGCTGTCGGCCGAGCCGGACGCTGTCGACTATGCGGCCGCCTTGCGCGAGCTCTTCCGCCTCGATCCACAGACCGTCGCCGCAGTGATGTCACCAGAGGTCGGCCCGTAGTGTCTTGTCCCGCCGAAGTTGTACGTTTCTCCGCACAAGGCCAGACATGAGTGCCGTATCGGCCGATCTCGAGCACATTCGTGGCCATATGCGGAGAAACGACCGCGTGTCTGCAGAAGCTCGGACCCTCATGCACGGTCGGCCCTGATGCAGGAAGACCGCTTGACCCGGCCGATCAGGCTAGGTGCGCGTACGTCGGCGCTTGCCCGCGCGCAGGCCACCCAGGTCGCAACCGCCCTGGGAGGTGGTGGCATCGGCACCACCTTCGTGGGCATTACGACAGCCGGTGACCTAGATCGGCGGCAGCTCACCGAGATCGGGGGCACCGGGGTCTTTGTCGGCGCGGTACGCGATGCCCTGCGCCGAGGTGAGATCGATGTCGCAGTGCACTCACTCAAGGACCTGCCGACCACGCCCGCAGAGGATCTGGAGATCGTCGCGATTCCAGCGCGCGAGGACACCCGCGACGTACTGGTGGGGCGGCGACTCGATGATCTATCCGATGGCGCCCGGGTCGGTACCGGAGCTCCGCGACGTGCGATGCAAATCCTTGACTGGGCCGCTAGCCGCGATCTCCGGCTGGACGTCGTGCCGATTCGGGGGAATGTCGAGACCCGGATCGAGCGGGCACGTGAGGGGAAGGTCGACGCGGTGATCTTGGCCGCCGCCGGGTTGCGCAGGCTCAGCCTGTTACCCGAGATGGAGGCGGCCCCCGACGACATCCTCGTCAAGCAGCTCCCAGCACAGATTCTTGATCATCAGGTGATGCTTCCAGCACCCGGACAAGGTGCCCTCGCGCTAGAAATTCATCGTTCTCTCAGCATTGAGCTGCGGGAGCGGCTGGCAGTTCTTGACAACCTCGTTGCGCGAGCAGAATCCCTTGTGGAGCGGGGTTTTCTCGGAGCACTGGAGGCCGGGTGTACCGCACCAGTGGGGGCCCATGCCGTGGTCACGGCAGTCCGTGGTACAAGTCTCGATTTGACTCTGACGGCCGTAATTGGGAGAACGTTACTGAGCAACTTGTCAGAACCCACCAAAGCAGGCTCGGTCCTACGGCTGGAGGCGCACGGATCGTCGGATGATCCGGAGCAGTTCGGGGTCGCCCACGCTGGTGAGGTCCTGGCGCAGTTGCGGGAGGAAACGTTTGAGCAACCTCAGCCTCAGGCCGCCAAGAGGCGGCTGAGCTGAACAACAGAACGCGAGAGAAGTCAGTGAGCACATCCTCGGCTCGTAGGCCCCGGACCTCCACCTCAGCCACTCCGACCGCGCCGATTGCCAAAGGTCGAGTGATCTTTGTCGGCACCGGACCTGGTGATCCCGATTTGCTGACGCTAGGCGCCATTGCCGCCCTGGCCGACGCGAGTTCGGTGATCTTGGACAACGATCGGCAGCGAGAGATCCTGACTCATCCGGCGATCACGCTTGCCGAGAGCGCCGACGTGATCACGCTCGGACTGACCGAAGCTCGCAAGCCACTAAGCCCTT
>DASUYM010000075.1:0-4231 GCA_036377435.1 Propionibacteriaceae bacterium
GGCAACCCGGGCTCGGACGTCCGTCTGTTCCTGCCGAAGTCGGCTGGCCGGTGCGGGCGGCCTTCTACTATCCCTGGTACCCCGAGAGCGAGCATTGGGCGACTCGGTACGCGCCGACCCTCGGTAAATACGACAGCAGCGACCCGGACGTAGTGGCGAACCATGTCGCACAAGCCCGGTACGCCGGACTCGACGCCTTTATCGCTTCCTATTGGGGTCCGGACACCCCGACGGCCCGCCGGCTGCCGCTGCTGCTCAACACCGCAGGTAAACAAGGCTTTCGCATTGCTGCCTACTACGAGCCCGAGTCCTGGCCCACTCCGCCATCACAGGCTTTCCTCAACCAGGACTTCGACTCGCTTTACCGGCTGAGCGCGGACCCAGCCTGGTTGCGGACGGAAGGAAAGCCCGTGCTTTTTGTCTACAACATTGGGCGAGAGGCCTCCTGCAAGGCAGTAGGCCGCCTCTTAGTAGCCAGTCGGTCGCGCTTCTATCTCAACGTCAAGGTGTTCGAGGGCTATCGCGACTGTCGGGACCAGCCTGATTCCTGGCATCAGTATGTGCCGGCTGACAATTACGATCAGCAGGGCACGGATTCTGTGTCAGTGTCACCCGGCTTTTTCAAGTTCGACGAGCTGGTGCCGCGCCTCGCCCGCGACCCCCGGCGCTTCCAAGCGGACTTGCGTCGTCAAGTGGCCGCCGGTGCTCGCTGGCAGTTGGTGACCAGCTTCAATGAATGGGGCGAAGGAACCGCTGTAGAGCCGAGTCGCCAGTGGCAATCGCGATCAGGGTATGGGATCTACCTGGACGCTATGCGGGCGGTGTATTCCTGACAGAATGCCGGATACCCGTTAATGGCATTCGGCGTTCCCGCTATCGAGGACCTGACCATTCGGCGCTGCGATGAACTGCCACGCGTAGCCCTGCTCGCTCAGCTGCAAGCGCAGCACACCGTTGCGCCCGGTAATCCTCACGACACTTGTCCGCTCCGGGTTGTGGAATTTGTAATGGCTGGCCCCACCCGTCCCTGCGACGAACTCGGTCACACCCGTCGGTTCGGCCTGGCCGTTAGCGTTCATGGGCACGAACCGTTCGTAGTCGTGATCATGCCCGCTGAGCACAACGTCGGCGTCCGCTGTGGCAAGGATGCGCCACAGTACATCTTGGTCGAGGTCATTCCCGTGGGTTCCTGAGCTGAAGCGCGGCTGGTGCCAGTATGCAAGTACGCACTTTCGTGGGTGAGCGGTCAGGTCTTTGCGGAGCCAGGTCGCTTGAGGATCCGTATCGCCGCACCCACCGACGTGCTCACATTCGGAGTTCAACGCGATCAGATGCCAAGCACCGAGATCATAGCTGTAGTAACCCTTGTCCGGCTCACCGGCGCGCGTGCCGAAGTAGGTGTAGTAGCCCCGGGCATTGGGCGTGCCATATTCGTGGTTTCCCGGCACTGGGAACGTGATATCGCGGTACCTACCCCAGCTTTCCGCGTACGAGGCCTCAAAGTCGGCCAACGCGCCGCTCGGATACTGGTTGTCACCGAGTGTGAGCACCGCATCAGGCTGCATCGTTTCTAGCACCTTGGCGGTGCCGTCCATGCCGCACGCATTAGGTCTGTCGAACTCTTTGCTGTTGCGCTTTCGGCCGGGTGGGCACGCTATGTCCCCCGCCGCGCCGATGATCACTGATCCCGGATCACGCGCCGGCTGGGCTCCCATGTAAAGCGGCGTGGCGCCCGCGTCACGGGGGCGACGCGCATAAACGACCCCGACAGCGGTGAGAGAACCTAGCACCGCGAGCACAACAACTGTAACCAGGATTCGCCATGGGGACCGCCGGACCCGTCGCGGTCCAGTGTCTGCTCGCGGATCGCGTGGTCGTCGGATCCAGGTATAGATAGGCAGTGCCACTGCGAGGAGTAGCAGGACCGCCACCGCCGCTCCAACACTCAAGATGCCCTCCCTTCCTGGATCGTCGGAGTCATCGACCATCGGGGATGTGCGGACCGAGGGCCCTTGGACTAGGTTAGTTAGTTCCACTAAGGCACTGTCTCCGTACCGCTCACTGGGCTCCACGTGAGTGTTTTCGCTGAACTCGTTCCAGGAGATCAGGCCCAGTGCATCAGGAGAGGACGAAACCGCCGCGTTGTACTCCATTCGCAACGTCTTGCCGTCGCGCCGCGGAACCTCCCTGGTTCCACCCACCAGGCGGGCGTCGAAACCGGGTGCAAACGGGGCGATCCACAGCCCTTTGGATTTGTGTACGGTTGACGCCATGGCGTTCAGTCGTTCCTGATAGCGGCTGTTCGTCTGCGGGTCTACCGAAGACCAGTAGTAGGCGTTTCCGTCGAAGTACCGCGCCACTCGCTGGTATCCTTGAGGGCTTTTTTCAGTGGCTAGCACTAGGGCGGAATCCCGCAGTGAGGTCGTAACACGCGCGATGTCGGAGGCGGAAAACTCCCACGTGCCCGACCAAATCACCAAGGGCTTAGCGAAGAGATCGAAAACCGGGTCTGACCCATAGTGCCGCTTAAAGTGGTCGAGGTCGTCGGCAATCCGCTGCACAGGAAGGGGATTTCGGTAAAAATCCAGCCCCTGATAGATGATGGCGAGCCTGAAGTCGGTGCCCCGCGCAACCTTGATGAGCGCATCCAGCCGCCGGTTGTTCGTCGGAGTGCTCTTCCAGGAGACGATGAAGCCATTAATGCCGGCCGACTTGGCCTCAGCGATGTGCTTCTTCATGATCGACGTGTCGTCGCTTGAATACCGCCCGGCCAACGGATAGTCAATCTTGGCCCGGTCCCAAGATTTGGGCGTGAACCACTGGTAGTAGTACGCGAGGACCGGCAAGCCATCCGTCGCCTCCTCCTCGGGGAGTGCGGCGGACGCCGTCGGTGTCAGGTGGCAGAGCGATAAGAGAAGGGCAACACACCAAGCCACCGGCGATCGCTTCACGGTCGTCTGCCGCTCCTCCTGAGACAGGTTCGGCTGCTGGAGAGTGGGTCTCTGAGTGGGTACGGCTGCTCGGGCGGCTGAGACACCGATACCTCCTTGCTCCTAGACGATGTCATCGTCTTCGCCAAACCGGAGTCGGTGCCCGGGCCTGGTAGCTGATAACTAGACGCGGTCAGCCCTCGATCAGCAGCACAAACGGTTTCGACGTCACGCCGGAGTCCGGATCCAGCACGCGAAGCTGGTAACGACCCGGCTGCCCAAACTCGACATGTGTGGTGAACTGGCCCGACTGATCGGTCTTTGTGGGTAACGGGAAGGCCAGCCATTTGCCTTCCTCCCAGCGCTGTACCCGCAGCACGGTGTTTGCTCCACCGTGATATGTACCTTGGATTCGAACGGTTTGGAAGGGCCGGGCGAAGTCGGGTAAATCTCCCGACTGAATGGTCGACCCTGCTCCCCCGGTGCGCGTCGATTCATCTGACGGCTGACTCGTCGGCTTGCTCACCGTCGCGGTCGCTGTAACGTTAGGGACTGATTGTGCGGTCGCGCCGCGATCTCTACTCGCGCCCAACAACAACGCGCCGATAAGCAGCGCCGCAGAGGCGGTGGCGGCTAGCGCCAGAGATCTGGAGCGCCTTTTCTCCGGAGGATCTTGAACCAGCACAGGTCCATGGACCTGCTGCTCCACTAGTTGCGGACGTGGGTCCCGACCTCCGCTGAATACCGCAAGCACTGCAGGTGTCCCTACTGTGTCGTCATCGTGTGGGCGGGCAGGCGCTGTGTCGGCCTTCGCGTCCGCTGGGTCGGTGGTTTCTGGGTCGGCGTCCGCTGGGTCGGCGTCCGCTGGGTCGGTGGTTTCCACCTCGGCAGCCGCCGGGTCTACCTTCTCCCGATCAACCATCTTTGTATCTGCAGCTGCCCGGTCAACCTTCTCGGTGTGCAAGTTATGGGTGTCGGCAGCCGCCGGGTCATCCTCGCGTGTCCGCTGAATGTCGATCGAGTCCTTGGTCTCTGTGCTCCACGGCAGATCCAGAATTGTGTCGAGCCAGATCCGGATTTCGCTCCCCTCGAGGTTCTCAGCACTGATCCGTTCGAGCGTGCCGACTTCCGACAGCGCCGCCTTGCGTATGTCGTCGGGCAGCCGAGCCTCCCCGACTCGAGTCCGATAGCTTTGAGCACTACGGGGATCGGCCTCGGCGAGTTCCTTTTCCCGATCGACCTTCTCGGTGTAGGCAGCCGCCCGGTCGGCCTTCAGGGTGGAGGCAGCCGGCCGGTCGGTC
>DASUYM010000076.1:0-21554 GCA_036377435.1 Propionibacteriaceae bacterium
CGTCCTCGTTCGGGACGAGTTGCCGTTCAACCTGGCTCGGTTCGTGTTCCTCGACCCCTATGCGAAGGCATTCTTCTTGGACTGGGACACGATTGCCAAGGACATGGTCGGTGCCCTCCGCAGCCAGGCCGGCCGCGACCCGTCCGACCGCGGCCTGAGCGACCTGATCGGGGAGCTGGTGACCCGCAGTGACGGTTTCGCTGCGCGGTGGGCCCGGCACGACGTGCGGCTGCATCGCACCGCCCGCAAACGGTTGGGCAACCGGGTGGTCGGGGAGATTGAGCTGACCGGTGACGCCCTCGACCTGGCCGGCGACGGGCTGACCCTGATCGCCTACTCCGCCGAACCGGGCAGCCAGGCCGAGGACCAGCTGAAGCTGCTGGCAGCCTGGAGCGCCACGAGGCATACCCCTGCCTCCGAGCCCGCCGGGATATCACCTCCCGGCGACAAACCCGGCTGACCCCTCGCCTCCCGGCGCCGAGACCGCCGGACCATCCAGGTGCTGGTCAGACGACTTAGCGCGGCGTCGGCCGCCACGCCGGCTGTCCGTCGAATCCGGGGCTGTCGGTCAGCGATCGCGTGGCACCTGTCGCCACCATCACGGTGTAGACCTCCCATGATCCACCGCCGTCGGAGTAGTAGGTGAGCCGCTCCCCGTCCGGCGACCACCGCGGCCGCTCTTCGGACGCACTACTGGCGACAACTGATCGCCGATCGATTCCGTCCGCGGACATCACGTCAATGTCGAACCCGCTCGACGTCACAACATTGAAGGCGAGCCGAGACCCGTCCAAGGACCAGGACGGGTTCAGGCCGCTAATGGGTTGTGGAAGAAGCGTCCCCTCCTCGCCGGTCTCCGGGTCGACCGCGAGGAGCTGTGGTGGGCCGTTGCGCGTTGTAGCGAACCCGATCCGCGAACCGTCCGGCGACCACTGCGGTTTGTCGTCGAGCCCCGGGGAATCGACGAGCTGACGCACCCGAGAACCGTCGGCATTCATGACATAGATGTCCCAGTCACCGTCCCGATTGGAGCTGAAGGCCAATCGGGAGCCGTCTGGTGACCAGGTGGGGTAGAAGTTGGCGCGTGCGTCACTCGTGATCTTTGTCAGTCCCGAGCCGTCGAGGTTAATCAGGTAGATGTCACTGGTGGTCGATGATCCGGCATTGAACGCGATCCGATGCCCGTCTGACGACCAGGAAGGATGGGACACGGCCGGGAGATCGCCGCTGAGACGTCGTACGCCTGAGCCATCGGGGTGCATGACAAACAAGGCATCGGAACCCTCACGGTCCGACACGAACGCGATGAGCTCGGATGAGACCTGCTGGTGCGTGTCCGTCTGCGCGGGGCGGCTGCCGTCGGACAGGGTGCACCCGGGCAACAGGAAAACAACGATCATGACGAGCCAACGACCCCGGTGGACGAACGGCATGCACTGAGCATGGGGCAGTAGAAGGCTGGCTGCCAACCCAGACGTGGCCGGCACGCGCGTCCGAATCGCCGCCTGGGTAGGGACGAGTTTCGGCAGAGCCTCATCATCGGAATTAGTGCCCTGCGCCAGGGATCCGGCACATATCTCCGCCGCCCAGGCGGCGCCTCGCTGCGTTCTCCTCGGTAGACCTACGACCCGGTATCCATCCCTCGTCGGCCTTGCGATGAATCCACCTGGACGACGGACCTATGCACCGGATTCCTGGCGCAGGGCACTGGTCGAACTTGCCGCCTGTCACCGGCGAGCTCGCGGCAATCGCTCTTATTGTTGTCGGATGCTCATGCCCGATTCTGCAGGTACTTGGGTTGGTACGAACGGCTTCCGGTTGATGCCCAGCGATCCATTAGCCGAATTCCCCGCCAAGGTGATCGTGACGAACGCCGCTGGCGGCAACCTCGCCTCCGTTGCTTATTGGTGGGAGCACCCGGACGATGGCCCACAGGACGGGCTGCTCGTGATTGGGCGCGGGGATGAGGACGGCTCGCTCGTGGCTATGTGGGGTGACTCGTGGCATCAGAAGCCGGCGCCGATGATGTTGTCAGGCAGCCACCGAACGGGTGCGACCTTTGAGCTCGAGGGCGACTACGGCGGTGGTGGTTGGCGTTGGCGAGTCACGGTCGATGCAACCGACGCTGAAAACCTCCGGGTGCAGATGGACAACGTGATTCCTGCTGAGCACGCGACGGCCGCGATCTCCGCCGGGCCCTATCCCGTGATGGTTATGCATGCAGGACGCGCCTGACAGAACGTGCAGTGGTCATCACAGCCGTCAAGAGGTGCCGAACGCGTACGTTTCGCATCACAATCGTCAACACCTACGGTGCAGTAGGCAGAAAGCCGTGCCGTTTCCCAGCACAGCCGTCAAGACGTACACAGTGACCCTTGTCCGAGACGGGTCGGGGTGTGCCGTCGGCTGAATCGGTGCTGCAGCCGGGCCCATTGTCACGCACAGATCAGCAAGAATCGCGAGTATGTTCGAGTTCGTGCCGATAGCCATCTGGCTCCTTCGCTCGGCGGCGGCGACAATGGAGGGAGCCGGTGTGACGGCCGGCATGCAAAGGACATTCACCTAGTCGGAGGTATGCGGATGCGGATGGTATGGAGAGGCACCATCTCCTTCGGCTTGGTGACGATTCCGGTTCGCTTGTACGTAGCCACCGAGAGCAAAAACGTTCCCTCTCACCAGATCCATATGAGTGACGGTGGCAGGGTGCAGTACAAGCGGGTCTGCTCGATCGATGGCGCCGAGGTGCCCTACGAGGAGATCGGGCGGGGCTACGAGTCGGCAACCGGCGAGCTGGTCGTGCTCAGCGAGGACGATCTCGCCATGCTGCCGGCCAAGACGTCGCGCTCGATCGAGGTCATCTCGTTTCTGCCGATGCAAGCCGTGGATCCCATTTACCTCGACCGCAGTTACTACGTGGAGCCCGAACCGCAAGGGGCAAAGGCGTACCGGCTGCTGCGCGATGCGCTGCACAAGATGGGCCGCGTCGCCGTCGCCAAGGTCACGCTCCGCGATCGCGAGATCGTCGCGGTGTTACGAGTACACGCCGATGTGCTCGTCCTCGCGACGATGCTCTGGCCGGATGAGGTCCGCGAGCCCAGGTTTCCTTTCCTGGCGGACGACGACGAGTGGTCGACGCCGAGCCAGGAGCTCGCCATGGCCGAGGCGCTGATCAACTCATTGTCGGATGAGGGGTTGGACCCGGGCAGGTATCGTGACGTCCACCGGGAGACGCTGACCGCCCTGATCGACGCCAAGGCGACTGGCCGCCCCGTGAGGCCGACCGCCGAGCCTGGCGCGGTATCGCTCGACCTGTTGGCCGCCTTGCGAGCCAGCATCGAGGCGGCCAAACAACGCCGGTCAGCCGGAAACGGTGGACGTCGACGCGTCGGCGCAAATACCGAGGCGGCCAAGAAGAAGGCCAAGAAGCCAGCACAGCCCGGGCGCGAAGTCGGCCCGCCGAAGAAGCGCGGGTGACGTCCGACCCAGCACGGGTTCGCGACACGCCGACGGAACTGCCGTCTTCGGACGGTGCAAGCTGGTACCAACGAGGCATGAGCAGCTGTCCGGACTGCGGCTTAGGCGCCGACCACTGCCATGGCACGCTGGTCGTGCACACTGACCGCACCGTCGAGTGCACGAACGCTGCCTGCGAGCTTGCGGATCCCCTCCGGCACCTGTTCATCGTCGACTGCATCGACGTGCTGGGAGGCTGTTGCGTGGCAAACGAGACGGCGAAGTTGGCGGCGGCGTCCTAACGCCGGTTTGCATCGTCCGCCAATGGCCACGTT
The DNA here is from genome assembly GCA_036377435.1 of Propionibacteriaceae bacterium. Lineage (GTDB taxonomy): Bacteria > Actinomycetota > Actinomycetes > Propionibacteriales > Propionibacteriaceae > Microlunatus. Next base: position 3,789 of record DASUYM010000076.1, read on the forward strand.
AGATTGGTCTGGGGATGACTGTGCAGATGATCGGGCGCGAGCTGGACGATATCGTCCGTGAGCTCTATGTGCTCCCGCCGACTGATTTTGTGGCCGCTCGTAACGAGTTAGTGCGGCAGGCTAGGGCGGCTGGCAGTCAGGAGGTCGCCGAACGGCTCCGGCAACTCCGTCGTCCTACGCGCAGCGCCTGGCTGGTGAACCTCTTGGCCCGCGACTCTGAGGCGATGCAGCGGCTGTCAGCCCTCGGCCGGCAGCTGCGCGATGCGCAGACCGGGTTGGCGGGCACTGAGCTACGCAACCTGGCCGAACAGCGGCGCCACTTGATTGCCGATCTGTTGGACCGGGCCCAGGCGCATGCCGCTGAGGCGGGCCTGCGAGTGACACCCACCGTGCTGTCGGAGGTGGAGGCGACGCTTCAGGCCGCTCTCGTCGATCTTGCCGGTGCGATGACTATTCGCAACGGTCGTCTGGTGCGGCCGCTTTCGCACAGCGGGTTCGGCCCACGGCCACGTATCAAACCCGCACAGCTCGGGTCGACTACCGAACTGCTGCCTATTGAGGTGCCGGCCGAGGCGGCGGCCGAGCTGCAGAGTCCTCCGGTGGAAGACGAGCTGGCAGCGCGGCGGCGTACGGTGGCGGGTCGCCCGGCCCTCGAGCTCGTCGAGGTGGCCGACCCCACGCCGGTGGAGAGCGGCGATTCCGTCGCGACGCCCGACACTGAACGGGAAGCACTTCGTCAGCTGCGCCGGGCGGAAGAGGAGCTCGCTGCAGCCGAGGCTGCGCACTGGCAGTCCGAGTTCGACCTGGCGGACGCCGAGGCGGCGGTGGAGGCCGCTGAGGACATGCTGAGCTCGCTCGATGCCAAGCGGATGGAAGCGCGTCGGGACAAGGTCAGCGCTCACAGGCATCTCGCCGAGGCGCGGACGCGGCAACGCGACGCGGTTAACGCCTTGGCCGACGCCCGCCGGCGGCTCGACTCGGTCCGGGAGTCCGCAGACGGGGAGGAGTAGCGCAGGCTGCGTAGCCGGGGGTGTACGCCGTGCTGCGGTGGCGCTACTGCTCCTGGCGGATCGGGTTAAGCCCCTGCTGAAGCAGTCGGGCGAGTTGCTGCTGCTCGGACGCGGTCAATTGGGCCAGTTGGTGTGGTGGGTAGAGCAGTCCGTTGCGCGCAGTCTGGAGGGCGGCCATCCCACGAGAAGTGAGTACCACGGTCTTGACGCGGCGATCGGCCTGTGACGGCTGGCGTTCCGCGAGGCCGGCGCGCTCAAGGTCGTCGATCATCGCAGTGATGTAGGACGGGTCGCAGTTCATAGCGGCGGCGAGCTCGCGCATCGACTGGGGTTGGCCCGGATCAATTGCGAGGAGGGCGCGCAGGCCGGCCTGCGTAATCCCCAGGTCGGCGGCAACCTCGGCCCACCTGAAGCGCTGCTCCAGGACGAATCCCATCAGCTGTTGCCAGGTTTCGACCAGCAACGGGTCCGGGTCCATGCGAGCCATCCTAGCGACTGCTTGAGAGGCCTCATTAGTTGGCAAATCTAAATCATTGACATATTATAAGTTCCATGACCGAGTGCTTGCAGCGAATGACCGACGACCGATGAACGCCTCCGCTCTCCACAAGCACGTCCGGCTGACGGCGCGAAGCTCGGCGTTGCTCTTCGCCGCGGCTCAAGCCACACCTGCGTTAGGGGGGCGCGCTGCGCGGGCGTCGCGGCCGCTCTACCTTGGCTTCATGGCGGCCCACGCCGCGCACTTCACTGTCGTTGCGAGATACGCCAAGGTCACCGGTGGACGGGCCCTGTTTCCCGGCGGCCGAAGCATGAAGGACGTGGGAGGTTGGCCCACGGTGGCCGGCATCTATAGCTTCTTCGCCGGGCTCGCCGTCACCGGTTGGGCCACCGGGGGACCGGCGGCAATGAGTAAGCACCGGATGCGGGTGGCCGGCCGCACGGCCACCGGGCTCATTGGAGCCATGTTCTTCGGCACATACATTGGGCAGGTCTCACAGTCGAGGTGGTACGCCCTGCCGGCCACCCTCGTGGGTACCGCGGTGATTGCGAATGTCGCAGCCCAGCACGGCGGCGGCCGCACGTCTGCCGTCCGGCCTGTTCATCGTGGGGAGCCTCAAGTGATGTCGGTGGTTTGACCTAGTCTCAGGCTGATGGACATCGTTTTGATTCCCGGCTTGTGGCTCGACGGCTCATCGTGGGACGAGGTCGTCCCCTCTTTGCAGCAGGCGGGGCATCGCACGCATGCGCTCACACTGCCCGGAATGGAGTCGAAGGACGCGGACCGCGCCAAGATCACTCTGCGTGATCACGTCGACGCAGTTGTCGCGGTGATCGACTCCTTCGACCCGGCCGACGGCCAGGTCGTACTCGTCGGGCACTCCGGCGGTGGGGCGATCGCCCATGCCGCGGTCGATGCGCGGCGTGATCGAGTCGCCCGTGTGGTGTACGTCGACAGTGCTCCCCTTGGCGAGGGCGGAGTCATCAACGATGAGCTCCCGGCCGAGAACGGCGAGATGCCGCTGCCGGATTGGTCGCGTTTCGAGGAGCAAGATCTCATTGATCTCGATGACGAACTGCGCACGAGATTCCGCGAACGTGCCATCCCTGCGCCTGGCCATGTTGCCAGCGACCCGCAACAGCTCTTCGATGAGCGTCGCTATGACGTACCCGTCACCGTCATCACCTGCGAGTTCCCGAGCGCGGTGTTCCGAGAGTTGATCGAGCAGGGGCACCCGTACGTGCGGGAGCTTGCGAAGGTCCGCAACGTCGACTACATCGATCTGCCCACGGGCCACTGGCCACAGTTCACTCGGCCGGAAGAGCTCGGACGCGCGATCCTCGCGAGTGTCGGTCCCGCCTGATGCGGTTGTGCCAGGCTCAAGCCGTGCCGGATGTCGTGTTACTCAACGGCACGGCGAGGGAGCATTCTCGACGCGATTCTCTGTGCAGCGCTGTCGGGGGAGGCGGTCGCCGAGTCAACGACGAGAGGCGTCCGAAGCTGGGGCTCGTACTCGCGATCAACGATCGCCGTCGACGCCGGCTTCACCGTTTGCCATTGACCGTGGAGGCGCTCAACCTCACCTGCCAGTCGCGTCAGGCCAGGCGTGACCGCGAGCGAACCCGAGCTAGTGCATTAGCTTCCTCCAGGAGGGGGCCGTTGATCAGCTCGTGATGACTGGTGCCCTGCGCCAGGAATTCGGTGCCGGGCACTAGTCGTTCACGAGGCTCAGGAAGGTGGCGACCCAAACCAGAGGTGCATTCCAGCGGATACAGACATCGTTAGTGACCTCGGAGGTGGGCTCATCGAGGTAGCAGCACTGAGGTGGGAGGCCCAAAAGGCGAGCATCGTAGGGAAAGTCCGGAGTCGGCCGGGAGTTTGCCCCACCGGCCAGCGCGCCCCGTGGTGGAGGCGGGAACGCCGGGTCGAGATCGTGTCCAAACTGACGAGTCCGCTGGTGACTGCTGTAGTCGGTGCCGTAGCCGGTGATGTAGCTCTGACCGAGAGCGTTCCGTCCAAGCAGATAGTCCATCCCAGTAGCAACGGCGTCTGCATAGCGGGACGCACCTGACAACAGGTGCGCCATCCCCAGCACCACGAGGTTGTTGAGAATCCGACCGTTGGACCCCCATTCCCACCCCTCGGTCGGCGCGTACGGCTGACCCCACGGCTGCTGACTCTGTAGCTCCACGAGCCGGTCAGCGCCGAGTACCACACTGTTGACCACCTGCGCGTATTCGGGGACGTCGTTGCCGGCCAATGCCAAGTCGAGCCGGCCTGGCGCTGTCACCCGGTCGAAATCGAAGCCGCGCGGGTCGAAGGCATCTGCGGCATGCTGATCGGAGGACGCTATGTGCTGACGGTAGAGGTCCTCACCGGTAGTGAGCCAGAGTTCCCCGGCTGCCCAATAGAAGTCGTCCTCGAGCCGGTCGTCGGGGTACGGGCCGCCGCCGAACTTGGCGTGGTCGTCTGGTGCGATCAAGCGAGGATGCCGCAGCGCCGCCTGGTACGCGGTGTGCGCCGCCGCTACCAGGGTTCGGGTGTACCCGGGATCACTGGTGCGGAAGAGTCGAGCGCCCCGAGCAGCAGCCGCGGCGAGGTGCAAGCTCGCCACGGTCGATGGCCGGTGCAACACCCTTTCGGTAGGGTCCTCGTGTGCCCAGCCCGGAATCGGTGACCACTGCGTGCCGTGCACACGGTGGAATACCAACCCGGCCAGCGGATCACCAGCGGGGACCTGCATTCGCAACAGCCAGTCGAGCTGCCAGCGACACTCAGCCCGGATCATCTCGGCCAGCTCGCTCAGAGGGGTGGGATCGGCCATTCTCAGCAGGTCGAGCGCGCTGACTAGCTGCCATACCGCGATGGCGCCGCTCGTGACGTACTTGCCGTAGTCGCCCGCGTCATACCAGCCGCCCGAGACGTCGAACGTGCCATCACATCGCCACCCCGGGTACAGCTGCACCGCTTCGGGCTCCGTCCACGCGGGCACCTCCAGATCGCCGCGATTTGGCGGCCGTCCCAGATGCCCTGCCGGCCGTCCATAGCCCGGCGCAACCCTGTCCAAGATCGGTGTCCCCGACCGCATCAGGTAGAAGAAGCGCAACGCGTCCGAGGCCAACATGTCGTAAAGGCGATGTTTCATGTCGAAGGGGTGACTGCACTGATCGCCAGCCTTGATCCAGAGGCCGGCTCCCCGCGTGTTGAGGCCGGTGAAGTCCAGAACATGGACGTTGAGACCAGAGGTAGGCTCCGGCCGGACGGACCAAGGCTGGGAAAGTCCGGTGTGGACGGCGACACCGTTCCGGTCGCGAACGGTGAAGTGGACTGGTTCCTCAGCATCGGAGACCAGCGTCGCCTTCTTGGTTCGGCCGGGTAAGTAACCCAGCTGGTTCACCCGGACACCTGGGCGCTCGGTCATGATGTCCGTCATAGACCACTCCGGCCGACCCATTCGGGCAGCCTATGGCGGTAGGAACTCCGAGACATGGCGAGGACCCGGACGGCTCACGGGACGACGGCGGGTTGCACCAAGAGCGGCATCCGGCTGATCGCCTTGACGATCAGCGCCGACGACGAACAGGATCGACCCGCTGCCCGTTGGAGCGAAGCTCCTGCTGCCAAGCCACCTAGGTCTCGCGCTGGACCCGCGCTAACCGTGCCTCGCAGTACGCCGAAGGGCCGCGTGCAGGGTCTCGGCAACACGATGGGTGATCTGCTCCGCGGGCAGCGTCACGACGATGCGGGCCCGCCGCCGCACCCTCGACCGGCCGAGCAGCTCGTAGCGCGACAGGCACTGTTGCGACTCCGAGTGCTGATCGGGGCGCCGCAGATATTTGACAACATCCTGCCATATATGACAGTATGTTGTCTATGAAGGCAAACACGGCACATCTGGGGATTTACAACACTCTTGCCGACTGGGAGGTCGGGCACCTCCTGGCCGAACTGCGCACTGGCCGATTCACGGGCACCCCGTGGAACATCGTGACGGTAGCTGAATCTCGTGATCCGATCACGACCATGGGCGGGCTGCAAATCGTGCCGGATCTACTGCTCGATGACCTCGATCCGGCCTCCAGCAATCTGCTGATCTTGCCCGGCGCTGACATGTGGGATGCCGGCGGCGGGGGAACATTCGCTGCAGCCGCGGCACGGTTCCTGGATGCTGGTGTTCCGGTGGCAGCGATCTGCGGCGCCACGGCGGGTCTCGCTCGAGCAGGACTGCTCGACAAGCTCCGCCACACCGGCGCGGCAGCCGAGTACTTGATGGCCACCGGATACGCCGGCGGGGATCTTTACGTCAACGAGCGTGCAGTTGTGGATGGGGATCTCATCACCGCCGGTCCACAGTCGCCGGTGCAGTTTGCCTGTGCGACGCTGGGGCGCCTGGGCTTGATGTCCGAGCGCACGCTTCAGGCCTACGAGGGACTCTTCCACAGGGGCGACGCGACCGCATTCCCCGTACTCATGCAGGCTCAGCACGCCGCATGAGCGCGACCCCGGACGCGCAGCAACCGAGCGTCCCGCCCCGCGAAGACTGGCCCGACCTACCGCCACCGACCGAGGCCGGCGAGGTGCTGACCGACCTCATCCTCACCACCTTCCGCCTCAACGGCCGTCTCATGGACGCTGCCCAAGAGATGGCGGGTAAAGGCGGGATTACCGCCGCCTGGTGGCAGGTGCTCGGAGGCGTACTGGACCAACCGCGGAGTGTGGCCGAGATCGGGCGTCTCATGGGAATGACCCGGCAAGGAGTGCAGCGTGTCGCCGACCTGCTTGTCGCGCGGCATCTCGCCGAGTATCGCCGGAATCCCGCACACCGGCGAGCCAAGCTACTGGCCTGCACCGACGCCGGCTATTGGGCGATACGCCGCATCAGCCTCGTCCAGCGGCCGTTCGCCGACCGGATCGGAGCTGAGGTGGGCGTCGAGCAGTTGCGGACTGCAGTGACAACCATGCGACACCTCGTTGAGGTGCTGGAGGCAGACCAGCTAGCCGAGAACGACCAGCTCGCGACCATTGCGGCTGGGCGACGCTTCGTTGCGGGCTGAGATACTCAGCGCGTATGACCGTCCTCGCGTTGAAGCTGCTGCTCGCGCCGCTGCTCGTGGTCGCTTCCTCGCTCGCCGGGCGCCGTTGGGGTCCTCAGGTCGCCGGAATCCTTGTCGTGCTGCCAGTCGTAGCCGGCCCCATCCTGTTGATCTTGTACCTGGACCACGGCAGTCACTTTGCAGCTCACGCCGCCCGCGCCGCCACGTTGGGAATCGTGCCGCTGGCTTTGTTCGCGTTGGTCTTCGGCTATCTCTCCAGGGGTCACGGCTGGTTGGTGACCTTGGCGGTCAGCTGGATCGTGGTGCTCCTTGCTGACCTCGCCCTCGCTCAGATTGACGTGCCTGCAGGCCTCGCTCTGGGACTCGGTCTGCTGGCATTGCATGGAGTCAGTGCATTGCTACGCCGGCTGGGCCAGCCGGCGCCGGCCCCTCTGCCAGCACCTTGGTGGGATCTGCCAGCCCGAGCGGTGGCAACGGCACTTCTGGTTCTGCTGGTGACTGGGGTGGCAGCCAGAGTGGGCCCCGCGTTGACCGGTATGCTCACGCCCTTTCCGATTGCGTTGAGCGTGGTCTGCGCCTTTACGACAGCACAGGCCGGTCATGCCGGGGCCCTCGCTCTGCTACGCGGGATCGTGCCGGGGCTCGACGGCTTCGCCCTGTTCTGCTTTCTGGTAGCAATCACCATCAACGAAATAGGTGGCGCGCCGGCATTTGGTTTAGCCACCGCGGCTGCCGTGGTCTTTGCGATCTTCCTGGTGGCAACGGCTCCAGCCCGGGCAGAAGAGAGATTGCCATGATCAGCGCCCCGCTGCGGCCGGAGCACTGGCCTCCGACCGTCCGCGTACTGACTTTCAACATCTTGTCCCCCGATCGCGCGAACTGGGAACGTCGCCGTCCGGTGGCGCGGTCTGGGCTTCGGGCGATTCGACCCGACATTGTCGCGCTGCAAGAGACAACACCCGGACAAACTCGCGATCAGGCGACCGACCTGTTGGGCCCGGGATACCACGTCGCGGAGAATCCCTCGCGATCCGAGGGCGCAGTCGGCGCGGCGATTGCCAGTCGGTGGCCATTAGCTGCCGTGCATGAAGTCGATCTCAGCGTCGAGCCGCGCGTGCCCTCTGCTGCGGCAGTGCTGGCCGAGGTGGAGCTGCCGAAGCCGTTTGGTCGGACCGTACTCGTCCATTACGGAGCGGCGTACCAGTTCGGGTACGAGCGGGAACGGGAGCTGCAGGCCGTCGTATGTGCCCGCTTCGTGGAGGACCACCTGGCTGGCCGAAATGTTCATGTCCTGCTCCTCGGTGATTTCAACGACACTCCGGACTCATCGAGTGTGCGGTTTTGGACCGGCCGCCAGTCCTTGGAAGGTCTCAGTGTGACGTATCAGGATGCGTGGGAGGCGAAGCATCCGGCGGACGCCGGCCACACGTTCTCACCGTCAAACCCGCTCGTACGCGCTGGAGAAATGTCACTCGAATCGGGCCGCCGAATCGACTACATCATGATCAGAAGTGGCATCTACGGACCGACCTTGCACGTTGCCGACTGCCGCCGAGTGCTCGATACGCCGTTGGCTGGAGCCTGGGCCAGCGATCACTTCGGTGTCATGGCCGATCTGCAGGTGCCGACGCATCCGCCCGGAACCTGGCACGACGTCACCTCACAATGACGATTGCTCAGCGACATGGTACGAAGGGGCGACCGGCAGGGCAGATGGGACTGCCGATCTCCTAGGACGCGCGGGCGCGCCACATTCCGCCCCGGCCTGGCCACGACTAGGGTCGAGCGCATGTGTGTTCGACGCCTGCGGACGTCGTGGCTGGCCTTCTTGATCGCGGGTACTTTTCTTGGCGCCGCATGCCACGCCACGAAACCAGTGGGCGACACTGCTCCGGTCGTGGTATCACCCGCGCCGTCGCCGGCTGCCCCCTCTAGCCGGAAGACGGTCGTCCCCACCGCCCCCAACGATGAGTCGGCAGACAATGCCGTTGATCGCGTGATAGCGATCTCCATCGACGGCCTCAACCCACGTGCCATCCAGAAGCTCGGCAGATCTCGTACCCCAACGTTTCACCGATTGATGCGCGAAGGCGCCTACACCCTGAATGCGCGTACTGTCCGCGAGCAGACGAGCACTATGCCTAATCACACCGCAGTGCTGACCGGCCGGCGGGTGGACGACAGGCACGGCGGACACGGCTACACCGAGAACTTCGACAACGGCGGGACCGTCCATCGAGCCGCCGGACACTATGTGGCCAGCGTGTTCGACGTGGTTCACGACAATGGCGGCTCGACGGCCATGTTTGCCTCGAAGGCCAAGTTCAGGCTCTACAGGCGAACCTGGAACACCCATGGCGCCGACGATCGAACCGGACGTAACGACGGGCGGGCCAAGATCGACCGGGTCACTATTGACCTCAACAACACCCGGCTGACGGCCAAAGTCACCGCCGAATTACGCCGTTCACCTCGAGAGTTCACCTTTGTGCATCTGTCCCTACCGGACCGGGTCGGGCACGCCCACAGCTTCATGGGCAAGCAGTACCTCGCCGCAGTGCAGCGCACGGATCAGCTCCTAGGCCGGATCCTGTCAACCGTGGCCGCCCGACCTGCCCTACGGCGCCACACTCTTGTCGTCCTTACCGCAGACCACGGGGGCAGAGGCGCAGCGCATTACAACGCCAGCAAGCTCCAGAATTACCGGATTCCCTTTATGGCGTGGGGCCCGGGCGTTGCCGCCGGGCGCAACCTCTATGCCCTCAACCCTAGCTTTGACAGCCCTGGCGACAGCCGCGCCAACTATCGCGGGAAGCAGCCGATCCGCAACGCCGATATCGCGAACGTGGTCACGGATGCCCTCGACCTGCCCCGGGTCCCTGGTGCCGAGTTCGGTAACCCTCGCACCCTCAACCTGTTTCGCTGACGCCATTACCTCAGCAACCTCAGGCGACGGCGGTGAGCCGATCGGTGCGAACGGCGTAGACATCGCCTGATCGGTCATCGGTCGGCATGGCGCCCAAGATTTCGATCATGGCTCGTGGTTCCAGCCAGCCAGAGTCCGCCCAGCGGTGCGTCTCGACCCGGGAGTGCCGATAGCGGTAGTCGCCAAGAGCACTCGTGCGCTCGATGCAAGCGATTGCCCGGGCAGCGGCCGCCGGAATGTATTCAAACGACAACGCCGCGAGCGGCCGGCTGAGGCCAGCAAGGACCTCGTGCTCGAATCCCTCAACGTCGATCTTGCAGAACTGGGGCTCTCGATGGCGGGCGATGAGTTCATCAAGGCTCACCAGGGGCACGCTGATGACGGTGTCCCAGCGGATCCGCTGGAATCGCCTATCGATTTGGACATCGTTCATCCAGGAGTCCGCGAAGGTCGAGACCGTCGGTGTACGCGTGCTCAGATGAAGCTTCCCGTCGCCTGGTGCTGCTGCCACTCCGCTGGCCTCGATCACGACACCCGGGTCGCGGCCGTAGAGCAGCCGCAGCAGCGCAACGAAGTCGGGCTGCGGCTCGACCGCGATCACACGGGCGCCAATCCGGCGGAAGACGCGTACTCGATTGCCCACGTGTGCGCCGATGTCGAAAGCCAAATCACCGGCGTTGAGGAACTGCCGGTAGAACGCCTTCATCCGGCGGCGGCGCCAAATCGGCCCGTAGTAGGTAATGAGCGAACGAGTGATTCCGGCGCCGCGGCTGATCAGGTGTGGCTGTAGCACTGAAGGATCCTAGGATTCAGTTCCGTCGGCGTCTGGTCAATCGCGGTCGCGTCCTGGTGGTTTGGCGTCGACACCCAGCTGGACGCGTCGGGCTTGAACCAGTGGATCGTGCTTCCGCCCCTCCTTGGACACCATCACCAGCCCATCAAACACCATGGGACGGCAGGCCCCATTCCGCTCGGACTTGGTCCGCGGGAAGGACGCGCGAGCGTGCACTAGTCGCCCACCGCGTTGCCTCAGAGTGGGACGTTAGTGCACGCTCGGCGAAGTCAGTAGTAGCGCCGAGGTGGTCCGAAGTAGCGCCGGCGGTGCCGGAAGAATCCTGTAATCAGGAACACCCAGAGGAACATCCATACCAGCCAAGGGGCGCTGAGGATGACAGCCGCGACCAACGCGCAGATCACAATCAGCGGCGCGAACCACACCACGGGCGACCACGCGAGGTGAGCACTTGACGGGCGTTCCGATCTCGACTCCACGGTCGGCTCTACTGTCCGAGGCAGGTCAACAAAGAGCGGTTCGAGGTCGTCGTTGAAACGGGCCTGTATCGCTTGGTCAACGCGCTGTTCAAATTCCTCCGCGTTGAGCCGACCTGCGGCGAAGTGATCACCGAGGGCCGCGATGGCCCGGTCTCGTTCGGCGTCGCCGATTCTGATCGGAATCTTCTGGGCGGGCTTGGACTCCATCGAGCCGTACGGCGTGGGCCACACCCACATCACGTTCCCCCGGGGAGGGTCGAACCTCCCCGGAATGTATCGAGTCATGACTAATTCTCCGGCGTGATGTCGTCTTCAGCAAGGATGGAGTAGAGCTTGCGACGTAACTCCACCAAGGCGTCGCGACCTTTCGCCTGTTGTTCGGGCGTTCCCGTGGCCACGATCTGCCACACCGCAGCCGCCACCTGCCCAATCAAGGGCTTGAGTCCATCGTCGTCCTCACCGGCTTCACTCATGGCCTGCCAAGGAGCCGATACCTCCTCGGCGTGCTCGTTGACGTAGCTTCGACCTTCGTCGGTCAGTGTGTAAGCACGACGACCGCCGTCATTCTCGGCACGCACCAGGCCCTCGTCCTCAAGCTGTTGCAACGTCGGGTAAATCGAGCCAGGGCTCGGCTTCCAGACTCCGCCGCTTCGGTTCGCGATCTCCTGAATGATCTGGTAGCCGTTCATCGGCTGTTCGGCCAACACAGCAAGAATCGCCGCACGTACATCTCCACGGCGGGCCTTCGGAGGGCGCCATCCGCGAGCTGGGCCTGCCCACCACGGTCCAAAGGGCGGTCCCGCGAACATCCCCCAATGACCGTGCGCCTGCTGACTGTGTTGGCTGCGGTGTCCGGTCATCTTGGCGAGCCAGTCGCTGACATCTCTGCCCCATTCGGGATTGCAGCGGCCGGCGAAGTGAAGCCACGGCGCTCCCATTGCGTACGCGCCACCCATGTTGATCACCCTGCTTTCGCAACGTCTCCATCGATACGTCAACGATATATCGCGACAGGTCGGGTGACAAGGGACAAGGGTGCCTCTCCTCAGCTGGAGCCGGCGGCTCCACCCATGCCGGCGTCCCGGGCCCGGATGATGGCTCCGGACCGGTCGACCACGTGCAGCTTGGTGATGATGTTGGAGACGTGGTTGCGTACGGTCTTGCTGCTCACGCCCAGGCGATGGGCGACCGCAGTGTTGTCACGCCCCGCGGCCAGTAACGCCAGCACCTGGTGCTCGCGCTCGGTCAGCTGGGGAAATGGCGACGATGCAGCTGTCCGGCCGAAGTGGTTCAGCATTCGCGCCGCGATCCCGGCGCCGAAGAGCGCCTCGCCGCGAGCGACCGCACGGACCGCCGCAACGATCTCGTCAGGCCCGGACCCCTTGAGCGTGTAGCCGTACGCCCCGGCGCGGAGCGCGGCGAGTACGTTCTCGTCGTCGTCGTACATAGTGAGGATGAGCGCACGCGTGGCTAACCCCGCCGCCCGGAGCTGGCCGCAGACCCACAGGCCATCGCCGTCGGGCATGTTGAGGTCGAGCACGGCGACATCCGGCTGGTATTCGGCCGCTGCATCGACGGCTTCCCGCCCTGTGGTGGCGACCGCCATCACGCTCACGTCCTCCTCGGAGTCAAAGACCGCACGCAGGCCGCTGACGAACACCGGGTGATCGTCAGCGAGGATCAGCTTGATCAATTGGCCGCTCCAAACTTCGTGGCAACGTCGCCGAGACCACCGTGCCACCCTCTGGAGGCGACCGTACCAAGAGGGTTCCACCCACCTCGGCGGCACGCTCTCGCATGGATCGCAGCCCCACACCGGGGGTACGATCCGCTGTCAGGCCGTCGCCGTCATCGCGCACCGACAGCTCGACAGCATCCTCACCCACCAAGATCGACACGGTGCAGTGCGTCCCCCTGCTGTGTCGTACAGCGTTCGTCATGGCCTCGACCACGATCCGGTAAGCGGCCGTCTCGATTGCCGCCGGGAGCGGGCCAGGCGGTTCCGACCCGACGACATCGATCTCCAATTCACCCGCCAGAGCCGCCGCCCGGGAGCGCGCTGCTCTGACAAGACCGAGCTCGTCAAGCGCCGGCGGACGCAGATCCTCGACGAGCCGTCGTACGTCCGCGAGGCTCGCCGTCACCTCGGTGTCGATCTCGCCGAGCAGCCCATGAGCCGTCGACTCCGGCGGTACCTGACGCGCCGCCAGCCCAGCCTTGAGCCGTATCGCCGCCAGCGTCGGTCCCAACCCATCGTGGAGATCGCGTCGCAGTCGACGCCGCTCATCCTCCCGCAACGCGACGACCTCCGCGCGTGACCGCAACAGATCCTGGTGCAGCCGTACGGCCTGGACCGCCGGACCCACCTCGCGGGCGAGCGAGCGAATGAGCTCCAGATCGGCGGGTTCGAGCGGGTCGTCGCGGCCCCGCTCGGACACCCGCAGCCGACCGACTGCGGCACCGTGGTGCGTGAGGGTCTCGGTGTGCACGGTGCCCACCGGCACACCCTGTTCGGCAGCCACGTGAAACTCACCCGTCCCGTCGGCAAGGTCGATCGCGACGTACGGCAGGCGCAGCGACTGAGCAACGGTTTCAACCACCACGGGCAGCACATCGTTCGGCAGCATGACGGCCTGCATCCGGGTGCCGAGACGGGCCAGCACTCCGGCCGGATCGTCCCGATCGCCGTACATCAGTCGGTTCACGGTGCGTTGCGCAGCGTTGCGCAGCGGCGCGAGTGCCAGGGCCGCGGCTGCTGCAGCGATCGCGGCGGCGACGGTTCCGGACAGGCGAAGCCCGCTGACCAGCACCGCAACTAAGGCCGCGTATCCGGCGACGAGAATGGCGACCAGGGCGATATACACCAGGGACCGGTTAGCCAGCCGCTCGATGTCGAACAACCGGTGTCGGCGCAATGCGACGGCCAGGCCCACCACGAAGGGCAGCCCGGACAGGCCGATCGCGCCTGATGGCAGCAGTTGGTCGCCGGTAATCAGCTCCGGCTGATGCCACCCAGCGAGGCCGAGCACAGCCGCCACGATGCTGCCGCCGGCGATCCAACGCAGCCGACTTCGGATCAGCGGATCCCGGCTGCGCCGATACGTCCCGACACCGAGCACCCCGACCGTGACCAGCGTCGCCACTACCAGCACTGTCGTGCCGGCGTACACGAGATCGAACCAACGCAGGCCATTGGGCGCGAACCCCGCCGCGAGGCACATCCAGGCAAGCATCAACCCAGGGGAAGCCGCATAGGCCAGGGCGAGCACGGCTCGCCTGGGCCGGAGTCCTCGATCGTCTTGCGGTAGCTGCAGCGCGAAGGCGAGCCCTCCACCCCAGGCGAGCGAGTAGACACCGATCACACAGAGGTTGTACAGCCATAGCACGGGTCCGCCGGTCGCAAGCGCGAGTGCCGGAAGGCCCGCCACAAACGCGAGCGTGCTGCCAAGCAAGCCCGCCGCACAGATCAACAGCGGTGTCGTCGCCGGTTCATCCGGCCGCCTCAGGAACATCGCGGTCGTCAGAGCGGCCAGCGCGACGACGAAGACCAGGTTGCCCCACCCGGTCAGCAGCAGTGGATACGGGTCTTGTCGTTCCATGCGAACCATCACCTGGGTGGCGCCGTCTCGCACCATGTCGTACCCGACCTCGTCCCCAAGCTGCGGGCGTGCAAGGTCGCCTAGCCCGTCGGCGAGGCGTTGTCCGCCGACCTTGGTCACGACATCGCCGGTCTGGAGCCCGGGGCCGTCGACGGCGTTCGGCACGTCGACCACTACACCGTCGGTCCGCCAGGACGTGACCACTGTGCCGTCAGAAGCCGCGTCGAACCGCACTGCGACAGCGATGACACCGAGCAGCACCAGTACGACCGCAACCACCGCCGGTGCCCGGCGCGCCATGCTCGGACGCCAAGCGCTGCGCAGCGGAGCCTTCACCGACGCCGACGCGCACACGCCCCATTCTGGTGGTGGATGCGTTCATTATGGGCAGCAGGGACGAACAATCCCGACCGGAACGGGACATCCTCCCGTGACAGCGGGATACCTCCCCACTGAGCCTGGCGGCATGCTGACCGAGACCTATCCTCCGCGGCAGCGGATCGCCGGACCGGTGCTCTGGGCGCTGACCTCCGGCATCACCGGGTTGCTGGCCAATGTGCTGCTTGTGTTGTTCTTCCTGCTGGCGAAGCCCTTCGGAGTCAGCGGGCCGCTGGCTGATGACGTGCGCCAGGACTTCATGTGGCTTGGCACCGCTAACGACTGGGTGATCGTTGTTCAGTTCCTGACGTTTATTCCGGTGGCGCTGGCGTTGCGTGGCTGGCTGCCGCCCACACGATCGGTGCGGCTGGCCACGGCGGCGGCCGTCGGCGCGATGCTCGCGGTCGCCATCCTGCAGCTGCTGCTCGTCGCAGGCGTCCTGGAATTCGATGTTCAGGTACTGCTGGTCGTGGCGACGTTCCTGGTGGTCTACACCTGGGTGCTCACCGCCAGCTCGGCTGGCCACCGCCACGGCACGCTGCCCCGGTCGGTGACCCGGTTCGGGCTGCTCCTCGGGGCGTCATATCCGGTGGGCATGGTCATTGCCGCGGCCGGCCTCCTGTTCCCCTGGGGTTCGGCGGTCCAGCTCGCGTTCGTCGTTCCCGGCGTCGCCGTCGGATCCTTCGGCTGGCTGGCCCTTCCGGTGTGGCCGCTATTTCTGGCCCGCCGGGTTTTCAGCAAGCTTTCATCGCATATCTCCAACGAGGAAGGAACGTCATGAGAACCGCGTACAAGGTGCTCGCCTATCTAGTGGCCGCGGAGGTGGCCATTCAGTCGATGGTCATGGTCTGGGCGATTGCCGGGCTCGCCAAGTGGGTCGATGGCGGCGGAGTGTTCGACAAATCCGTCATTGAGAGCCAGGCGACGCCATTTCCCGAGGTTGCAGGCATCATCGTGCACGGCATCAACGGGACCTTCGTGGTCCCGGTGATCGCGCTACTGCTGCTGATTGTGTCGTTCTTCACCAAAGTGCGGGGAGCGATCAAGTGGGCCGTCATCGTGTTCGCGCTCGTGGTCGCACAGGGCCAAATCGGCTTCCTCGGCCACGAGTTCACCCTCGCTGCTGCGCTGCACGGCCTGAACGCTCTGGCGCTGTTCGGCGTGGCCATCTACACCGGCCGTCGGCTACGGACTGCCGTACGGAGTGATGTTTCGCGGGCCGAGGCACAAGTCGCGACGGCCGCGTAGCTACTGGCTGTGGCTCGTCAGGGAAGGAGGGTCTGCACATGAAGACAGCGCGCGCCGCTGCTGTCTTGACCTGGATCTACGCCGCAGCGTTCGGGCTACCAGCCACCCCGATATCGGCTTATCTGGTGGCTGAAGGCACCTGCCGACGTTCATGGGGCCTGTACGGCGATCCGGGGTCGGCACGCGTCGAGCCCCGAACCTTCGTCGCCTTACCGGCGACGGAGTTGACGTGATATGAGTTCGCCTGACCGCCGGCGGGCGCTGCGGGTCGCCCTACCGGTCTTGGCAACCGTGGCCATAGTTGCCCCTTTGGCCTGGTTGTGGGAGGCCAGCCGGGTGCCGGGGGTGTTATCGGTGCTGGAAATGGGCTCTCACGACTACGGCGGCGGCGCGACACCCGATCCCGGGACTGCCGGGCGCGGAGGTCACGGGCAGGGCCACAAGCCCGATCACCGCTCGGAGCTGCCGCGTTTGGTCACCGATATGGTTGCCGACCCGGCACGACCAGCAGACGTACGGGTTGACCTGGTAACCCGACAGCAGGCACTGAGTGTCGGTGGCCGGTCCATCGCCGGATTTACCGTCAATGGCAGCTCCCCTGGTCCGGAGATCCGTGCCAGGCAGGGTCAGTTGATCGAGGTGCATCTGCGCAACGAGTCGGTCGTCGATGGGGTGACGCTGCACTGGCACGGCGTCGACGTCCCCAACGCCATGGACGGGGTTGCCGGTGTGAGTCAGGATGCGGTGCCGGTTGGAGGTGAGTTCATCTATCGTTTCGTCGCGAACCAGGCCGGCACGTATTGGTATCACTCACACCAGGTCTCCAACCCCCAAGTCGCCGGCGGGCTGCTCGGGTCACTGGTGGTGACGCCGAAGTCCGGCACTGCTCAGTCAGTCGATGTCTCAGCGATTGCGCACACCTACGGTGGTATGCGGACCATTAACGGCCAGGCTGAGGATCTGCGGGTGCCGGCGAAACCGGGTCAGCGGGTCCGGGTCCGGGTCACCAACACCGACAACGGGCCAATGAAGATCTGGACCAGCGGCGCCTACCGGCTGCTCGCCATAGACGGCACCGAGGTGTATCGACCCACCGAGGTGTCGGGGCGCTCGGTAACCCTCACTGCGGGCGCCCGAGCCGATCTTGAGGTGAAGGTGCCCCGTGACGGCGCGGCGGTCAGAGTGCAGGTGTCCAAGGCCACCGCGGTCGTTATTGGAGCAGAGGCGTCCGATACGCCGGTGCCGCCGCAACCCGTCGACGAGCTCGACCTGCTGAGCTACGGCTCACCAGCGCCACTTGGCTTCGATCCGGCCCACCCCACCCGCCGGTTCGACTACCGGATCGGTCGCCGACCCGGCTTCGTCAAAGGATTGCCAGGTATGTGGTGGTCGATCAACGGACACCTCTTTCCGAACGTCCCAATGTATGTAGTGCGCGAGGGCGATGTGGCGGTGGTGCACATCGAGAACCGGAACGGTGAGGTGCATCCGATGCACCTCCACGGCCATCACGTGGTCGTGCTGGCCCGCAACGGGGTGGCGGCCACCGGAAGCCCCTGGTGGGTCGACTCCCTCAACGTCTTGGCCCACGAGACCTACGACGTCGCCTTCGTGGCCAACAACCCCGGCATCTGGATGGACCACTGCCACAACCTCAAACACGCTGCCCAGGGCATGACCGCGCACCTCATGTACGAGGGCTTCTCCACCCCCTACCGCATCGCCGGACCAGCCGACAACCAGCCAGAATGATCCGGTTCATCCCTCAACGGGCCTTACC
>DASUYM010000077.1:0-52628 GCA_036377435.1 Propionibacteriaceae bacterium
GACGCCCAGCTGACGGCGGAAGCGGTAGGTCTGGAGTACGCCGGCCTCATCGTCGTGGTGACTTGTGACGAAGTACGGATCGAGGTCTGGTGCCAGCTGCATGTAAGCCTGGCGAATTCGGTTCATTCCCGTGACCAGCCAAACGTCCTCGATATCGGCCTCGACCAGCCGGATGTAGGTACCCAGGCCGATAAGGAGCCCGATCGGAAGCACCAGGAGGGCGAAGACGCGAAACGTCTGCCCGGGGCCAGTTCCCTGCGCGACCAGGGAAAGCGCCACCACGATTGCCGAGAGAACGGTGAGGAAGATGCCGGTCCGGCTGAAGATCTCGCTCCAGGTCATGCTGCGGGTCGCCAGCAGACTCCAGTGTTCCGTCGCGAGAATCTGAGCGCGCAGGGCGGCAGAGGCTCCGGTTTGCTCAAGCCCGATGTGCCCTGAGTCAGTCGAGGGCCACCGCAAGCGCGCTTCGACAGGCTCAGCGTGCGTGCCGGGCGTGGTGTCACCAAGATGACAATCAGGCCTGTCCACCGTCGGTCTCACCAACCCGTGTCATCGTGGTGTGCCGCCAAGGCCTCCACTCACCGTCGTCGTCTCGAAGCTCCCAGTCGTTGTTGATGGTGCCGTCTTCATTCTCGATGAGAGTGAATCTTGCCGGCCCGGTGAATCTCAGGTTGCCGCCCACGACTTCGCCCTCGTACGTGCTCCCGTCATGAAAGGGTCCGTTCCCATCGAAAAAGTGCGTGCGAAAGCGCCCGGTCGTGGCATCGAAGCCGTAGAACATGATTCCCTTCTGAATCGCACCGCCTGGCAGCTCTGGTCCGGCGTACGATTTCGGGTCGCCGAAGACGGCATCCCAGCTGTGCACCAGAAAGAAACCCCCGTGCAACCACTCGAACGTCTCGGTGCTCGTTGATCGCATGGCCGGCCCGGAGAAGTCGGGCGCGGTCTCGCCCTCGACCTTCCAGGTGCCGACCAGAAAGTCAAGCCGCCGTAGGGCTGGATCAGGGGTCTGGGGCTGCTGATCGTCCCACTGCTCCAGTGCGTAACGGCTGCCTTCGTTGTCCTCGAAGAGTGCCCACCAGCCGAACTGTTCGTTGGACGGCGGGAGCGGGAACTTCACGCCATGGCGGCTGAGATGGCGATGAGTCTGCTCGATGTCGGCGCAGTCGAAGAACAGGTCCGAGTGCGGCAGTCGGTCGGGCACTGTGCGCCGCGGCTCATCCGGTCGGCGCAGGCTGAGCACCAGCAGTAGGTCCTGGTTCGGCGGCTTGACCTCGATCCAGCGCTCATCGCCATAGCTGTCATCGCGAACCGTGGTGAATTCCATGCATCTGGTCCAGAAGTCCAGCGACGCCTGCTGGTCCTCTACCGGAACGATGACCTTCCCGACCCGTGTGATCATGATGTCGCCTCAATTCCAAAATTGACTGGTGTGTGTGAAACAGATATATCCAGATCGGTAGTATCTAGAGTGGACTGTATCAGCTCAGAGCTGAGCTCGACTAGTGCCTCCCCGGCCCTGAGGACCGCCGGCTTCCAGGTCTTGCCTGCGCTGGCGTCCGGCCACAGCCATGGATACGCCGTCATGGGTTTTGATGACCAGCTCACAGCCGGACGCGTGCGGCTCGGCCAGGCACGCTGTACCGGACCCTGCCCCGATTGGTAGCCGATGACCTGGTCACCGAGTCGGAGGCCACACACCCGAGTGCTCCGCACGCTCGGCGCCGCTACTATCAGCTCACGCCGCTGGGCGCTCGAGTCGTCCGCGAGGAGGCAGCACTGCTCGCCCGTCTCGTAGATGCAGCCGGTCATGCCGGACTTCTCGATGGAACCCGGCGGACACCATGGCCGGTGGCGCCCCAACCTTGGGTGGCTCGTAGAACACACTGGCTATCCACTCTTGGCGGGAGTCGTACGGATCCACCATTCGCCCGCGAGCACGTGCAGGCTGAAGGCAATCCAAAACGCCGCGGCGAAGCTGTCGGGGAAGTTGAGTAGCCCGGATGCGAGGAGTATGCCGATCCAGATGCGGACAGTGCCGACTGCGACACCCGCGGCGAAGGCACGGATCATCCAGCGTCGATGGTTGACGACATCGTCGCGGCGGATTGCGCGGACGGCGAGGAGTAGGCAGGTCAGGAACCAGCAGCCGAAGACGGCAGTAGCCACTGCTTCGACGCTGCCGCCCCACGGGAAACGGAGTCCGAACAGGAACGCGAACAGCACGCTGACCAGCGCTGCAGTTACGAGGACCCGTCCGAGTCGGCGGTGCAGCGTGTAGTGCTTGGTACGAATGCGCTGCGACAGCTGCAGCGGGGCGCCGAGCAGATACAGCACCCCAGGAGTCATGTGTATGTACGCCAACCATGGATGTGCGACGTACCGGCTCTCGAAGTCCTCTGGCTCGGGCTCTGTGCCGGTGAGTAGGAATGGGGCGTCGGTGGCGATCCGTATCCCGTAGAAAGTCAGCACGATCGCGATCAGCACGCCAACGAAGATCAACACTGGCCGCCGGTTGCCGGCATGATCGGCAGAATTCGGGCGGCTATCGGGACGGGTTGTTGCGTGGCTCATGGGTGTTTGTTTCCTTGTGCGTAAGTCGGTTTCCTATGTGACCGGTAAGCAGCTGCGTTCGGCTCGCGGCGACGGCAGCTCGCTTTGGACCAGCGTCTTTTTTCGGCGCTTCACGTTGCAACGATTCGGGCTCAGCCGAATGCAAGGGCCGCTGCCATGGAGTCAGTTCGCCCGCTCAGGTCGGCCCCGCGTTCGGTCCCAGCCGAATGGTTCCGACCGCTACCGGCGCGGCCCTAGGCTGCGAGGTAATGCTCGAGTTCCACCTCAGCGTCGACGCACTCGGCAAGACTCGGTTCGCCTATTCCCCGTTGGCCGAGGTTGCCTCCAGCTTGCGTCTGCTGGGGGAGGGCCGACACGCGTATGTGATGATGCCGTGGCTGCGAGACGTCCGCGGCCCCCTCCAAAGACTCGACTTCGACCTGCTTCGGACCTTGGCGCCGCCGGGCCGGTGGGCGCCAGAGTTCCTTTTCGCCTGGTCCTACAACCCGGCGATTACCATCGAGCAGCAGCTCGACGCGATGTCCCGGTTGCCCGGTGGACAGATCCGTGACGACCTGGGCGGCACGTGGAAGGACGGCTCGGTGCCGCAGAACCTACAGGGGCTGCTGGAGGACGAGGAGGCGCTCCCGGGGCGGGTCAGCGACTTGATCTTCGACTACTGGCAGGTCGCGATCGCTCCATACTGGCAGCGGATTCGCAGCGTCATCGATGACGATGTCGCCTACCGGGGAGCGAAGGCGTTCACCGACGGGATCTTCAGCATGTTCACCGACCTGCACCCCGAGATCACCCTGGTCGACAGGGTCCTGAAGATCGACAAACCGCACCACCGTGACGCCAGCTACCAAGGCACACAGATCACACTGCTGCCGTCGGTGTTTATCTGGCCCAACTTGATCATCGGCCACGAGGCGCCAGACGAGTTCAGCCTCATCTACGCTGCTCGCGGCGTAGGCCGCGTGTGGGAAGGCTTGCCATCAACAGCCAACCCGATTGGGGACCTGGACTCCCTGATCGGCCGCACTCGGGCCGCGATTCTACGCAGACTCGATGTGCCTATGACCACTACCCAGGTCGCTCGCGACCTGCATCAAAGTCCCAGCACAGTTAGTGAGCACCTCACCGTGCTCCGCGGCAACGGCCTACTGATCTCCTGGCGGGCCGGCCGCGGTGTGCTCTACCGCCGTACCCCACTAGCGTCTTCGCTCATGGCTGCCTCCGAAGCCCAAGGCAAGTCGGGCCAGACCAGCGCACCCGCCTAACTTTGTCGACAGCAGAAGTCAGCCTCATCGAGGGACAAAGAGCCGCCGGCACAGCTCAGATGTCGATGTCGGTGCTTGTGGGGAGGTGCTCCAAGGTTTGGATGGTGTCTAGTCTGGCTAAGGCGAGCCGGCGTGTGCGCGAGATATAACCCGGTTGCTGCGCCTCGACCGCAGTCATCAGGGCGGTTGAGACGGAAGGGTCCGATGAGCTGATCGGCCAAAGTGACCGCCGCCGCCTACCGGGGATCGCTGTTTGGGCCGACCGCCAGGCGTGCTGGCCTTTGGGATACCGAAGCTCCAAGGTTTTCCACAGGTTCGTGCTGGTGGTGCGGCCTGTTGTCTTTTCTGGCTCTGCATGCGGTGTTTAAAGGAGAAGCCGTGTCGGCCCAGGAATCGCCGAACGAGTGCTCAGCTTCTTCTCAACACCGCGCTTGGCCATCGCGGCAGACCCATTCTCGCAACTAACACCACGCGAACGAGCATCACCAGCCGCCGGCGCGTTGCTGTACGTTGCTGTACTGAACTTCGAAGGGGCTCCCCGCGAGCATCCGACGACACCACTTCGCCAGTCAGGCCGCACCTCTGCAACTCGACGTTTGCCGACCTAGCGCCGCTCTTCAAATCGAGGGTTTTGGCCAGCGTCTCGCCTCAGAAGATGTTGAGGAGGCAGAGATGCCGGTGGAGGCGTCGACCCTGTGTCGGGCTGGTCGACTCTGAGTTGTGCACAGCAGAATGATCAAGGACTTAGACGGTCCACAGCAGCCGGGTGGCAGGATCGACAGGACGCGCCTTAGTCTTGACAGCAGGTCAGCGGAGGAGTGGACACTTGTCCGATACCGGCCCCTCGGCCGAAACGCTCACGATCATGATGACCGATATGGAGGGATCCACCGCCCTCCGGCGGACACGCGGGGATCCGCTCGCCAACGAGATCTTGGGATTGCACGCGGCGATCGTGCGCGATCAGCTCGGCAGCTGCGGTGGCCAGGAGCGCCAGTTCCTCGGTGACGGGTTCCTCCTGTCCTTCCTGTCACCAATGGCCGCAGTCCAGTGCGCTGTCGGCATACAGCGTGTGCTTGAGGAGCACAACGCTTCCGACGCGCAACGCCGGGTCCGCGTCCGCATCGGCATCCACGTCGGAGAGGTCAGCGATCGCGACGGTCTGCTGTACGGACAGGAGTGCACGTGGCGGCCCGAATCACTGCCGAAGCAGCGGGCGGTCAGATCCTGGTGTCCGATGTAGTTCGGCAGCAGGCCGAGCCGGAGGGGAAGTGGCGGTTCGTCGACTCGGGACTGTTCTGGCTAAAGGGGTTCGACGAGCGGTGGCGGCTGTTCGAGGTTTCCCCGGGCCAGGCTGCACCGGTGCAGCGTCCAAGCATTGTGGCACCCCGGCTGACACCGCTGATAGGTCGGGATAGCGAGCAAGCGGACTTGCGCCGGGCGGTCGACGAGGCGCTGGCCGGCCACGGCGGACTCGCGGTTGTCGCTGGCGAGGCCGGTGTGGGGAAGTCCCGGCTGGTCGCCGAGATCGGCGGTGAGGCGGAGGCGCGAGGCATGCGGGTGCTGACCGGCAACTGCGTCGAAATGGACAGCGTGCCGCCGTACTTGCCATATGTGGAGATGATCGAGCAGGTGATTTCCAGCCCGCGCAGCCCGCTAGCGCTGCGCGAGGCACTCGGCGATGTCGCCCCGGAGATCGCCCGCATCGCGCCGGCGCTGCGCCGCCTCTTCCCCGACATCCCCGAGCCCCTGGAGCTGCCGCCGGAGCTCGCCCGGCGGTACTTGTGGAACAGCTTCGGAGAATTCGTCGCCCGCGGCGCCCAAACCCAGCCGTTGCTGCTCGTGCTCGAGGACCTTCACTGGGCAGACGACTACACCCTTCTGCTGACCGAGTACCTCGCACCGCTGCTGCCCGAGATGCCCGTACGGATCATCGGCACCTACCGGGACGACGAGATCGACATATCGCATCCGCTCTCACACGTCATAAGCCAGCTCAGTCGCCGGCGGCTGATAAACCGGATCAGCCTGAGCCGATTGTCCTTCGGGGACGTCCGGGCCATGGTCGAGGCCCTGGTCGGGCAGCCGCCTCCAGAGGAGCTGGTCCGCGTTATCGATAGCGAGACGGAGGGCAACCCGTTCTTCGTCGAAGAGCTGTACCTGCACCTCGCCGAGTCCGGTGTGTTGTCCGATGGGCGCGGGCGGATGCGACCGAACCTCAAGGTCGACGAGGCATCAGTGCCGGAAAGCATCCGGCTCGTCGTCGGCGAGCGGCTCTCGCGGCTGTCCCGCTACACTCGCGAGGCGCTGGTTGCCGCGGCGGTGTCCGGCCGGGTGTTCGCCCCCGATTTCGTCGGGGAGGTGGCCGGCGTGGACACAGATACCCTTATCGACGCCTTCGAGGAAGCCGAACAGGCCCGGCTCATTGCGCCTGTCAAGGGTGATGGGTATCTGGTCTTCAGTCACGAGCTGATCCGGCAGACGTTGCTGGCTGAGGTGTCCACCCTCAAACGTGAGCGGTTGCATCTACAAGCCGCCAACGCGATCGAGCGTCGCTACGCCGACGACCTCGAGGAACACGCCGCAGACCTTACTCACCACCTATCGCGGGCCGGCCAATCAGCTGACCGGCCCCGGTTGGTGCGCTTCCTGACGATGGCCGGGGAGCGAGCGGCGGAAGCGGCTGCCTTCGACGATGCTGTCGCCCACTTCGACCAGGCGTTGTCGCTGGTCGAACCGGGCAATAAGGACACTCGCGCAGAGCTGCTGGAGCGGCTCGCGATGGCGTTGCGAAGCGTGGGCCGGTGGGACGACGCCCTGCGCACGATGAACGAGGCGCTGGATCTGTACCAGGGGTTGGGGCGAACCGACGCAATTGGTCGGCTGTCGTCGGCGATGGTGTCGCAGCTGACTTGGACTGCTCGGCTTAGGGAAGCCGTTCAGGCGGCCCAGCGCGCGCTCGCTGCGCTCGGTGATATTGCGAGCGCGGACAGGGCGCGTCTGCTCAGCGCCATGGGCTGGGCGGTCACCATGGGTGATGACTACGCGACGGCGAAAGGTATGTTCGACCAGGCGCGTGCGCTCGCCGACCAGGTTGGCAACGAACGCGCGCTCGCTGATGTCCTGCACATGCAGACGATCCACCACTTCGAATACGCCCAGTTCCTCGACGGCGTTTCTGCCGGTCTGCGGGCGGCGGCCGTGTTCGAGCGTGAAGGCGCGTTATGGGATCTGTGCAGTGTGCACGCATTCGTCATCTACCAGGACGGTGCGCTTGGCAGCCGGGAGCAGGCAATCCGGCTCGCCGACAAGACCATGGCCATTGCTGCCCGGCTGGGCCACCTCGGGGCGACCTTCATGCTGCTGCTCTACCGTGCCCGCGAAGCAGTGACACTGGCCGACCTGGAGTTGCTCGAGACTTTCGGACCAAAGATGGCCGACATCTGCGAGCGCGGCAGCCTGCCCTGGCTCTACGTGGGCCATCTTTGCCTCGGGCTCGCCGCCCACTGGCGCGGTGATGCCAAGCGCGCCGACGTGGAACTTCGCCGCGCTGTCGAGCTAGAACCGGCCGGCGCGCACTCCGGTAGCAGTACCTCCATCCTGGTACGTCATCTTGCGCATGTGGGTCATGCCGAGGAAGTCTTGGCGATCTACCAGTCGTCCCGGCCGACCTTGCCCTCTCTCGACAAGGTAAACAGCCACGGCGCGTGGAGCCGCCTGTTCGGCTTGGTCGAGGGCCTATACCTCTGCGGGTTCCGGGACGATGCTGCCGCGCTGTCCCCGCTCGTGGAAATGGCGCTGGAACAGGGGCCCGACTGGATCAGCTTCGACGGGCGTCTGGTGCGGACGCGTGCCGGCATGGCGGCCGCGGCCGGTGGCCGTTGGGAGGCGGCAGAGCGCCACTTCGTGATAGCCGAGCAGCATGCGAGGAGCATGCATGACCGGCTGGAAGAAAACGACCTGCGCCGCCTTCACGCGCGCATGTTGCTCGACCGCGACAGTACTGGTGACCGCGCCCGGGCCGCCGAGCTGCTGAAAGAGGCGCTCACCAGTTACTCCAGATTTGGAATGCCGAGCTATGCGGCCGAGACGGAGCGGATGCTGCGCGAGGCCCAGGATTAGCTACTTCCCTTCAAATGGCTCCGGGCATTAGGCCGCTATCGGTTAGCTCTCACCGCCCTCGCAGCGGTAAAGGCCGACGGTGACCGCGTCGCGGTCACGGGTCCAGCCGCCGCAACGCGCTTCCCGCGTAGTCTCACCGGTGCAGCAAGGCGACAGATCCGGACCGGACTCCGTGGCAGCTGTATGCCCGCAGAGCCTCCGTGGTGGAGCACTGCGGCGAACAGTCGATCATGATCTTGGTTCCGGGGCTGGGTCTAGCCCTGTCTAATTCGATCGGCGCCATCACCTCAGGTGCTGCTGGCATACCGTGTCTCGGATCCAGGTTTCGTAGGCATCCGGATTCCAGCCACGACCCCCGACCAGGCACTGCCACCTACCAGATCGGATTCGGGGACGACTCGAGGCGCTCGTAGCCCATTCTCTGCTGGCGATGGATGAGAAGGGCTCGGCTCATGTTGCTGGCCGCGGGGGCGACTCCAGCAGCACGGCCGCCGCTTCGGACACGGCCGAGATTCGTGTGTACTCTGACTTCAGCAGGATCTTTAAGGAGCCTTGCAGATGGTCAGGTTTGCTGTAGTTGTTGCTGTACTGGCTGAAAATCACACCACCAAACAGCGGCAAAACGCATTCTGACCAGGAGTGGAGCCAAGGGGACTCGAACCCCTAACCCCTTGCTTGCAAAGCAAGTGCGCTACCAATTGCGCCATGGCCCCGTGGTCGTTGTTTGCCCTAGTCGGAGAGCTTTTGGCTCTCGTCCCCGGGTCGTTCATCCAGCGGTCACACCCTCAGGTGTGTGCACTGTGTGTGCGATCAGGTTAGCGGCCCATTCACAGCGTCCGAGGCAACCGTCCCAACCAGGTGACCATATACGTCAGCCGTGATCGAGATCGAAGCGTGTCCGAACAACTTGGACACCACGGCGATGTCGACCCCGGAGGCGAGCATCAGCGAGGCCGCCCAGTGCCTCAGGCCGTGGAAGGTGCGGAGGCCGCTTCAGCAGTGGCGGAGCTGAAGACCAGGCTCGATAGGGGCACATATGTGAAGCCCACGGCCCGCACGCTGGGCGAGTACGCCTTGGAGTGGCTCCCCCGCCGTGAGCGCAGCGATTTTCACCGGCATGACAGCGGACTCATTCAGATGGCCGCTCCCTGACCGCATCGGTTGCAGAGCGGTCCGCCTCGGGCATGCCGGCGACGATTAGGAGCGACATGCCCTGATGCGGGTTCAGGCCAACGAGAAAGCTGCGCCTCTGATCTACCAGGCCGAGCCTTCTATCAGTGAACATGTCTATTACTGCGGCGCCGGGTGAAAGATATTCTGAGACGACCCGGTCAGATATCGGATGGTTCGAGAAATTCAAGGCGGTTACCTGAATGAGTCCGCTGTCAAGCCGATGGACCATCACCAGCAAAGCCCCATTGGACACGGCTGGCACGTCAACTTGCGTGCTTGTGGCAATGCCGTAGCTACGGCGGACGGCCAGAATATCGCGCAGCCGCGAAACGAACGAGGTTCTATTTTTCAGTTGCTCGGGTAGTGATCCGTACAAGCTGCGACCACGCGGCATCTTGGACGATGACTCGCTTGCCCAAGGTTGATAGTCCATCAGGTCGTAGGCCGCGCGATGGATCCAGCGGGTGTCACCGGTTTGGAGGAGCCGTGCAACCTGGGATCGCTCGAGCGTCAGCATCCCGCACAGGTCCCAGCCGGAAAAAGCGAATACACCGGGCTGCAACGCGTTGAACATCGCCAGCAGCAGGTGTGCCCGTTTGACTTCCTCGATGACTTCCTTGTTGAGCTCGGATATGTCGGTGACACCCAGTGAGGCGAGGATGATCGTCGCGGTAGTGGAGGCTATGCCGTTGGTCGTGAAGATGTCGTTGTATGGAGCCGCGTCGCCGGTGAGTCGCTCGATGAGCTCGGCACGAATTCTGATCGCCAACTCCGCACCGGTCACCTCGGTGCCGCCGAAATGGAAGATCTCATCCTGGTGTGTTGCGGCGAAATGCACCAACTCGTACGTCAGCTCGTCGTGGTTCTGGAGGGCGTGCACCAAAGAGATTGGTTGCAGTCCATACCGCAATGCGGTGTTAAGTGTGAGCCGCAAGAACTCGGTGTCGCCGGTGGCCAACGCGTGGTGGTATGCGGGGCGGTTGACGAAGTCGTAAGAAAGATCGGCCCCGCGCTCGCCAGTGTTCTTGATGTCGTCGATGGCCAGGTTCAGCTCCTGGAAGGTGAAGCCGCCGACCTTGCGTACCATGCTCGCGATCATCTGGTTGGCGGCCTCCGAGAGGGGATGTCCTTCTGACCAGGCGGGAGCGCCGCCCTCGCCACTCTCCAGACCGAGGAAGCCGTTGGCATCCAGCCTCAGCGCACTGGCCCCAAGGTCATGCAGCGCGTGCAATGCGTCACCCATCACCAGCCGCATGCCGGCGCTCGTGGGGTCCAGCCAGTTGATCGATGGCTGGCCGCCCTTGAAGTAGTGCAAATACACCCAGCGACGGTCTACTCCATCTACACCAGTGACGGTCGCAGTGGCGCTCCAGTTCGTGTCCTTGATGCCGGGCTCGTGGAAGATGACCCGCTGCATCTTGCCGATGATGTAACCAGCCTTTTCCAGTCGATCCTCGGCCTCCAAATCGAGATTGATCGAGTCCTTTCCGGGTGGAACCGGCGGCAAGAGATGCCAGTCCTCGGGCGGGATCTCCACCATGTGGTAGATGCCGGGGTAGTCACCAACCTTCATTTCTGCCAGACGAAAATCTGCACCCTTGCCCGTGTGGCCCGGCACGATGTCATCAATGATGGTGCCGCCGTGCGCGGCTGCCACCTTACACATCAATTGAAATTCCACCTCAGTGCCGAACGTCTCGTCGATCCGAGTGCTGATCCGGTCGAATTGCCCATCCACGCTAGGGGTCAGATCCCAGCCAGAGATGCCACCGGCCCGCTTGACCGGCCCTGTGTGCACGGCGTTGACCCCGATAACCTCGAAAACACCCCACAGGTCCTCGCTTGCCAACGTACGGAGGAACGACTGACCGGTCCTCGTGATCATCGAAGTGGGGTACGCCGTGAACCAGACGGACGCCTTCTCGATTGCGGCCCGGGGATTTGAGTGGGCGAATGGTCTCTGCGACATACCGCCCAAGCCAGCGAACTGGGAAACAACCGCGGCGCCGCGGGCCAGCATCGACTCCTGCTGCAACCAATCGACATAGCCCCGCTCTATCGCGCGCCCACTCACCAACTCTCCCGTTCTCCACCTAGTCAGGCAGCGCTTTTGAGTCCACTCGCAGGCTATTCACCCGCGGACGGAAACCGCCTCTGGCTCGACTTCTTGGTTGCTGCCTCCGGTCAGCCGCCCCCAGACCTGCCCTACCTTCATCTTCCTCCCCAGAGGCACGCCAATCCAACCAGCTGGTGGTCTCGCCGCGCTGCATCGCCGGGAAGTAGTCCGATGACGCCAGCACGCAGTAATGCCTTTTCCTATGACGCGAAGCCTAAACAGCAAGCCGTGATATCCGTGGAACTTTGCTGGTTCAGCCACGGACCTTGCCCGCGGCAGGCGTCACGAAGTTGAAGACGCGGCCGCAGGTTCTCGGCGCGTATCCACCGCACCCTGTGCTGCCAGCCACGAGGGCCCCACCAGCCGTCGTCGCCACCTGCGTGCGATGACTCGTGCGGGGGGGCTGCAAGGCGGTTCTTCAGAAGAATCCCGCGATGACCGTCCTCACATCCTCACGACACGCTGGTCGGTCAGGGACTCATACACCACTCCTGGACTTCTCTCCGGCCGACCTAGGATCGTACGCCACCGCATACAGCCCAACCAATCTCAGAATCGCCGTAATCCCACTCCGCACCGCCTACTTGGACTGTGCTTCATCTGCAGCTGAAGCGCAGTCCGAGTAAGTGAAGCCAAGTGGCTTGGCAACCTCGGAGCGCGATCGCACCCGCAGCGCGAGTCCAAAAATTCCCGCTAGGGGGTGATTCCGCGAAAGATCGCAGAGGGTCGCCCTCGCCGCTGAGTCCACGTACGCTGTTGCTCATGTGGTCCCAGCGCGAGGTCATCGACTACGCGCTGCAGCGACGCTCGACGCTTCAAGCGCTGCAGCGCCCGGGACGCAGGCTTGCACGTCAAGAGGCCTGTGACGCTGACCCTATGCTGATTCGCGCGGCCAAGCATCACGGCGAGCCGTCAAACATTGGTTGCCCGGTGTGCGACTCAAAGGATCTGGTTAACCTGCACTACGTGTTCGGCGACCAGCTTGGTCAGTACTCCGGGCGGATCAAGCGGACCACTGAATTGGAAGAGATGGCACACGAGTTCGGGGAATTCAAGGTCGTGGTCGTCGAAGTTTGCCCAGCCTGTGGCTGGAACCACATGATCCTCTCCTACCTTCTGGGTGACGGGGTGAAGCGCAAGCCTCCTCGTCGCCAGCAGACGGTCGAGGACATCTATGGCTGATCCCTATTGGGGACCCGTCGAAGAGCGGCCCCAGGGCACTCGCGCGCGCCCTCAACGGAAGCCAGGACGCAGGTGGCTTCGGCGCATCTTCATCACCCTTGGCGCGCTGACCTTGCTCGGACTCGTTAGTGCCACCGCAGTTGTGGTCATCGGCTACACCACGACGACCCGCCCCGATGCCAACGCAGACTTCAATACCGTCACCACTTTTGTCTACTACAACGACGGCAAGAGCGAGCTGGGGAACTTCGCCATCCAGAACCGCACGCCGCTCACCTTCGACAAGATGCCGGAAACCATGAAGCAGGCCACGGTGGCCGCTGAGAACCGCACGTTCTGGACCGACAAAGGCATTTCGATCCGGGGCATGGTCCGTGCCGCCTGGACGATCGCCCGCGGCGGCGACGTCCAGGGTGGGTCGACCATCACCCAGCAGTACATCAAGATCTTGTACCTGAATTCCGATCGCACGCTGACTCGTAAGTTCAGGGAGCTCTTCCTCGCCTACAAGATCAACAAGGAGATGACCAAGGAGGATATCCTTGCGGGCTATCTCAATACGATCTACTTCGGGCACGGCGCGTACGGTGTACAGGCTGCCAGCAAGGAATACTTCGGCATCGACGCCAAGAAGCTCACCGTTCCGCAGGCCGCCTTCCTGGCCACGGTGGTCAACAACCCGAGCATGTACGACCCGTCCGATGAGGACGATCACAGCCGCATCCTGAGTCGCTATCGCTACGTCCTCCACTCGATGGCCGAGATGGGCAACATCACCCCGATACAGGAGGCCGCGTTCGCTCAGAAGCTGCCAAAATTCCCCAAGACTCCTGCTAATCAGCGGTACGGCGGTCCCAAAGGCTTCCTCATGAAGATGGTGGAGCGCGAGCTCGAGGCCGCCGGATTCGACTCCTCCCAGATCAGTGGCGGCGGCCTCAAGATCACCACCACTTTCGACAAGGATGCGCAGCAAGCTGCCGTCGAGTCGTCGCAGAAGTTCACCAAGCAGTCGGCGCGGGCTGCGGGGCGGAAGGCATCCAAGCTGCATGCCGCGCTAGCGTCGGTCGATGTGAACAGCGGTGAGGTCATCGCGCTCTACGGCGGACCCGATTTCGTCAAGAACTCCCGCAACTGGGCCACCACCCCACGCCCGACCGCCTCGACGTTCAAGACCTACGCGCTCGCAGCCGGGTTAGAGGACGGTTTCAGCCTGCTCGACACCTTCAATGGCAACACCTGGACGCCGCCGGGCGACAAGAACCCGGTACGCAACGAGTTCAGCTACCAATACGGCCCCAAGGTCGATCTCATCAAGGCGACCAAAGACTCGATCAACACCGCATTCGTGGATCTCACCAGCCAGATGAGCAACGGCCCACGCAAGATCATGAGGATGGCTAAGGCCGTGGGGGCGCCGAAGGGGCCGGGCTGGGATAACAACTCCCGCATTCCGCTCGGGACGGCGGAGGTGAGCCCACTCGCTCAGGCCAGCGCGTACGCGACTTTTGCCAATGACGGTGTTGCAGTCCCCAACCACGTGGTTCGCGAGGTCCGGGACCGAAAAGGGAGGGTCGTCTACGAGTCGCAGCCCGAGAAGAAGCGCGCTGTCCCTGAGGACATCGCACACGACGTCACCTACGCACTCTCCAATGTGGTCGAGGAGGGTACCGGCAGCGCTGTGCAGACACTGAACCGCCCCGTGGCCGGCAAGACGGGCACCAAGGACCGCAAGAACGCCGACGGATCCAGCGACATAGTCTCTGCCTGGTTCGTGGCCTACACCAGACAGATCTCGACCGCGGTGATGTACGTCGCCGGCAATGACGGGAACAGCGATCTGGACAAATACGCCCGACCCGGTGACAACACGTTCTTCGGTGGCACCTATCCAGCCTTGACCTGGGCTGACTATATGAGGGCCGCCACCAAAGGACAGGCAGTCAAACAGTTCCCGGGTCCGGCTTATGTCAACAGGGATGAGCTTCCGCAGCCCGAGCAGACGATTCAGGAGACGCAGCAACCGACTGATAAGCCCACGCCCAGCGAGTCTCCCAAGCAAAAGCCCAACCCAACTCAGACCAAGTCCAAGTGGCAGCAGGAGCCGAACCCGTCAGCAACGAAGAGCGGCGGCGGCAACAAACCACCCCGTTGGAGGAGGCTCCCCACGGGGACTCCCACCGGCGGGTCAGGTTGAGCAGAAGTCCAGCGATCGAGGCCCGATCGCCCAGCATCTTGCCATCGGCGACTGACAGCTTCGTCGGCACCGTCAGTCAGCGAATCGGCGGGCCTCTCGGACGCTACGCCGCGGTCGGTTGGGCCTGGTGGAACCCACTGCGCGTCACCTTGCTGGTCGGCACTCTGGTCTATCTGAGTGGCGTTGTCTTCCGCCTGCCCTGCCGGATCACCGGCGCCGGCCAGCCTCCACCCGACCACTTCAAATACCTGTGCTACTCCGACATCGGGCTCTTGTACGCCGGTCGTGGTCTGCTTCAAGGCAACACTCCCTACCTCGACGACGGTGGCTACCCGGTTCTGGAGTACCCGGTGCTCACCGGCTGGTTTTTAGAACTGGAGCGCCTGATCACCCGCGCGCTCGGCGGACTGCAGGGCGCCGACCTGACCGAGCAGCAGAGGGTCGACTCGACGTTGATCTTCGTCGATGTCAACACGGTGCTGCTGGGTGCGTTGTTCCTGATCGCGCTTTGGGCCTTGGTGCGTACGCCAACCGGGCGGCCCTGGGACGCGATGATGTTGGCCGCGTCGCCATGCGTGGCAGCCGCTGCCTTGATCAACTGGGACATGCTGCCGGTGGCGCTGACCGCCCTCGGGATGGCTTGCTGGGCCCGACGCCGGCCTGGCCTGGCCGGGGTCATGCTGGGCCTCGGAGCAGCGGCCAAGCTCTATCCGGCCCTGCTGCTGGGTCCGCTCTTCCTGCTCTGCCTGCGAGCCAAACGGATGGGCGACTTCGTCATGACCTTGTCGACGTTCCTGGTGAGCTGGGGTCTGGTCAACCTTCCGGTGCTGCTGCTCGCGCCGGATGCGTGGCGCAGCTTCTGGTTGTACAACAGCGAGCGCGGCGGCGACCTCGGCTCGATCTGGTACGTGCTTTCGCTGTCCGGCCGACAGGTTCGGCATCTCAATTGGGTCAGCGCCGGGCTGTTCGCGCTTTGCTGTGTAGGCATCTGGCTCTTGATCATGAGTGCGCCTCGCCGGCCGCGGTTCGGTGCTATGGCGTTCCTGGTGGTTGCCGCGTTCCTGATGACCAACAAGGTCTACTCACCGCAGTACGTGCTCTGGCTGCTGCCGCTGATGATCTTGGCCCGACCCAGGTGGCGCGACTGGTTGATCTTCACCGCCGGTGAGCTGATCTATTTTGTGGCCATCTGGTGGCACCTCGGCGGTTTCCTGGCACCCGGGGACAGTTCGCCCGACCGGATCTACTGGCTCTCGGTGATCATCAGGCTCTGCACCCAAGGCTGGGTAGTGATCATGGTCGTCCGGGATGCGCTGCGGCCGGAGCACGATGCAGTTCGCCGTGATGGTGTCGACGATCCGACTGGCGGCGTACTGGATCATGCGCCGGACGCCCGCTGGTTCCAGGTCTTCAGCGGCACCACGGTCCCGAGGCGGAATGCCTGATGCTGCAAGACGTCGCCCGGCCGGTAGCCGCAGCAGCTGAGCGAACCTCGTCGTCCCCAGCGCGGATCGTGATCCAGGCCTGGCTGGCCAGCCGTGGCTTGATCGTGGCGGTCGCGCTCGTGCTGGCCGTTGTGCAGCATCGCCCCCTCACCAACATGGTGAGCAATTGGGACGTGCTGCATTTTTCCAAGCTGTCCGCCGGCGGGTACCTCGCTGATCCGAACGGCACATTGATGGCCTTCTTCCCTGGTTTGCCGGTGATCTTCTGGCTGTTCGGTCAGCTGGGGGTGCCGGTTGCGATCATTGGGGTGGCTCTGTCCATGGTCTGCTCTGCCTTCGCTGCTGCAGCGCTCTATCGGCTAGGTGGGCCCTGGGCGGCGGTTGCGTGGTTGTTCGCCCCGACCGCTGTCTTCACAGTGGTGCCCTACACCGAATCACTGTTTTGTGCCGCAGCCTTCTGGGCCTGGGAGAGAGCGCGCTCCGATCGCTGGCTGGCCGCGGCCGCACTTACGGCGGTCGCCTGCACGCTACGAGTCTCCGGCCTCTTCCTGATCGGCGCGCTGCTGGTGATGATCATCACCGACAGAAAGCCAGCTGCGGTCAAGCTGCGCCGGGCGGCGCTGATGCTGATTCCGGCGTCGGTGATCGTGGCTTTTGCCACCTATCTGTACGTGCTTACCGGCAGCTGGACGGCCTGGTATCGCGCGCAGACGACCGGTTGGGTCCGCGAGCTGACCTGGCCATGGGAGTCATTCCTCAACACGATTCCGGCTATCATGCCCGGCGCGTACGCCAATCATCCGTGGTGGGCCGCGGTGTTCCGTGGCGAGATGATCTCGATGGCCGCCGGGGTTGGGGTCACGGTCTGGTGCATCGTGGTCAGCCTGCGCGCGAGAAGGCCGCCTCACGGGCTAGACAGGCCGATGTGGGGGGAGGCCAGCTGGGTCGGCGTGCAACTACTGGCCTTTTCCATGTCGTATTGGTTCTTCTCGGTGAACCGCGCGACCCTGCTCTGGTTCCCGTTGTGGATCATGCTCGGCCGCTGGGTGGCGGGACCTGGCAGGTTTTCTCCACCCGCTCATCGGCTGCTGGTGGCGGCTGCCTTTACTGTCGAAGTCGTGCTCATGCTGTGGTGGAGCTGGTTGTTCTTTACCGGGCACTGGGCCAGCTAGTGTCCGCACGACACTAGATCCCTATCTGAAATCACTGGAATCTCACGCGGACTGGCGTTACATCACTTATACTGACCCGAGGTGACTCGGTCGGGGGACTAGTGACCTGTGGGCGGCCCCTGCCTGAGACCTTGATCATTCAAGTCTCTCAAGGGGAAAATGTGGGCCGTTTCGGTAGGGCGGTCATTGCTGCCGTGGCCCTATCCGCCCTGTCCCTCACGCCAACCGCGGTGTACGCGCACGATCAGGGTGTATCTGGCGAGACTGGCGTTGCGCTTTTGGGCTCAGAGGAGTCGAGTATGGGCTGGGCACACTACGACGGTGATCTGACCGACGTTTCGACGAGCGACGATGTGTTCGAGGGCGCCAGAGCCACGGCGGTCATGATTGGCATGGAGGGCAGCAGCTACTTCAGGCTCCGTATCAGCGGCATCAAAGAGAGTGCCAGTGGCAAGGAATACCCCGCACACCTGCACGAAGGGCCATGTGTAGGTGGCGATGGGGCCGCGGCAGGGGGTCACTACAACACTCAGAAGGAGGGCCAGCTTCCCTCACCCTGGCTGGTGAACGACCAAACAGAGGTTCACCTCGACTTCGAGGTAAGTTCCGATGGATACGCGCGGACAACGGTCAATGTGCCCTTCGTGCCGAAGCCGGGAGTCCGCTCGATCGTATTCCACACTGATGAGGCGCCCCCAGCCGGCAGTTCTCCAGCACACCTGGCCTGCCTGCCGCTCACCATTAAGGTGTTTGCTGGCGCCAGATAGTAGCCCGGCTGATCGCCACCCAATCTGTCGGTCAGGACCCTATTACGCTGACTGGGTGGAACGGATGTGGATTGACCTCGACGGCCTAGCGAACTTGCGCGATGTCGGGGGAATCCCAACCACGGACGGCGGCAAAATCATCCCTGGTCGGCTGCTGCGGTCGGACAATCTCCAAACACTCACCACTTCTGACGTGGATCAGCTGCTCGGGCTCGGCCTGACGGACGTTATTGATCTGCGCAGCGACTATGAGGCCGAGCAGGAGGGCCCTGGCCCGCTGACCAGATCAGAGGTACGGATTTACCAGTACTCCCTCTTTCGGGAATGGGAAATCGGCGTGGGCGAGGCCAAGCCCGACGTACGCCCCGAGGTGCTGCCTGAAGAGGCCCTGCCGTGGATCGACCTCGAACCCAGTGTCGAACTGGACGACGAGGTCGCCTCGGTTTACTTCTCCTACCTGGTGGATCGCCCCGACTCCGTGCTGGCGGCGCTGCGCACGATCGCACAGGCGCCGGGTGCAGCGCTGGTTCACTGTGCCGCAGGCAAGGACCGGACCGGCACTCTGGTCGCGCTCGCCCTCTCGGTGGCGGATGCCGAACGCCAGGCCATCATTGATGACTACGCCGCGAGCTCGGAGCGTGTCGAGGCCATCGTCAGCCGACTCCTGGCCTCGCCGACCTACGCCGACAACCTCCGGGGCCGGCCCATCTCCTCACACATGAGTCACCCAGAAACCATGATCAGTTTCTTGCACCACATCGACGACAGCTTCGGAGGTGTGTTGCCGATGCTGATCAAGATGGGCTGGACCGCCGAAGACACCGAGCAGCTGCGCGCCAAACTGCGCAGCTAGTGTCGTGCCTCGCTCGGACGACTACCCGCGATGACAAGTCGCGCTAGTTCCAGGCGACACAGTCGACGGTCGCCGTAGTCAGCCGCAACTCGACCGGAATCTCCTGCCCGATCCGTGGCGGCCGCTCCTTGCGGGGCAGAAAGACCTGGCTTGACTGCATGTGCGGCGGCTCGAGGAACCAGCGTTTCTTGCCATTGATCGTGTACGGGCTGAGGGCAAGCCCGGCGGCTGCCAGAGAGCCGGTGGCGAACGCGATTGCCCGGTGGCGCACTGTCTTAGCTGACGTCGGCGCTTCCATTCCGATGCCATGGGAGGTGCCGCCGGCAACAACCACGATCCAGCCGTCAGCCGGGCAGACGCGCTGCCGATAGCCGGCCCGTTCACCTCGCTTGACCTCGTGCACATCCAGCACCGTCGCCGTGGTGCTCCGCGAGGTCTTGTCACCAAGCCAGAGGCGGGTGCCGACCCGCTGCCGAACCGGGACGGGGCCCGCGTCCGCTCCACCCAGCTGGCGGGCAAGTGTGACCGTTTCCTCCGGAGGCAGGTGGGAGAACCACAGAGTTCCGGACGCGGTGGCGAGCGCGGCGTGACCGAGCCGCTCGGCTTCGGCGTAGCGGCCGTCGGTGTGCAGCGGCAAGTGGATCGTCCAACCCTCGAAGCGGACGTCAGGGAGGAAGCCCGCAACCTGACCAAGTTGATCGAGTGTGATCCCATGGCGTCGCATCGAGGTGAAGACCTCGACCAGTACTCGCGGACGATCACCGCTGGCAGCGAGCAGTTCCAGATCCCCCAGGCGGGACACGGTAGTGATCACCGAAGGTTCCCTGGTCAGCTCCCGAACGAGGTTGCTGGATGCGTCCCATGGGTTCAAGATCACGACGTCACCGGGGAAGGCTTCGCGTACGATGGCGACCTCGGCCGGGACGCCGACCCCGATCGTGTCCGCGCCGAGAGTCGCGGACTCCTCGGCCAGCTGACGCAGACCAAAGCCGTAGCCGTTGCCCTTGATCACCGGGACGATGTCTGGTGTGGCGCCTGCCACCGTTCGCAGGTGCTCCCGCCAGCGTTCCCCGTCAAGCCGCAGGGTTACCCCGCTCATGTCGTCAATACCACGGCACTCATCACCGACGTTTCATGTAGAGATCGAAAGCCTTGTATAGCAGAGGATTCAGGGGTAGGTCCCACTCACCGAGGTATTCCACCGCCTCGCCTCCGGTTCCCACTTTGAACTGGACAAGGCCTAGATGCGGATCGTCTTCCTCGAGCCCCTCGGTGATGCCACGCAGGTCGTAGATCGTCGCGCCGGCCTCCAGCGCATCGATGATCATCTTCCATTGCACGGCGTTCGACCCGCGCACGTCCCGCTTTGCGGTTGAGCTTGCGCCATAGGAGTACCAGGTGTGCTGGCCCACCCGCACCCACGTGGTCGCAGCGACCAGATCGCCTTCGTGGTGGGCTAGGTACAGCCGGATCCGGTCGGGATCCTCGGCTAGAAGCGCGTAGAACATGGTCTGGAAGTACGACAGCGGTCGGGGCGTGAAATGATCACGCTCGGCGGTCTCGACGTAGAGCCGATGGAACTCGGACAGATCGTCAACGGTTCCACGCTGCACGACGACGCCGGCCTTCGCGGCCTTCTTGATATTGCGCCGCCACAGTTGGTTCATCCCAGCGAGCAGTTGATCGGGCGAACGTCCAGCGATCGGGAGTTGAAAGACGAACCGCGGCTGGCCCGCGGCGAAGCCGTCCTCATCCTCCGGCGGTCGCCAACCGAGCTCGCGCAGTCGGTTGCGGGTGCGGGTCGTCTCGTGGTTGACCTGGTCCGGGACTGCCTCGCTCAGCCGCGTGACTCGCTCGTCGGCGATCGCTGCCTTGATCGTTTCGGCATTCCAGCGCCGGGCGACCGCCGTTGCGCCGATCCGCACGCCGAAGGCACCAGCCGAGCGCACGTGATCAGCCAGGGGGCTCAGCCATTCCCCGATGTCAGGGGCAGTCCAATCGATGACGGGACCCTCTGGCAGGTAGGCGAGGTACTTCTTGATCTTGGGAAGCTGCCGATAGAGCACCAGCCCCGCGCCGACAGGTCCATCGTTGCCGCTGAACCAGCCAACTGACTCGCTGCGCCACTCACTCTTGACCTGCCCCCACGCTGGCGTCTGGAGGAAGCTCACCGATGGTTGGGCGGCGTTGAACTCGCGGTGCCGCTCCGCCTCGATGGTCCGTACCGAAAGAGCCACAGGGGAGAATGTAGTAGCCGAAACCTATGTTCACCTACGTCCCCTGCGCTTTGCACAGGCTGCAACCTGTGCAAAGCGACCGCAGTCTAGGTAGACACAGGTTCCTGACAAGGGTGTAGGGCGAATGCTGCCCGCATGCCTCGCGATCAATTGATCGCGAGCGTCGGTAAATCGCGCGGCCCCTGTCTGGACGAGTGAGCGAGCCGACACGCACTTCGTCGGCGAGCGAGCGAGGAAGACAGGTATTGTCAGCGCGATTGCGTGAGCGATCACGAAAATAGTGTGAAGAAAAGCCACTCTTTCGTTGCAGTACATCTAAGTTTCACCCTAAAAGGTCGACAGGCGAGTACCTTGAACGTGGGTCTCATGCTCCCGGAATAGGCCCAACGCATCGGCCGGTCCCGTGTTTCCCCGCGCGGGCAGGTCCCATCCCCTGTGCGGACGCCTATTCCGGGTCCCGCTTCGGAGCGCTTGCCAAGATCAAGAAGTTCTCTTTGGAGTAGTACTTGTGCATCAGCTGAGCGTTAGTGCCCAGCGCAAGCAGATCGATCCGGTTCTCATCCCAGCCGGTTCTCGCCCCACGAACACACGGCTGGGCTCTCTACGTCAGAACCCGCCCAGCGGGATGTAGCCGAACCGTGCGCCCGTCCCAAGCCTTCTGAGTTCCTCGCTTGCCACTTTGCCAAGATCAAGAGGTTCGCTCTGCTACGGGGAAGTGCTTGTGCAGCAGCTGACCGTTGAGGCCGAGCGCGAGTACGTCGATCCGGTTCGGGCCCCAGGAGACCGCCGACGGCGTGTCAGTGATACCCGCACCGATCCTCACCCAGCCGGTCCAACTCTTCCCGTCCCACGATCGGTGCTCCAGGGTGTTGTCGTCTCCTTTGCGGAAGAGGTCAAGCCGATCCGGGCTCCAAGAAGACACTGCGACGTCGGAGTGGAGTCCGCCGCCAAGATCGACGATGCTCCGCCACGTTGAGCCGTTGTACGACTTCTGGTAGAGGTGGTTGTCGCGACCGCGGAAGAAGACGTCGATCAAGTTCGGTCCTCGTGAAATGGCTGCGGGCGCACCATCCAAGTTTCCGCCGAGCCGCTCGTACGGGCTCCATGCAATGCCGTTCCATGACTTGTGGTACAAGGCGTTGTCGCTTCCCCTGACGAAGACATCTAGCCGATTCGGCGCCCACGAAGACACGGTTGGGCTGGAAGTGACGAACCCGCCCAGCGGGTAGTAGCTCAGCCACCCTCCGTTCCAGGCTTTCTGCCAGAGCTGGTTGTCAGCGCCGCGAACGAAGATCTCGAGCCGGTCGGGTCCCCGCGCCACCGCTCCAGGTCCGCCGACGATGGCGGGCCCAAGATCCTCAGCCGGATACCATTTCGTGCCGTTGTACGCCCGGTGCAGCATGGTCTGGCCGGCGGCCCGGACAAAGACGTCCAGTCGGTTCACGCTCCAGGACGCCACGCTGGGACCTGCGTTGAAGGAGCCGCCAAGATCATCCCAGTCGCTCCACTGGGGTCCGCCCTCTGACGGTATCGGAGAGAGAGTCGCTGACGGTTCGCTGGACGGACCTGAGGGCGACGTGGTGGCCCGGGCGGCGGGTCGCACGATCATGAAGAGGCCAGTTCCGGCAAGTAGTAGCACCGCGCTGCCCAAGATCATCGGCAGCGACCATCGGGGATGGGTGTTGATCATGTGGGGAAGCACGACAAAGCACACTATCCGCTAGGCCCGGACTTGTCAGTGTCTCAGTTGTTACACAGTCCGACTGAAATGATCACAAGCCGGTTACTTCGCGATGATCTTGCCTGGGTTGAAGTTCCTGCCGGGATCCATGGCCGTGAATAGCCCGTCGATCATGTGCACCCCGGCGCGGAGATGTCCTGCTCGAGCCACGCGGCATGCTCGGTGCCGACCGCGTGGTGGTGCGACAGTGTTGCCGCCCGAGTAGACGAACGCCTGCTGGATTGCGTTCTTGAGCGGCTCGTACTGACCGAGTGGGTCGACGCCGTCGTGCTTGAAGGCGAAGGTGAAGTACAGGCAGGCGCCCGAGTGGTACGAGCGCGAGAGGTGGCACATGATCCGCCGGAGACGCCAAGGTGTGCGTAGACCTTCTCGGCTGCCGCTAGCACATTCGTGTACAGAGGCATCAGCTTCGACCACGGCGCTGCGGTCTCGCTATCGACGATGAGCTGCACCTCAGCTTCGTCGCCGGGATAGACCACAACGTCCGGCACTCGCGGGATGTCGCCGACGTATCCGGAGGAGATCTCGCGCGCTCTTACCGTACGTGTGCACGATCCGATCAAGATCATCTTGTGCGGCATACTCAGCACCGACGGCGTCCGTCAGCTCCGCGAGCAACTGGTCGCCGATCATCGACCTAGGGATGGACAGGTCGTTGAGCGACATTGGGGCCGTTGGCGGTGTGTTCACATCAAGATCAATGGCATTGATCACGAAGGGCCGAAAGGCTGGCTTGTTCTCGTGATGGAAGCTCACCCCTTCGACTCCCCAGCCCCACCACTTCATGTGCTTGACGCCTGCCATCCCCGTCGTACTCCCTCGCTCTGAGGTGAGCACTCTACGGTTGGCTGGCGCGGTAGGTGGTGGCGTAGTCGATGAGCCCGCTCACCTCTTTGGCAATGCGTTCGGAGAACTGGGCGACCGTCTCGCCGTCCTCGGCCCGCATCGGCTCCCCGAAGGCCACCAACACCGGCGGCCGCCCGCGGCTAGGCCAATTCTGGCCGTACGGCATCGCCTCGGCTGCGCCAACGATCGCAACCGGCAGGCACGGCACATCCCGGCTGATGCACAGTGCCGCGGCGCCGGGCTTGAACCCGCCCATCTCACCGGTCCGCGAGCGAGTGCCCTCTGGGAAGAGCAGCAGCGGTATGCCGTCATCCAGCAGGCTGGTGGCCAGACCATGGCGTCCGCGAAGTCCGGTGCGATCGACCGGGAACGCGTTGAAGAACAGCGAGGTCAGGCCCCTGCGCCACCACACGTCGAAGAAGTAGTCGGCGGCGGCTCCGGCTGCGACGTAACGGGCGAGCTTGCGCGGCAGGGATCCGAGGATCAGCGGCGCATCGAGATGGCTGGCGTGGTTGGAAACAACCACAAAGGGTCGGCGGAGGTCCTTGAGATGCTCCTCGCCGAGCACCGTTACGGTCGTCAGCCGCCAGACCAGCGGCTTGAGCAGGCCCCGCTGCGCAATGAACCGGGTACCCGCGTGCAGCGGCGAGGTGTAGCGGCTCCGGCTCGACATGGAGTTAGCGTAACGCGACCGGGGGTGGCGTATCGCAGGCCGATTGTGCCCTGAGCTTGTCGAAGGGCATAGCCCAGTATGTGCCCTGAGCCGCGAATGGGCTTACCCGAGCGTGCTACCCGAGCCGTTCGCTGAGATGGATGGTGACCGTGTCACCCTCGTGCTTGTTGATCAGCTGGCGCAGGTCGGCATGGATCGGCAGCTTGTGCGTGCCGTCGCCGAGCGGCATGAAGGAGCTGTGGAAAGGCTTGCCGTCGACCTTTCCAGCGACCTTGACGAGACCGCGTGTGCCGAAGAAATCAGCGCTCCAGTCGGTCACGACGTAGGTCCAACCACCCTTGGCCGGGCTCCTATGCAGGGCGGAGGTAAAGGTCTTGTCCAGCGCGCCACGTGTTGTCCTGGGCATCGGAATTCCCTTTCGTTGATTGTTGGGGCTACCCGTACATCAGGGAGCCCGGTGTGGTGAGTGTCTGGCCTGTCTCCAGCCAGGTCTTCAGGCCGGACAAGATCATCGGCCAGCCGCCGTAGATCTCCTCCGGTGCGGTGTCGCTGAGCTGGTCGTGGATTACGGTCAACCGGCACGAGTCACCGACTGGTTCGATCTCCCACGCCACCCGTGAGGTGCCTTCGCGCTCAGCCTCTTCGCTCCACAGGATGTGCATGGTCTGCACGAGTCGGCGTGGTGGGTCGACGATGAGGTTCTCACCCTCGACGAGTGGGCCGTCTGCGCCCGGATGGGTCAGCGCATAATGCGAGCCCGGCATCCAATTGGACTCGATCCCAGCGCCGAAGTGGTACCTGGCGCGAGTCGTCGGGTCGGTGATCGCCTGCCACAGCCGCTCTGGCGTCGTGCGGATGTAGATCTCGAAGATCTTCTCCATCGGATGCTCCAGTTCACGTTTGAGGCCGGCCAGACCGGCGGCCCACGGCTCGGTGTACTTGCTCACCCACCGGTCGTGAATGAGACGGATCGGGACGGTGTTCAGGAAGTGCAGCTTCTCTCGACCGCGGCGCCGGCTCACGACGAGGCCGGCGTCCTCGAGCAGGCGGAGATGCTTGGCCACGGCGATCCGCGTCATGTCGTGGCGAGCCGTCAGGGCAGCCAGCGTCTGGCCGTCCTGCTCGAAGAGTGCGTCGAGCAGGGCCCGCCGAGTCGGATCGGCAAGCGCGCGGAACACCGTCTCCACCGAGCCACAATAGGAAACCAATCGGTTTCCTGTCAAGGATTTAATACTTACTGTCGGCGGGACGTCATTTTGCGGGAGACGGCTCGCACGGTGCGGTGCGGCAGATGCTCGCAGATCGTGATCAGCGCCTTGTACCGCTTTGACGGGATAGAGATCACCTTGCCCGCGGCTACATCTTTCAGGCAGTCAGCCACAAGCCGGTCAGGGTCCAACCAGAGAAGATCCGGAATGGAGCCGATCTTGATCCCCGCGCGTTCGTGGAATTCTGTCCGCACCCAACCAGGGCAGAGCGCCGTGACGGTGACTCCGCTGCCACGCAGCTCATTGGCCAGGCTCTCGCTGTAGGTCGTCACCCAGGCCTTGATCGCGGAGTAGCCGCCCATGGCCACGAAGCCAGCAGTACTGCTGACGTTGATGATGGCGCCGGCTCCGCGCTGGCGCATCGCCCGTCCGGCGGAAGCGCCGAGTATCAGCACTGCTCTGATCATGACGTCGATGGCGTGTTCCTGCAGTGTGGTGTCTGCGTCGGTGAGCCTTGCCCGGATTCCGAAGCCGGCATTGTTGATGAGCATGTCGATCGGCTGCTCGACACTGGTCAGGCGCTCCGCAATCCCGACGACCTCATCGCGTACCGCCAAGTCCGCGACGATCGTCTCCACGTTGACCGCGTGACGCTCCTTCAGCTCGGTCGACATCTCGGACAGCCGATCGGCGTTCCGCGACACCAACACCAGATCATGGCCACGCGCCGCCAGCGCCCGCGCGAATGCGGCGCCGATGCCTGACGTACCCCCAGTGATCAGCGCAGTTGCCATGCGCTCACCCTATTGCGGTGGCACACCCTCGCCGAGCGGTGGGAGGCCGCAGCTGTCTCGGTAGCATGCCGGTGTGGCGGTCAGCGGCGAGGAGCTCGAAGCACATCTGCGCGCCTACGAGCACGCGCTGAGTTCCTTTGACGCCAGACGAACTGTTGAGCTCTGGGGAGTTCCGGGCACCATCATCTCTGACACCTTTGCCGGCGCCTTGGACTCTCGTGAGGCAATGGCCGCCGGCCTCGAACAGTCCTACCCGATCTACCAGCGGCTCGGACTTCACCACGTCGAGCACCAGACTCTCCATCGGGTCGACCTGACCGACCGACTGCTGCTCGTTCATGTCCGATGGTTGTTCTACGACAGCGCCGGTGAGCTGCTGACCGACGGGCACTACGAGTACCTCCTGCGCCAGGATGACGACGTGCTGCGGACCTATGTCGCGGTAGCAATCGACGAGCAGGAGAAGCTGACCCAACTTGCACAACGTCAAGGCATTGATCTTGGTTGACTGAAGTCGTGCGCGCCAACGCCCGATGGGCCTC
Source organism: Propionibacteriaceae bacterium (assembly GCA_036377435.1). Taxonomy (GTDB): domain Bacteria; phylum Actinomycetota; class Actinomycetes; order Propionibacteriales; family Propionibacteriaceae; genus Microlunatus. Next base: position 26,902 of record DASUYM010000077.1, read on the forward strand.
GTCAGTCGGAGCGGGACTCCAGGAGCGATGCGGTCTCGCGGGCGATTGCCAGCTCCTCGTTGGTGGGCACCACAGCGATCTTGATCGCTGCACCGTCGGCGGAGATCACCCGCGCTACCTTGGACCGTACGTTGTTCAGCTCCGGATCCACACGGAAGCCGAGGTCGCCGAGACCGTCGACCACGGCAGCCCGCAGCGCTGGGTTGTTCTCCCCGACGCCGGCCGTGAAGCTGAGCACATCGAGCCCACCGAGGAGTGCCAGGTAAGCGCCGAGGTAATGCTTGAGCCGATGGACGTACACATCGAACGCCAGCTGCGCCGCCTCATCACCCGCGGCACGTCGCTCCTCCAGTTCGCGGAAGTCGTTGACACCGGCCATGCCCTTGAGACCGGACTGTTTGTTCAGCAACGTGTCGATGTCGCCGATGGACATGCCGAGCTCGTTGTGTAGAAAGGTGTGCAGCCCGGGGTCGACGTCGCCGGAGCGCGTTCCCATCACCAGGCCCTGAAGCGGGGTCAATCCCATCGACGTCTCAACCGCCACGCCACCGCGTACCGCCGATGCTGAGCAGCCGTTCCCCAGATGCAGCACGATCTGATTAAGTTCGCCAAGATCACGGCCAACCAGCTCCGCGGCCGAGCGCGATACGAATTGATGCGATGTGCCGTGGAACCCATAGCGCCGGACCCGATACTTCTGAGCAAGATCATGTGGAATCGCATACGTCGCCGCGGCGAGCGGCAAGGTGCTGAAGAAGGCGGTATCGAAGATCGCAATGTGAGGTACCTCGAATTCAGCTCGCGCCGCCTCGATGCCCGACACGGCTGCCGGATTGTGCAACGGGGCAAGGGGAATCAGGTCCTTGATCTCGTCGAGTACGTCGTCATCGATGATGGTCGGATCGGAGAAATCTGGCCCGCCGTGGACGACGCGGTGGCCGACAGCCCGTAAGCCGACAGTATCAAGATCAACACCCGCGGCGGCAAAATCATCTTCCATCATCTGCAGAGCCGCGGCGTGATCAGCAATCTGACTCCCCGCTTCACCGATGCGCTCGATGATTCCTTTGGCCTGCACCTCGGCGGTCACCGGCACCACAAGCTGATACTTCAGCGATGAGGAGCCGGCATTGATAACCAGGACAGGCGCTTCGCTCACACAGGGCTCCCCGCTGCCGCCGTTGTGTGCGACTGCTTGATGGCTTGGGCCTGGACGGCGGTGATTGCGACGGTGTTCACGATGTCGGACACCAACGCCCCCCGAGACAGATCGTTGACCGGCTTGCGCAGCCCCTGCAGCACCGGGCCGATGGCAATGGCACGCGCGCTACGCTGCACCGCCTTGTAGGTGTTGTTGCCGGTGTTCAGGTCCGGGAAGAGGAACACGGTGGCGCGCCCAGCGACCGGTGAGTTCGGCAACTTGGTTTGCGCCACCTCCGGATCGATCGCCGCGTCATACTGGATCGGACCCTCAAGCAGTAGCTCAGGAGCACGCTTGCGCACCAGAGCCGTAGCCGCCCGTACCTTCTCCACCTCGGCACCCGATCCAGAGCTGCCGGTCGAGTACGACAACATCGCTACTCGCGGTTCGATGCCGAACTGCTGTGCCGTTTCCGCAGAGGAGATCGCGATGTCGGCCAGTTGTTCGGTCGTCGGCTCGGGAATCACCGCACAGTCGCCGTAGGCCAGCACCCGATCTGCCAGGCACATCAAGAACACGCTCGAGACGGTGCTCACCCCAGGCTTGGTCTTGATGAACTCCAACGCCGGCCGGATGGTGTGCGCAGTTGTGTTCACCGCACCCGACACCATGCCGTCAGCCAGCCCGAGATGCACCATCATCGTCCCGAAGTAGGAGATGTCGGTCACGATCTCCCGAGCACGCTCGACGGTCATCCCCTTGTGCGCCCGCGCGTCCGCGTACGCCACAGCGAACTCTTCGACAAGATCAGGATCCAATGGCGACACGATCGACGCTTCGTCAAGATCAAGACCGAGGGTCGAGGCGCGGGCGCGGACTTTGGTCTCGTCGCCAAGCAACGTCAGGTTCGCCACGCCACGCCGCAGCAGGATGGCCGCTGCATCGAGGATTCGATCATCCTGGCTCTCCGGAAGAACAATCCGCTGCCGATCAGCGCGGGCACGTTCCATGAGCTGGTACTCGAACATCAACGGTGTACGGACCTCAGAGCCGGAAACATCGATTGCGGACAGCAGGGCCGCGTGGTCGACCTGCTCGGCGAACACCCGATGCGCCGTTTCGATCTTGCGGCTGGAATCCTTGGTGATCGGCCCGCGTACCCGCATCAGTCGCTCGGCTGTCGTAAAGGTGCCGAGGGTGGTCATCGCAATCGGCAAGTCCTGCTGTACACCTTCGGACAGCCGCCAGATGCTTTCGGGGATCTCGTATCCGCCGGTGAGCAAGATTCCGGCAAGCGCGGGGAACGTGCCCGACTGATGGGCGAGCATCAACCCTGGAATGAGATCGGTACGGTCGCTCGGCGCGATCACTGCGACATCGGGGATGAGCCGATCCAAGACATGAGGCAGACTCATTGCCCCTACGATCAGACTTAGGGCTTCTCGCTCCATCCAGGCTTGGCTACCCAGCACCAGCTCGGCGTCCGCGGCCTCCACCAGCGCTCGAAAAGTCGGTGCGGAAAGCAGGGGGCTTTCTGTGATTGCGGCCGTCACCACATCAGGGAGATCGGCAAGCGCCCTGCGAATCGCATCAGCGGCATCATGATCAACACGGTTGGCGATCACCGCTACGGTGTGCGCGTGGTTCGCTCGCAGTTCCGCGATCGCACTGTCGGCTGCCGCGCGAATCTGCTCCGGACTGCGCCTCCGGCCGTGCACCACCAGCACGACTGGAGACCCGAGATTGGCAGCGATCTTGGCATTGAAGGACAGCTCTGTTCCGGTCGCGACATCTGTGTAGTCGGAGCCGAGTACCAAGATCACGTCAAACCGATCGGTGAGCTGACCAAAGCGCTCGACGATGATGTGCAAGGCCTCGTCCGCATCTTCGCGTGCGGCCTCATAGGTCACCCCTATGGCCGCGTCATAAGACTGGGAGATACCCGGTTGGTTGACAAGAAGATCAACGCTGAGATCGATATCGTCGTTGCCGGAGCTTGCCGTGGTCAGCGGCCGGAACACGCCGACCGAGCCGACTTCACGGGTTAGTGCGTCGAGCAGTCCCAGCGCTACCGCTGATTTGCCGGTCAGACCTTCAGGAGATGCGAGGTAGACGCTTCGACTCACGGATCTGACGTTATCGGCAAGTGAGGTGTATAAGGCGTCAGGGCGGCGGAGTCGGAACTATCTTGGTTCGCGTGGCTGCCCCCGTTCCACCGGAGATTCCCGGTATGGCGGATTGGCGCGCAATCGCCCGTGGCGGCTTCGCAATCGTCTGGCAGGCCCGCCAAGAGTCTTTGAATCGGTTGGTCGCGGTCAAGGTCGACGAACGCAAACTGGACAGTGACGCTGAGCAGCGGCGCTTCCTGCGCGAGGCCGGCGCCGCGGGCAGGATGTCGGGACACCCGGGGATCGTCACCGTCCATGACGCAGGCCTGCTGGGTGACGACCGGCCCTTCCTCGTCATGGAACTGTGCCCTGGCGGTTCGTTGACGAGGTGGATGACCCAAGACCCGCGGCCGAGCCAGCGCCGGGTCCGCGACGTGGGCGTACGGATTGCCGACGCCTTATCGGCGGCCCACTTGCTTGGGGTGCTGCACCGTGATGTCAAGCCGGCCAACATCTTGATCGACGCCTACAACAACGCCGGCTTGGCTGACTTCGGGCTGGCCGCGCTCATCGATCCCGACACACCGCTCAGCGAAACCGTGGAGGCCATCACCCCCGCGTACGCGCCGCCGGAGGTTTTTGCCAAGAAGCCGCTTACCGAGTACGCGGACGTCTATTCGTTGGCCGCCACGCTGTACGCCGTGCTCAGCGGTCGTGCCCCCCGCTGGTCGGAGACCACCGATACGCCCAGCATCCCGGAGATCATCAAGCGGCAGCGGGCTCCGATCAAGCGCATTCCCGGAGTCGACAAGGCCTTCATGGACGTACTGCTGAACGCCATGGCCGCGAATCCGGAGGACCGGCCGACGGCAGCGCAATTTCGTGATCAACTGTCGGCGCTCAATCTGACGACCAAGCTTGCGCCGCGGCCGCTGGAAGCCACGCCTGAACCACCCTCGCCGCCTCGTGCCGCTGAGGAGCCCGTCGCGGCCAAGGTGGTCGAGCCAGCTGCTCACAAGGCTCGCAGGTGGGAGCATCGCCGGCTGGCGATGCTGGCGATCGCAGCGGTAGTAATCGCGGTAGCCTCGACAATCGCCCTTGTGAACCTCTTGTCGGGGGGTGAGCCGACTGCTTCGCCGACACCGACGGCGTCGTTCACCTCGAACGCGGCCAGTCCAAACAGAACGCCGGTGGTCGTGCCAGCCGGATTCATCGACTGCTCAGAGCAGCTCGGCTTCGACACCTACTGCGCATCACGGCCGGAGTGTTGGGCAGGGGTAATCCAGCTCTCCGATGTTCCCCAGCTGGCGACCCCGGAGGTCTGCGACAAGACCCACGTGTATCAAACCTTCATTGCTGGGCGGCTCACGTACGAGCTCCGCCGGCAATCGCAGTTGGATACGGATGCTCATATTCGGCGGGTGTGCACGAAGGAGATCGCGAACTCGATGTTGCGCTCCAGGGATCGCCGCTCGGACTGGGAGATCAGGGTGTTGGGTCCGCAGCAGCCGGACGAGTACTACTTCCGCTGCATCCTCGGTCGCGGAGAACGTATGGAGTCGCTCACTTTCGAGGCTCCTGGCTGACTACTGCCGATTGTTCAATGCCGGTGAGCAGCCGGTCCAGCATGCGCTCAAAGTCCCAGCCGGCCGGATCGTCGAAGCCGCCTGCCTCCCAGATGGCGGCCATGGTTGGGTAGCGGTGCCAATCGAAGTAGGTCACCCAGAAGCTGGCACGGGAATCCCAGTAGGCCTCGGCAGAGACACCGGTATGCCTTGCCTCGTCAGCGTCACTGATCATGGAACGGGCCGCGCCCAACAGCTGCCACTGGATCAGATTGGAAATCGCGACGTTCTCCGCGCCAGTGAAGCCGGCGGCGAGCAACGCGGCGTAAAGCGCCTCGGAAACATCGAGCACGTGCGGCCCGACCGGAAGGCGTGCCATGTTGTGGTCCAGGAGCCACGGATGGGCAGCATAGATCCGCCAGGTCTCTCGAGCCCACCGTTCGACCCTTTTCTGCCACGGCAGCTTTGGATCGGGGAGGGCGTGCTCGCCGTAAACGCGATCGATCATGAGCTCGACCAGCTCGGAACGGCCGGGCACGTAGGTGTAGAGCGACATGGCGCCCACCCCGAGACTGCTCGCCACCTTCCGCATGGACAACGCCGCCATGCCGTCGGTGTCGGCGATGGCCACTCCTGCGGCAACGACATCGGCGAGGCTGATGCGGGGCTTAGGGCCGCGTACTGGAGGTTGCTGCGAGGGCGCCCAGAGCAGTTCGACAACTCGACGACCCTCCGGCGTACCAGGCTGCTCGGCGGATCCGTCTTCGGTCGGGCTGCGGCCGTCGGTGAGTAGGTCCTCTTGCCTGGTTGGCTCGGTCACGCTGGCATCCTCGGCTCGCAAAACTGTCAGTGGCTTGTGATGGTCTTTATCTCCGTACAGTGTATGTTATTCTAATCCAGTACGGCGTACGGAGTTCGAGTCGGGAAGGGTACCGATGATCCACACAGAACGGCTGACTAGGCACTTCGTCAGCAAGAAGGAAACCGTCGAAGCCGTCAAGGGTGTCGACATCGACGTCGCCGCGGGGGAGTTGGTCGCCTTCCTCGGCCCCAACGGCGCCGGAAAGTCCACGACTTTGCGGATGCTGACCACGCTGCTGCCACCAACGTCGGGTGCGGCCTGGGTAGCGGGGGCAAGCATCACCACCGAGGCTGCCGTGGTCCGCTCACGGATCGGCTACATCGGGCAAGGTGACGGCGCCGGGCACAGCTTCCGAGTCATGGACGAGTTGGTCATGCAAGGTCGGTTCTACGGTATGAACGGCTCCGACTCGCTTGCTCGGGCTCGGGAACTCACCAAGACCCTCGACCTCACCTCGCTTGAGAAGCGGCGAGTCAGCACGCTCTCCGGGGGTCAGCGACGCAGGCTCGACATCGCCCTCGGCCTGATGCACAGTCCAGGGCTGCTCTTCCTCGATGAACCATCGACCGGGATGGATCCGCATAACCGGGCAAATCTCTGGGAGCACATCAATGGGCTACGCGATCGTCAGGAGACCACCATCGTGCTGACCACGCATTACCTCGAGGAGGCCGACTCTCACGCTGAGCGCGTGCTGGTCATTGATCACGGCGAGATCATCGCCAACGACGCTGCTGCCAACCTCAAGGCGACGTTGGCTGGCGACCGAATCATGATCACGGTCGATGGCAGTGATCTTGCTGCCGCGTCAGCTGTGGTGGCTGCCCGGGGCAGTGACGTGTCCACCTCCAACGGATCGCGGGAAGTGACGATCGCCGGGCGGTTTGAGCAGGGCACGCGTGCCCTGCCCTGGCTGTTACGCGAGCTCGATCATGCGGGAGTCGAGGTCCGCGCGGCCGATGTACGGGTGCCGACGCTGGATGACGTCTTTCTCAGTCTGACCGGCCGAAGCCTACGAGAGGAAAGCGAGGTGGCCGCATGAGCACCCTGGTTGCCGATACACGAGCCGTGTTTCAGCGGGAGATGTCGCTGGTGCTCCGTGATCCGTTCTCGGTGATCTTCTCCCTAGTTCAGCCGCTGGTCTTCCTTGCCCTGTTCGGCCCGCTGCTGGCCGGTTCGGTGGATCCGGCCGCGCTGAACGGCGAGTCGCCGCTGCAGTGGTTCCTGCCGGGCGTAATTGTGATGATCTGCCTGTTCGGGACAAGCACCACCGGTTCGAACCTGTTGTTCGAGATCAGCCTGGGCTCCTACGAGCGCGTGCTGGCCAGTCCGCTGCACCGATCGGCGATCCTGATCGGCAAGGCGTTGAAGGAGTTGGCGCCGCTCGTCGTGCAGGCAGCGCTGGTCACCTTGGTGTCGATCCCATTCGGGTTCAAGCTCTACCCGGTACATGTGCTGGCTGGGTTGCTGTTGCTCGGCGTCTTCGGGGTCGGGATGGGCGCGTTCTCCAATGCGCTGGCCATCGCTTCGCGAAAGCGGGAGTGGATGTTCTGGGCGGTGCAGCAATCATTGTTGTTCCCACTGTTGATCTTGTCGGGCATGATGCTGCCGCTTGAGGCCGGACCGCGTTGGATCCAGGTCCTTGGCATGTTCAACCCGCTGACCTACATCGTGGATGCGGAGCGCGCTCTGTTTGCTGGGACATTCAACGATCCGGCGATCGGATGGGCGGTGTTGGCAGCGGTGATCACCTGCGCTGCCGGCCTCTGGGTCGGAGTCAAGCAGGTCGCCCGAAGCACTGCCTGATAGGGCTCTGCTCGCGCGGCGCCCCTGGAAGCTGGTGCCGTCGTCACTCTTCGCGAAACGAAGAGCGTGTTCCGCTCATCGCTCCTCCGATCACCATCGGGCGCCTACCGACGCTCGCAGAGGAGTACTGACAGGTCGGTGTTAGACGTTCTCCTTGAGCCAGGCAATGTCGGTGCCCTGGCCTTCGCGGCCGCCTGGGGTTTCCACCACGACCGGGACTCTTGCCGTACGGACAACTTCCGCTAGTGCCCCGGTGCCGACCTCGCCGTCGCCGAAGTTGGCGTGCCGGTCGGCGCCGGAGTCGAAGGCGTCCCGGGAGTCGTTGGCGTGTACCAGGTCGATGCGACCGGTGATGGCCTTGACCCGATCGACGAGGCCAACCAGTTCCTCACCGCCTGCGTGGGCGTGGCAAGTGTCGAGACAGAATCCGACGGTGTCGCCGCCCCTGGCTTGGCCGATAGCGTCCCAGAGTCGGGCGATCCGCTCCAGGCGGCGTGCCATGGCATTGTCGCCACCGGCGGTGTTCTCAATCAGCAGCCGGACGCGCATGTCCAGCCCGTCGATGCACTTACGCCAGTTGTCGAAGCCAGTCGCGGGGTCGTCGTTCTTCAACGCGTGACCACCGTGCACGATCACTGCGTCGGCGCCGACCTCGGCGGCAGCGTCCAGGTACTGCTGGAGGAATTTCCTGCTGGGAATGCGAATCCGATTGTTGGTGGTTGCCACATTCAGCACGTACGGTGCGTGCACATAGAGCGTGATACCGGCCTCCTTGGCTGCTGCCTTGAGGGCCGCGGCGCCGCCGGCGTACCTGATCTCGGGGCCCTTCCACGCCTGCGGGTCCCCGAGAAAGAACTGCGCCAGAGTCGCTCCACGCGCCGCCGCCTCGGCAACGGGATCAACCTGGTCGCCGTGCCCACCCACCTGCAACGTGTTCATGATTGACCGCTCCGCCACCAATCACGCATCCGATTTGCCGCAGAACCCCCGGCGGTACCAGCCACCGATCCGATCTTGCTCACCAGCTTGTACAGGGGATCAGCTGAGGTTGTGAAGTTCTGTTTGTAGGAGTTGGCGGCGGACTTGACATCCTCGCTCATGGGAGCGTCCTTGTCATCGGATCGGCGCGGGTAGTTTCCCGCGAGGATCTCGGCGTACTCCGGCCCAGCTGCCCACTTTTGCAGCTCGGCCGCCCGCAGGGCCGCCAGCGGGTGGCTCTTGTTACTGAGCTGGAGGAGCTTCAGCAGGCTGTCGCGAACGTCGCCCCTCGTCTCATACTCCTCTGCCTGATCCAGAAAGCCCGCGACATCCATGTCGTTGGGGTTCCGGGCACCAGCCAAACTCGCGTGTACCCGCAAGGCCGCATTCGGATCTTGTGAGCACAGGAGGCCCGCACGATCACAGGACAACTCCGACTTGCGGAACCACTCGTTGAGGCCGAGGATGATCGCCCGCAGGCTCCAGGCACCAATCGGCAGCCACTGCATCGCTGCCGCAAGATTGATCAACGCGATCATCATCGTGCGATAGACGGCATGTCCGGAGAGCACGTGCCCGACCTCATGTCCAATGATAAATCGCAGGCCTTCGTCGTCGGTCAGCTCGAGCATTCCAGTGCTGATCACGATGATCGGCTTGTCCAGGCCAATCGCCATCGCCGCAGGAGCCGGATCTTGCTCGACGTACAACTCTGGGACCGGCTGAACATCCAGCGTCGCCGCACACTCGTCCAGAATCTGGTGAATGGGCGGGTACTGCCGCGGCGAGACGCGAGTGGCGGTGGCAAGGTAGAGCCACCGGATGCTGCGCTCGCCGATGGCTGAGGAGAGTGCCTTCAAGACCGAGTCGAAGCCGGGGATGGCGCGCAGCGCCACCAGGGCACCGCGATCGGCCGGATGCTCGTACGCACGCGAGCTGATGTCGGGGAACCGGATGCGCCCACGACGCACCGGCAGGGATTCCGTCGTCATGCCCAGCAGCGTACGTGGGGGGTTTGGCGTGAGATCAGCTCATCTGGAAGATGCCGCTGATCAGTCCCATGGTCAGCTGGAGGATGAATCCAAGCACGAGCCACGCGGCGCCGATGATGATGCCTGCGAGCGCTTTGCCGTTCTGGAAGCCGGCGCGTCGCGACTGGATATAGCCGACGATGCTCAGCACGAGCCCGATGGTCGACGTACACGGAATGATGGCCAAGATGAGCCCGACGAGCCCGAGGGTGTTGCCGGGATCTGCTCCTGGTTGTGGGGTGACCTGATAGTTGGCCATGGTGTCTCCTCATTCGAGCGGCTTCGGTTGTCAGAAATATGGGTTAACCCAGTCTCCTGCTCAGCGAAGGCGAGCGTATCGTCAGCTGCGCTAGCCACGCACCTGTCAGGTCTCGGCGTCCTTCTACAATTGGCGCCCAGAGATTCGGGGCCGACGCCGAGGAGGAGACGCCATGGACGCTGCAGATCCGGTGCGGCTGGTGCGCCCGGCAGATCGGGTCGAGGGTGAAAGCACCCCGGGCATGACCCGCGAACAGGCCATTGTCGTCGACGGGATGTGGGCCGGGCTGGTCCGGACCGAGGCGCACATGATTTCGGGCTGGCACCACCACGCCGACTACGACACATCCATCTACGTGGTAGACGGCTCCTTGCGGATGGAGTCGGGGCCGGGTGGCGCGGAGGTGCTCGAGGCAGGCCGGGGCGACTTCCTGCACGTGCCGAAGGGCGCCATCCACCGGGAGGGCAACCCGGGCGACGAGGAGAGCCGGCTCATCGTGGTCCGCGCCGGCCACGGTCCGGCGGTCGTCAACGTCGACGGCCCGGCCCCGGGCTGACTCACGCGGTGCTGAGTCATCGACTGCGGATAGCATCGCGCCGATGAGCGGCGACCAGGACCTGGCGGACACTCACAAACCGATTCGTGCGCGGCGCTGGTCAGCGGGTAGAGTTCACCGTTGGTCCGGCGTGCAGTTCGCCGCGCCGTAGCATTCGCCCTCCTGCTATGGGGCCGTCCCATAGCCGCTCAAGTCCAGAGGAGGTGGGGTTCGCGCATGCGTGAGTACGAGGTTATGGTCATCTTCGACCCTGACACTGAGGAGCGTTCGGTTCAGCCCACGCTCGAGCAGTATCTGAAAGTGATCACCAAGGGTGGTGGCACTGTCGACCACCTTGACATCTGGGGCCGTCGGCGGCTGGCGTACGAGATCCGAAAGAAATCTGAGGGCATCTACGCGGTCATTAACCTGACCGCTGAACCAGGCGACGTCAAGGAGCTGGATCGCCAGTTCACCATCAACGAATCAATCATGCGGACAAAGGTCATCCGACCCGATCTGCATTGAGATGGCCGCGATTGTCCACAGATTGTGCCTCGCGGGCGCGTAGCGTCAGCCTCAGCTGGCAGGCTGAGAGTGCACGCCGCAGTGGCTGGACATCGCTTGGCTCCGGCTCCTCGGCGATAACCACAGATTCATCACGCTCATCACAACGGAGATTTTCATGGCAGGCGACACCACCATCACATTAGTCGGCAACCTCACCGCCGACCCGGAGCTCCGCTTCACCCCCTCGGGTGCGGCAGTCGCGAACTTCACTGTCGCGTCCACACCACGCACGTTCGATCGTCAGACCAACGAATGGCGGGACGGCGATGCGATGTTCCTCAACTGTGCGGTGTGGCGCCAGGCTGCCGAGAACGTCGCCGAATCACTGCAAAAGGGAATGCGGGTCATTGTGCAAGGGCGGCTCCGGTCGCGCAGCTACGAGACCCGAGACGGCGAGCGGCGCACAGTTTTCGAGATCGACGTGGACGAGATCGGCCCGGCGCTGCGTTACGCCACTGCGAAGGTCACGCGGAATGTCAGCGGCAGCAACCAAGGCGGCGGGTACAACCGGCCTGCGGCGGGCGGCTCTGGCGACGACCCGTGGGCAGGCGGCACGCCCAGCGCTGCAGGCGCGCGTTCGCAGCAAGGCTCCGATCCCTGGGCAACACCCCAGAGCGACGAGCCCCCATTCTGATCTCAGAATTCATCATCTAGTCACCAAGGCACATTCCGGCCACCGGCTGACTGCCGCGCCGGGCTCGGAAGGAGAGCACCACAATGGCCTCAACCCCACCAGCACAGCGCAAGCCGAAGAAGAAGGCGAACCCACTGCGCGCGGGCCAGAACATCGACTACAAGGACGTCGCCACCCTACGGAAGTTCATTTCCGAACGCGGCAAGATCAGGGCGCGGCGGGTCACCGGACTCTCGGTTCAGGAGCAACGCCGGGTGGCCATCGCCATCAAGAACGCTCGTGAAGTAGCACTGTTGCCGTACGCCTCAACGGCCCGCTGAAAGGTGCTGGCATGAAGCTCATCTTGACTACCCCGGTCGACAAGCTCGGCGTGCCGGGTGACGTGGTCGAGGTCAAGGACGGTTACGGCCGGAACTTCCTCGTTCCGCGCGGGTTCGCGATCCGCTGGACCCGCGGCGCCGAGAAGCAGATTGACGGCATCAAGCGCAGTCGTGCGGCCCGGGAGATCCGGGGGATCGATCACGCGGAGGAAGTGCGCACCCAGCTGGAGGACTTGACCATCGACCTGCCCGCTCGGGCTGGCGATACCGGCAAGCTGTTTGGCGCGGTGACCACTGGCGACGTAGCTGCTGCCATCAAGAAGGCAGGCGGGCCGTCCATCGACAAACGCGCTGTGCAAATCGCCAAGCCGATCAAGACCGTCGGTCTGCACACCGTCGGCGTCAAGCTGCACGATGCGGTCACTGCGCACGTGCGGCTCGTCGTGGTCAAAGCACTATGACGAGCTGTCGCTCCGACGATTGCTGGAGCTTGCCGTGCACTGAGGAGCCGACCGGGATGGGCCCTCGTAACACGTGCGGAGAAACGATGGCTGCGAGCTTGAGCTGAGGTCGAGACTGGTCACGAGCGCCGCGCGGGCAGAGACGAACCTCTGCGAGCGTCAGTAGCGCCCGCTGACGATCGGAGGAGCGATGAGCGGAACTATCGTTTCGCGAAGAGTGACGACGACATCATCATCTTCCAAGGGCGCCGTGCGATGATCCGGCTGACTACCGACGAGCTTGAGCGTCGACGGCGGGCACAGCTTGGCCGCGCCATCATGGGCATTTCTGCGCTGCTCCTCATGATCGCGAGCGCCGTGCTGCCGCACGTCATCGTGGAAGCCGCGACGCTGGTACCCGGCCGCTCACTCATTCCAGCCAGCCGCTTCTTTCTCATCGCAAACCCCAACGCGGAGGCTTTTCAGGGGGCGACAAGCGTCGCCGATGCCGGTTTTGGAATCAGCATCACCTACCTCGCCCTCGCGTTCCACCAGGTCGGTCTGATTACCGGCATCGTGTCGTTCTGGGTCCTGATCGTCGAGGATGTCGGACGCTGGACGCGGCGTCTGGTGATGGTGTCCGGCGTGTCGCTGCTGCTCGGCGCGTCGACTGTGGTCCTCGGCTATCAACTGCTGAACAACGCCGGCGTGCCCACCTTGCTCGGTTACGCGTGGCTGCCCACCCTGCTGGCTGGCCTGATCATGGTCATTGGTGGCCGCCTCGCCCGTAAGCGGCTCGTCACCACCTGGTACTGGGAGAAGCCGGAAATCGTCCAGCCGTAGCGGCGTAGGGAGATCCACAGACTTATCCCCAACATGGGGATGAATCACACCTCTGTTATTCGGCTGGGTGAGTCGGCCGCTGTCGCAGTCTGCCGCCGGGCGGGCGTTAGCGCCAAAGAGTCGCCAGAGCGAACGCTGCGGCCATACCGCCCATGCCGATAAGGATGTTCCAGTTGCCGAGGGCGTTCATGAAGGGAATGTAGGTGCCGGCGACGTAGTAGGTGATCAGCCATGCCACTCCGAGTAGTCCGACTGTGATGAACGTCGGCGGCACCCAGCGCCGACTGGCCGGAGCCTTGATCTTCTTCGGCTTCGACGCCCGCTGCTGCGCTTTCAGCTTCTGCTTTTCGACTGCGGACTTTCGCGTTCTCGACTCGGGCACCAGATTCTCCTTGCTGTTGAAGTAGGTAGCGTAGTCAAAGACTCGCGGCGCGACCTATGTTGCCGCAGGCGTGGAATTCCCCACTCGATCGAGAAGGACCCAGACTTGTCCCGACGCACGGCCGCCGACGGATGGCACGCGGTTGTCTCGGTCCTGCGCCGAGCCCGCAACGCTCAGCGCCGACGAGACCGGAGCCGCGGGCCATTTGCTCGTACGCTCACGGCTGCCGTATGTGCCTTCGCCGGCTTGATGATCATGATCAGTGCGACCCACGCCCAGGGTACGGATCTGCGGCCTGGTCGGAACACCGATCTGGTCAGCCTCCTTCAGTCGCAGGCGCGTCGCAACACCGAACTGGTCCGCGACGTGACCGCCCTGCGCAAAGAAGTCGACGAGCTCGCGGCCCGCGGCAACCAGCAGTCGGATCTCGCCTCCGAACTCAGCCGAGAGGAGCACCGCGTCGGCCTCACTGCGGTGTCTGGGCCGGCGGTTACGGTGACGCTGGACGACGCGCCTGCGAGCGTGACGGCGAACGGCATCGAGCCCGACTTGCTGGTGGTTCACCAGCAAGACATCCAGGCCGTTGTCAATGCGCTGTGGAGCGGCGGGGCGGAGGCAATGACGATCCAGAAACAGCGGGTGATCTCGACCACGGCTGTCAAGTGCGTTGGCAACACGGTTGTGCTGCATGGCATCCCCTACGCGCCCCCATACGAGATCAGTGCGCTTGGCGACCAGGCACGGCTGCGCGACGCTCTCGCCGGATCCGAGCCGATCCAGATCTATCAGCAGTACGTCGAGGCCTATGGGCTGGTTTTCCATGTGGAGTCCGAACCCAAGCGCGCTTTTCCGGCGCACGAGGGCTCGCTCGACCTTGTCTATGCTCGGCCGTACACCGGTTTCGGCCTACGCAGCGACAGCGGTAAGCGCTAACCCGTCAAAGAAAGCATCGGGATGCGCGAGCAATCACCATCAAACTTGTCGGAGAATGATCCGGTGCCTGCCGTAAAGATCCTCGTGATCGACAATTACGACTCCTTCGTTTACAACCTGGTGCAATACCTGGCACAAATCGGAGCCGAGGTCGATGTCTGGCGCAATGACGACGCCCGCTTCGATGATCCCGATTTCGCGGACGGCTTCGACGGGATCCTGCTGTCGCCAGGTCCGGGAACGCCCGAAGAGGCAGGAGTCTGCGTCGAGGTCGTCAGAACCCAGGCGGGCCGGCTACCCATTTTCGGCGTCTGCCTCGGGCTGCAGGCCGTCGGCGTGGCGTATGGGGCCGTCGTCGATCGAGCGCCGGAGCTGCTGCACGGCAAGACCTCGCTCATACACCATCACGGGATCGGCGTGCTCGCCGGCCTGCCGTCGCCATTCACCGCGACCCGCTACCACTCGCTGGCCATCGAGCCGGCGACACTGCCCGCAGTGCTTGAGGTCACGGCAACCACACCGAGCGGAGTGATCATGGCCGTACGCCACCGCCAGCTACCGGTCGAAGCGGTGCAATTCCATCCCGAGTCGGTGCTGACCGAATGGGGCTATCAGATGCTGGCCAACTGGCTTGTCATCTGCGGCGACGCAGAGGCGCCCGCACGCGCCGTCGGCATGGCCCCGCTAATGTCGGCACGCTGACCATCCCAGCCGAACCCGTAAGGAGAGAGGAATCCACACATGCCGTACGTCAGCGTCGGAACAGAGAACAGTGCCCCCATTCAGCTCTATTACGAGGACCATGGCTCCGGCCAGCCCGTGGTGCTGATTCATGGGTACCCGTTGGACAGCTCCTCGTGGGAGAAGCAAACCGCGGTATTGCTCGAGGCGGGCAAGCGTGTGATCACCTACGATCGCCGCGGCTTCGGGAAGTCGGACAAACCGACCAGCGGTCACGAGTACGACACGTACGCCGCTGATCTCAGCGCTTTGGTCTCCACGTTGGACCTGCAGGATGCCGTTTTGGTCGGCTTCTCCATGGGCACTGGCGAAGTGATTAGCTATATCAGCCGATACGGGTCACACCGGGTGTCGAAGGCAGTGTTCATCGGCTCACTCCAGCCCTTCATGCTGAAGACTGACGATAACCCGTCAGGGGTCCCACAAGAGGACGTCGATGGCATGCTCGACACCATCAGGGCTGACCGTTATGCCTTCTTCACCAGCTTCTTACAGAACTTCTACAAGGCCGACGAGAATCTCGGCACTCGGATCAGCGAGGAGGCATTGCGAAACAGTTGGCAGCAGGCTACGAACATGTCGCCGTACACGTCGGTCTGGGCCGTGCCGCCCTGGTTCACCGATTGGCGCGCGGACATAGACAAGATCGACGTCCCGGTGTTGATCATGCATGGCACCGGCGACCGAAACGTGTCGATCGACATAACCAGCCGCCTGTTGGCCAAGATGCTGCCCAGTGCGACCTACATCGAGATCGAGGAAGCACCCCACGGCATGCTGTGGACGCACGGCGAGGAGATCAACAAGGCTCTGCTGGACTTCCTGGCATAGCTTTGCGCCCTGAGCCTGGGCGATGGCCACACTCCCGCGCTTCGACAGCTCATCTCGCTTTTGCGCTAACGTACGCCGCTCGGCCGGAACTGCACGCTGATCCGTGGACCCACCGGCCGCGCCGTCTTCGGGATCGCGTGCTCCCAGGTGCGTTGGCAGGAGCCGCCCATCACGATCAGATCGCCGTGACCTACAACGTGCCTGATGGTTGCTCCGCCACCTCGGGGACGCAGGAGGAACTGCCGCGGTGAACCGAGCGAGATGATCGCGACCATCGTGTCCTCGTTCTTGCCGCGGCCGATCGTGTCGCCATGCCAGGCGACCGAGTCACGCCCGTCCCGATACAGGCACAGTCCCGCGGTAGTAAAGAGCTCGCCTAGCTCCTCCGCATAGTGCGCGTTCAGCGCCTCTCGAGCCGTCACCAGCTGAGGATGGGGAAGCGGATCCTCCTCGCCGTAGAAGCAGAGCAGTCGCGGTACGTCAACGACGCGCTCGTACATCTGCCGCCGCTCGGCCTGCCACGGCACCTGCTCCAGGAGATCCTCAAAAAGAGTGCTGGCGCCACCCAACCAGCCGGGCAGGAGATCCACCCAGGCGCCGCGACCGAGACTCTGGCGGGTGATCATGCCGCCAAGCGGTCCAAGCGCGAGGTGGTCGGGTCCAGCTAGATCGAACAGGGACGTCTGAACAGCGCTGGACATACGTGCAGTCTAGCACAATATTCGACTATGTGTTCGATTCGGAGGGGGTCTTCTTCGTATTGGTCGGTGTCGGGGATGGCGTTTTGGTGGGGGGCTTTGTCGTTGGCGGTTCTGTTGGTGAGTTAGTGGTCGGTGGTGGCTCAGTCGGCGTCGGGGCGGTGGCGAGGGTGAGACTGATCGTGGTGTCGCGGTCGACTGTTGCGCCAGCCTGCGGGCTCTGGGCGATCACGGTGCCAGCAGGCTTCGAGCTCTCCCGCTCAGCGAACGTGGGGTCATCGAAGCCGGCGTCCCTGGCCTCTCGAATGGCTGCGGACCGACTCAGTCCGTCGAAGTTGGGCACCTCCGACTTGCCGGTCGCGTACCGCACGGTGATCTTGCTGTCCAGCGGTACGGTCGTGCCTTCCTTCGGTGAGATGCTGGTCACCTCGCCTGGCTTGGTGTTCGGGTTCTCGCTCTTAGCGGCTTTCGTGTTGACGTTGGTGAACTTCAGATCGTCCAGAGCGTTCTTGACGTCCTTGACATCTTGGCCGACTAAGTCGTCAGGGATGGTGGCGGTCTTGGGACCCTCGTTCAACGTGATGGTGACGACACTTTTCACCGGGACCTCGGTGTTGGCGACCGGATCTTGGGCCGTGATCGTGCCCTTGGTCTCCTCGTCGCCGTTTTCCTTCGTGACTTCAACCTCGAGGTTGTTCGCCGTGAGCTGGTCGCGTGCCTGCTGCTCAGTGAAGCCGGTGACCCCCGGCACAGCAACCGTCTCGACCGCAGGTGTCGACGGGTTGAACATCCGGTAGAGGCCCCACCCGCCGAGGCCCAACGCCAGTACGATCAGCGTGCCGATGAGGATCGCCAGGCCGACTCGACTTTTTTGCGGTTCCTCCTCTTCCTCGTACTCCTCCACCGGCGCCTCCGGCGGAACGACGGTCGGCGGCCCAGCCACGTGGGTGGGGGTGTCGTAGGCGTTGGCGGCCATCGCTCCGGCTGCCGTGGGCACGACTGCGGTTGTCTGCTGGGCGGTGGTCTGTTGGCCGGAGAGCAGGCGACTGATGTCGGCCTTCATCTCCGTGGCGGACTGGTAGCGGTCGTCCGGGTCCTTGGCCAGGGCCTTGAGGACGACCGCGTCGATCTCAGGAGTGAGCTCCGGGTCCAGCTGGCTGGGCGGCACCGGAGCCTCGCGTACGTGCTGGTAGGCGACGCTCACGGGTGAATCGCCGATGAACGGGGGCCTGCCCACAAGCAACTCGTACAGCAAGCAACCCGCCGAGTACAGGTCGCTACGGGCATCCACCGTCTCGCCGCGGGCCTGTTCCGGCGAGAGATATTGTGCGGTGCCAATGACGGCTGCGGTCTGGGTCATGGTGGCACTGGTGTCCGCGACGGCCCGGGCGATGCCGAAGTCCATGACCTTGACCCCACCGCCGGGGCCGAGCATCACGTTGGCGGGCTTGATGTCGCGGTGCACGATGCCCGCCTTGTGGCTGTAGCTCAAGGCGTCCAGGACACCCTGGGTCAGTTCCAGCGCGCGCTCAGGCAGGATTTTGCGCCCCTCGCGGAGCACATCACGCAAGGTCGGACCCTCAACCAGCTCCATCACGATGTAGGGGACCGAAACTCCGGTCAGCGGGTCGGTCTCCTCGCCGGTGTCGTAGACGGCGACGATCGTGGGATGGTTCAGGCCGGCTGCTGACTGGGCTTCGCGGCGGAATCGTGCTTGAAATGTGGGGTCGGTCGCAAGATCGGTACGCAGCTGCTTGACCGCAACGGGCCGCCCGAGCCGTTGGTCGACAGCACGACGGACTTCCGCCATGCCGCCTCGCCCGAGCAGCTCGCCCAGTTCGTATCGGCCCCCGACCGTCGTTGGGCTGCTAGTCATCCCCATGATCCTCCCTGAAACCCCGGGTGCCATTCTCGGCCATCGGATGCCAGACCGTGAAATGCCCACCCCATGTGGACGTTCGCAGGCTGCTGGGCCGCAGGCGTACGTTTCCCATCACAGCCGTGCAAACATGCGCGCAGAGGCGGCTGAAGGCCGGCGTCTCGCACGTTTCGACGGTTGCAGTCAGGCCCCGCCGCAAGCTCCTGCAGTCGTCGGAGCGATCGCTTGTCATAGCGCCGAGTTGGATTGGCACTCTGACAAGCGGTTCACGGGTTCCGACTCCTTCGTCGCTTGCCCCGGACGGGCGACGTGTTCAGGTTGGTGCATCGCAAGCTCCTGCAGTCGTCGGAGTGCACAGCTCGTCATAGTGCTGCCTGCATGACCGCGCGGGCGATGGGTGCCGCCAGCCGCCCACCGGCGATGTCCGTCCGCGGGATATCGGCGTCCTCGACGATCACCGCGACGGCAATCGCGGGTTCATCCAGCGGCGCAAATGAGGTGAACCACGCGAACGGCTTGCGCTTGGGATCCGACTGGGCTGTGCCGGTCTTGCCACCCACCTCGACACCCGGAATCTGTGCATTGCGGCCCGTACCTTGGCTTACTACGACGCCCATCATCTCTTGCAGCTGCTTAGCGTGCTCTTCGGTCATCGCGGTGGACAGCACCTCCTCCTTGTGGGTCATGATCGGCTTCAGGTCTTGAGATCGCACCGTACTCACCACGTAGGGGTCCATCAGCACGCCGTCGTTGGCGATCGCCGCCGACACCATCGCCATCTGCAAAGGGCTAGCCGCTACGTCATACTGGCCAATCGAGCTGAGCGCCAGCTGCGCCTCGTTGAGCTTGTCGGGGAATTGGCTGGCCACCCCTCCAAGGTCGGCCAGGTGCCGTCTGTCGAAGCCGAAAAGCTGGGCTTGCTCACGAAGTTTGTCCTCACCAACATCAAGACCCAGATTGGCGAACGCGGTGTTACAGGAGACCTTGAGCGCCTGGGTGATGGTGATCTTGGTGCCGCCGCAGATGGTGGAGTTGGACAAGAAGACGCGGGTGCCGGGCAGCTTGAGCCGATCCGGCGATTCAACCATGGAGTCTGGCGTCTTCCCGTCAGCGAGAGCGGCGGCCGTGGTAACCAGCTTGAAGGTCGAGCCCGGTGGATAGATCTCACGGGCGGCTCGGTTGGACAGCGGGTGCTGCGAGTTGGACGCAAGCCTGTCGTACGCCTTGCCCGCATCCTCGATGTCGTGGCTGGCGATGTCGTTGGGGTCGTAGGACGGGCTGGTCACCATGGCGAGCACGGCGCCTGTCTTGGGGTTGAGCGCGACCACAGCGCCTTTCTGATTTCCGAGCGCGTCGGCGGCCGCCTTCTGAATCTTGGGAACGATCGTGGTTTGTACGCTCGCACCTTCCGGCGTACGGTTCGTCGCCCTGTCAACCAGCCGGCGTACGAAAAGGGCATCATCTGTGCCCGCCAGCTGGGCGTTGTAGGTGCGTTCCAGGCCCGAGCTGGCACGGTCATAGGAGTAGAAGCCGGTGATGGCTGCATAGCGCTCGCCGTCCGGGTACACCCGCTGGTATTTGAATCGATCCTTAGCTGGCACGGTCTTGGCGATCTCAGTCTTTCCTGCCGCCAAGATCGCTCCGCGGTTTTGGGCGAATTCGGCGTCCCGCACCCGCCGGTTCTGCGGCTGGGCGGCCAGCGAGGACTGCCGGAAGATCATCATGTAGGTGCCGTTGGCCAGCAGCAAGGCGAACATGATCAGGGCGATGAAAGCGACTCGCCGGATGGGTTTGTTCATGCGGCCGCCTTGACCAGCTGGGTTTGCTCCACGTCCGGATTGATGGGAGCGACCGTCGCGGCGGGCTTGCGTACCTGGTGGGAGATCACCAGCAAGAGGCCGGCGACGATCCAGTTGCAGACCAGCGAGGAGCCGCCCTGGGACATGAACGGGGTAGTGAGGCCTGTCAGCGGCAGGAGCCGAGTGACGCCGCCGATGATGGTGAATACCTGCAACGCGAACGCGAACGACAGACCGGTAGCCAGCAGCTTGCCGAAGGGCTCCCGGCACTGCAGGGCAATACGCAAGCCCCGAGCCACGATGAGCCCGTAGATCATGATGACCGCCATGAGACCGGTCATGCCGAGCTCTTCACCAATGGCCGCCGCAATGAAGTCGCTACGGGCCAGGGGTGTTAGGCCTGGCCGGCCAAGCCCTAGGCCGGTGCCGAGCAAGCCGCCCCAGGCCATGCCGAACTGCGCATTGATCACCTGATAGTAGAGGTCGAAGTTGGAGAAGGGATCCAGCCAGGCGCCGACCCGCGCCCGTACGTGGCTGAAGTTGAGGTAGCCGAAGTACGCCCCTGCCGCGAACAGCAGGGTGCCGAGCACCGCCCAGCCGGCCCGCTCCGTGGCGACGTAGAGCATCATCACGAACAGTCCGAAGAACAGCAGTGAGGTACCCAAATCGCGCTGCCAGACCAGGATGGCCAGGCTGATCAGCCACATCACCAGGATCGGGCCGAGGTCGCGGGCCCGCGGCAGGTCGATGCCGAGTATGCGATACCCGGCGAGCGCCAACACATCGCGCTTCTCGACCAGGTAGGAGGCGAAGGCGATCGCCAGCAAGACCTTGGCGGCCTCTGCGGGTTGGAAGCTGTAGGGACCGACATGGATCCAGATCTGGGCGCCGAACTTCTCGGTGCCGAGCCCGGGTACGAGCGGTAGCAACAGCAACACGATGCCCGCTAGGCCGATTGTGTAAGTAAACCGCTGCAGCGGTCGGTGATCATTGAGCCAGGCGACGACCAGGATGAACATCAGGACGCCGATCGCGGTCCAGATCAGCTGCTGGCGGGCACCGTTGAGCGGCGGGTCGTTGATCAAGTCAATGCGGTGGATCATGACCAGGCCGAGGCCGTTGAGCAAGATCACGCACGGCAGGATCACCGGGTCGGCGTATGGGATCCGCCACCGGACTGCAAGGTGCGTGAGTGCCGCGAGCAAGATGCAGATGCCTGCCACGTAAGGGAAGGCTGATGACAGCTCACCAGTGACATTGATGTCGACCAGGGCGTACGCGCCGAGGGTCAGACCCAGCGCAAAGATGATGAGAGCCAACTCAACCCCACGCCGCCTGCGCGGGACGACGGTGACCGGTGCCACAACACGCATGATCAGCAGCTCGGCTCCGCCTGCCCAGTGACGGGCGCCGAGGGTGAGGGGGTTGGATTGCTGCTGAGCTTCTTACTTGGAGTAGGGCTTGGCTTTGATCCTGCTGTGGACTTTGGCCGCGGCGAAGCTGTCGGCTGCGGGCTGGCACACCTCTTGGCTGCCTCGGTCAGCTCGGCGACCGTCTCGCGGGCCGAGTCCAGGCTGGCGACGTCGATATTGGCTTTGACCTGCTCCTGATAGAACGGCGGCAGCTCGCTCACTGCTAGCTGCTGTACCTCGTAAACCCGCGACAAAGTCAGGCCAGGCAGTCCTTCCGACAGCCCTTGGAAGATCGCGACCTTGTCCTGGTCGGTGCCCACGAAGTACTGGGTGCGAGTCCACCCGTACGCCATCCCGAGTCCGGCAACTGCGACGAATAGCAGGGCGAGCAGACCGATGAGCGGCCTACGGAAGCGCCGCTGATGGGGCGGCTGCGGGCTGTATCGCTCCTCGTCGTCAACCGGAGGCGGCTCGAAGTCGGCCAGCTTGGTCACCAGGGTGTCGTCGGTTTCATCCTTCTCGGAGCTCTGACCGCGTGGAACGCCGTCGGTGGGAATCGGATGCGTCGAGGCGGCACCGAGCACGATCACCTCGTCGCTGCCTCCCGACTCGACGACATCGGCGACGATCACCGTAATGTTGTCGATGCCACCTTCGCGGAGAGCCTCGACGACGAGGCGCTCAGCGGCATCGTTCAACTCAGGCAGTTGCAGGGCGGTCTCGATCACGTCGTCGTCGATCAACCCGCATACGCCATCACTGCAGAACATCAGCCGGTCACCGGCCACGACCGGCACCATCGCGAGGTCGGGATCGTTGGTGGGCTGGCCGTTCAATACTTTTAGCAGCAGCGAGCGGTGGGGGTGCATCGCAGCTTCGTTTTCACTGATCTTCCCGTCGTCGACGAGGGATTGCACCCAGGTGTGATCGTGCGTGAGCCGTTCCAGGTGACCGTCGCGGACCAGGTAGGCGCGGCTGTCTCCGATATGCGCCAGGCCGAGCTGAGCGCCGTCGAACATCGCCCCGGTGACGGTCGTACCCATACCCTCCAGGGAGAGGTCGGACTCAACTAGTTCCGCGATCTTGTCATTGGCCAGGTGAATCGCGCCAGCCAGCACCTCCAGCATTTCCTGGCCGGTGGTGGGAGCCTCAAGCTTCCGTATGGTGTCGATCGCCACGGCGGAGGCAAGATCACCAGCGGCTGCGCCACCCATCCCGTCAGCCACCACGAGCAGATGCGGGCTCGCGTAACCGGAGTCCTGGTTGTTCTTGCGTATCAGCCCGATCTCGGAGTGGGTCACATACCTCAGCTGGAGCGTCATCTGATCACGGCTCCAGCCTCAACATGGTCTTGCCGATCCGTACCGTGTCGGCAAGCGTGATCGTCGTCGGCGCAGTAATCCGCTGGCCGTTGACGTAGGTGCCATTCGTGGAGCCGAGATCCTCGACGTAGATGCCGTTCGGGGTACTGACTACGCGGGCGTGCCGGGTGGAAACGTAATCGTCGTCCAAGATCAGCTGACAATCCGCTCCACGGCCGATCATGATCACTCCGCCGGCAAGCTCGGCCGAGAGGCCCGCCTGGTTGCCCTGGGAGATCATGAACACCCGAGGCTCGCCACGCTGTCGCTTTCCTCTCCTGGCCGGAGGCGGAGGCGTCTCCAGCTCTTGGGGTTGCGGCTGGTCCGAGGCCCGAACTGTCTTGCCGAACAAGTCGCTTCGGATGACCGAGACTGCGGAGAGGATGAACAGCCACAGTAGGGCCAGGTAGACCACCTTGATGATCGTGAGTGCGATTTCCGACATTGCGTCTCATCGTCCGCCGGGAGCGTGAACGAGCATTCGGGTGGACCCGATCTCGATCCGTGATCCCTCCTGTAGGACGGCCGCTCGCACCTTATGTCCGTTGACCCTGATGCCGTTGGTGGAACCAAGATCGACGATGTCGATCTGTAAGCCTTGACCTGCTGAATTCACCCGGATCTGGGCGTGCCGGCGAGAGATTCCCGGGTCGTTGATCCGCAGGTCAGCCTCGCTGCCGCGGCCGATCACCAAGCCTGGCGGCTGCAGCGGATGCCGAGTGCCATTGACCTCGAGCACAAGTGGCGCTCGGCTGATGGCAGTTTCACTTGCGCGCCCGCCGCGTGGCGTGATACCAGCGACAGCCTGTGATGTGACGGTGAAACGACCGGTGGGCAGGTGGGAGTCCAGCTCGAAGCCGATCTTGATCGGGCCATTGAACATGTAGCCCATCTCGCGGGCGTGGTTGCGCAGCTCGGTCGCCAACTCGGCGTTCAGGGTGCTGGCATACGGGGCGAGCTTGTCGTGGTCGTGTTGGGAGAGCTGGACGGTGAAATCGTTGGGCACTAAGCGCTTGTTGCGGGACATCAGCTTGGCCTCAGCATCTATCTCGCGCTGCAGCCGCGCTGCAATCTCGACCGGCTGCACGTCGCCCTTGAATGCGCGCGCGAAGACGCCACTGACCGCGCCCTCAACTTTCTTCTCAAAGCGCGCAAAAATGCCCATGTCCCTCCTTTCCCCGAGGTCAACCTAGATGGTAGTGCAGAAGCTTGGGCGGCCTGGTACGCCGAGAATTGAGCCTGAAGCGTTGGCAAGCGTGCAAAACTGACGCATAGGTAACGGTTTGGGTCGTGCTAGCCTTTCCCGGCTGGTTCGCACGACACTGCCTGCGACCGAGCGCGAGTGGCGGAACGGCAGACGCGCTGGCTTCAGGTGCCAGTGTCCGCAAGGACGTGGGGGTTCAAATCCCCCCTCGCGCACCAGTACGACCCCCGGGCTGACCTGGGGTGATATGGAATCCGCGGCAGGTTCAGGGGGCCCATTGTGGCACCGCTGTGGCACCGACTCAGTTCGGAGGCCCGGGCATGGCATGGATTGAACAGCAGAGGCGCGCCGACGGCGGCCTGACCGCGCGGGTGATCTGGCGGCCCGGTGGTGCTCATGACGCCACTCGCGTGTGGGAGACGTTCGGCGCTGGATCGGACGCGCAGAATCCCGCGCGCGCGGACGGTTTCAAGCGGATGGTCGAGGCCGCTGGTCAGCGGTGGCCCGACGGATGGGTGAAGGGTGAGGGTTCGTCCGGCCGCCGGATGTCGCCGACCCCATGACGCCTCCACCGAGCTTCGACAAGATCGGCGAAGAGTACGTCCGTCAGATCGTCGACCTGTCCACAGGGCAGCGGAAGCGGTACCTCGGACAGCTGCAGGTGCTGGCGCGCACGCCGGTGCGAGGTTGGTGTTCGCGGGCCCGGTCACCGCGATCGGTGAGGCGCAGCTGAAGACCTGGCTGATCGAGTGGGACCGGCCTTTGAAGACGAAGGCGAACTACCACGGTCTGATCTACGGCGGGTTCGCCTACGCGGTGAAGCGTGGCTATCTGGCTGCGAATCCGGCAATTGGGACGGCGCCGAAACGGTCGAGGGTGAAGCAGTCGAGGCCGGAGCTGCGGTTCCTGACTGAACGGGAGTTGGAGACCGCCGTACGGCTGGCCAAGAGACATGGGGACGTGTTGGCTGTGACGGCCGGGACGGGCTTGCGGTTCGGTGAGATCAGCGCGTTGTGGGTCGGGGATATCGATCTTGACCGCGGCACGGTTCGGGTGAACAAGGCGTGTAAGCGCAATGGTGAGGATGACGCGACCGAGATCCCGGGTTGGCTGTCCCCGGCAGTTGCGGGCGAAGCACACGATGCGGGATCACCACCTCGGGCATCCGAAGACACGGCGATCCCGACGGACCATCACGATCGCCCCGGCCGTGGCCGCGCTGCTCGAGAAGCGGATTGAGGGCCGGCCGGCTGACGACTTCGTGTTCACCAGCCGGACTGGCCTGCCGTTGCACAATGGCGACTTCTACACCCACGTGTGGCGGAAGCTGATGACCGCGGTGGCGGCCGAGGGGCTCTCACCGTTTCGGTTTCATGATCGGCGGCACACCCATGT
>DASUYM010000078.1:0-46582 GCA_036377435.1 Propionibacteriaceae bacterium
GCAGCTTCTCCCTCATCATGGCCGGAGTCATGTTGCGGGTGTGGGTCCCTATCTACTACGCGCTCGCCGCGGCCGGGATCGTCGACTTCTCCTTCGAGACGGCGTACGCCGCGATCGCCTGGCTGTGCTGGGTCCCGAACCCGCTGCTCGCCATCTGGTTCACCCGCCACCCAGCCGAAGTCACGAATGCAGGGTAAGTCGGCTGGTCGGGCCGGTCTCGTTCGTCGTGGTGTCAGCCGAGATCGTCCGTCGACCCCTGGCCGGCTGCAGGACGGCGCCTCTCGCGCTTCTGACCCTGTCCTGGCGGTCAGCTTGCGTTGCGACGCAGGGCTTTGGCCGTGCTCGCAATCAGGACCGCGGCGCTCGTGGTGGAGGCCTTAGGCACGTCGCCGCCCCGCTCCCGATGGGAACTGGTGATCATCGTCGCTGGCGTCATGGGCTACTTCGTCGGGCACACCGGGGCTGCGGTGCACCACCCGAGTCAGCTCGCCTAGGTCCTGCTCGTCTGGCTGGTGGGCTGGCCGATCGGCTGCCGCGGCCCGGCGCATCCATGGCTGTCGCTCCACGGTTCAAGACCGGCCGAATCTCCTGCGATGGGCAGCGTAACGATCCAGCCACGATGCCGGGATATCGCCACGAGCACAGCCACTCTGCAGCCAATCTGGCCGTCACTCGACCGTCGGAGGATCTATGAGCGAGGCCATGCAGCGGCCCATGGCTCCGATGCCAGCCTGGCTGGTTTTTTCAGGTGCAGCCATTGGCATCGTTGGAGCGAGCGTTACGAAGCACGCGGAGAATGTCGGCGAACTCATCCTCGCTCTGGACAGTCGGGCGGACCCCTCAAACCTGGCGGCCGTCACACCCGGCGAATGGGGGGTTGGGCTGCTTATCGTCGGGGCAGTTGTGGCACTATCCGGGCTTGTTGTCGCAGCTCGCCGAGCGAACCTGAACATTATCGAATCTGTGACGGCGACTTGCATGGAGTCCGCCACCAGCCGCGTCCGGGAACCACGACAGAACGCCTTGATCTTCGGCCCAACCCGCAAAACCCACATGCGGATTACTTCGGCTGGCAGCGTCGGCGGTGTCCGGGGAACGTGCCATCATCACGCAGCCCAAGCTGATCCTGCACGGCCAGATCGCATTTAGGGTCGTCGAGATCGCGCGGTGTCATCGCGGTGGTTGAGCCAGCTGGCGGGCAGTGAGTCATCCGGGTGCGCCCATGGCTGACCGTGGATCACGGCACTCGCCACGCGTAATGGCCCGTTATGGCCCAAGCCTGGCTCATGACTGAGCCCTGGCGGCGACGACGCTATCTAAGTCCCGAGCCGGGGTGACCAGGCACGCCGAGGAGTTTTTCCGTCACGCTTCTTCTATCGAGGGGAAGTTTGACCGCCAAGCAGTTGCAGCTTCAGTGCATTGGGTCAGGCGTGTGTCGTCAGCGGAGCCCTCCGGACTGAATCGTTCGAGCATTGTGTCGACAGACGCACGCGCCTGTCGCGCGCTGAGTGGAAAGCCCGTCACGACGGGAAGGAACTGTTCGCAGGTCAACGAGTGCAGCTGGAGATCTGTGGCTGCCCGGACCATGGCTGTGCGTGGTATCCGGTGCAGCAGCGCGATCTCTCCGAACCCCTCGCCGGCACCGAGCCTGGTGATCAGGCGGCCGTCTCTGACGACATCGGCCGCGCCCTGCTCGATCACGTAGCAGCGGTCAGCCGGATCACCCTGACGAAACACAACCTGGCCAGCGGTTACGCAGATAGGTTCGAGTGCCCGCGCGAGCTGTTCGATCGCGGGCAGCGGCAACGGCTGAAGCATGGGCAGGCGTTGGAGCAATCCGATCTTCTTGTCCAGAACGCCGATGGAGCGGTCCAGGCCTCTCAAGCGGCGCCACGCCGCCACTACCAGGATCGGACACAGAACCCCCACCACGACCGGCGCCGTCCGCGCGCTAAACAAATCGATCAAGAGAGAGGCAAGGAGAGCACCCAGCCCCACTGAGAGCGCGATCAAGCTCTCCAACACGCCGAAGACTCGGGCAAGAACCTCATCGGGGGCAAGCCGAGCCATCAGCGTAAACAGGCCGATGTCAACCAGCGCATTACCGACCCCGACGGAGGCCAACAGTGCCAAGACAGCCGCCTGTTGCGGAAAAAAGGGAATCAGTGCGAGAGGCAGCCCCCACAACGCAACGCCGATGCCGAACCACTGAGCCAGCCGCCGCGACCCCACCAGTAGCGATGCGGCGAGCGAGCCGATTACCGCACCCGCACCGACGGCCGCAGTGAGAGCGCCGACGCCCGGCTCGCCGGTGTGGAGCAGATCGAGGGCTATTACAACGGTGAAGACAGTCAGCGTCCCACGGGTGAACGTCTGCGCGATGGTGAGGCCGATGAACAACGCCAGGTCACGATTCCACACGACGGCTTTGATCCCCTCTGCAGCCTCCGCGATCAAGTGGACGCCTGGTGCAGCTGCGGGTCTCGGCGGCGCTTCGTAGTGCAGTCGAAGCAGCAACGCCGCCGCGGCCAGTGAGGCACCGGACGCGACAGCGAACACAACAGCGACGTCAGTGAACTCCAGGAGTACAGCGGCCAACAAGGGCCCAGCCAGGGTGGCCAGCGAATCCAGCAGCCCCCGAACGACATTTGCGCTGGCCAGTTCACGTCCAGACCAGCACAGTGACGGAAGCAACGCGGAATGCGCCGGCCGGTAGAGGGTTGCCGCAATGGTGGATACGGCAGCGAGGATATAGACGATCGTCACGGGGGCGTCTGCAGCGACGACAATCGCGGCCGCTGCGGTAGCCAGGCCGCGCACGGTGGATACCAGGACGAGGATGCGTTCCCTTCGCACACGATCGGCCAGCGGTGCGGCCAAAGGTGCAAGGACTGCCGAGGGCACCATGCGCAGCAGCCCCACTAGCCCGACTGCCGTCGCGCCGCCATCCCGGTAGGCCACGATTCCCAATGCCACGGTGAAGGCCCATTCAGCGGTCCAGGCTCCCAAAAAGCTGAGCTGCGCGCGCCGCAGATTGCTGTTCACAGCATTGCCGGCGAGCGCGGCAGCTGCCGACCGCAACCTGCCGCATGGTTGTTCGCGTCTGGTGACAGTCAACTTCGTCAGCGAATGTCGCGCAGCGTAGCGAGCTGGAAGGTGGGGAAGGTTGATGAGTGTCGCGGTTGGATCAGACCAGGACTGAGCCCATGTCGACCGGTCGTTCCAGCAGATGTGCGGGCGATCGTCGCTGCGGACCGCAAAGTCGACACGAGACTGGATTCGGTCGCCGTCGACAGTGTGGCACCTGGCAAGAGCGACCGCTTCGATAAGGCATGGGTCGAACTCGCTGACGCCGCCGCCATCTGCAATGTGATGTGTCCGAGAAGTGTGGCGACTCGGATCAAGCGCGCTGCGCCCCCGTGGGGCGGCCATCGTGGGCGGCGGACTGCGGTCTCGTCGGGCGCACGGTCGGTAGTGGCGTATGACATGACGGTCTCCAGCGATCGAGGCCGGACCCGCTCGTCCGGTGCCGTCCGCAACGCTGCTGCAATCCCTGTCCCGGGCGACAGGGATGCCAGCCCCCGATTGACGGGACTCTTGCAGTGGGCGAATTGCCTGGGACGGCTTCGATCGGCAATCATCCGTCCGTGACTCCGGACTCAGCGAGCCTCGCCGTATCACCGGACGCCGCTGTGAGAGCTGGCGGTCTGAACAGGGTGTTGGTTGGCACAGCGGTTGGGCTGGCGGCGTTATCGATTTGTTGTTGCCTGATCGTTGTGCCATGGCATCGCTGGTTGGCCGCCCGCGCGGACATCAATCCGCTGTATTGGGGCGACCTGCCTGTGGCCGTTGTGTAGCCGGCCGTGGGGGCCTTGCTGGTCCGGTCTGAGCCGCGAAATATCGTCGGCTTGCTGATGGTCGTTCCTGCGTTGCTCGGCCCGTATCTACTGCTGGCTCATTACGCGGTGACATCAGCACTGCTCTTCCACGGTTCGTTGCCGGCCACGACGTTCGCGACGTGGCTGGCCGTCTGGGGTTCGCCCCATACTTCTTTTCGGTGCCGCTGGTGGCCTTGTTCTTCCCGAACGGCCGATTGCACTCGCCAAGGTGGCGGCCGGTTGTAGCCACGCTGGTAGTAGTCGCGGTGATCACCATTGCTGCCGCGATGGTCATACCGGTGGGGTTGGATTTTGCCCAGCAGGTGCCGAACCCGTTCGGTCTAGCCGGGTTTGAGTGGTTGCACCACGTCACCAAGGTGGGTAGCTCGATCGTCTTCTTTGCTGGCACTGCGCTCGGGCTGGTCAGTGTCCTACTGCGACTGCGAGGTGCTGTCGGTGTAGTCAGGGCACAACTTCAGTGGCTGCTGCTTGGGGCGCTGATCGCTGTCCTGGGAGCGGTGCTTGGAACCTCTGGTCTCACCGGGCTGCCCATGGTCAGCGAGCTTGCGGCGGCGCTTGGAGTGATCGGGCCGCCAGTGGGTATCGGCATCGCGATGCTGCGGCATCGGCTTTTCGATGTCGAATTGGTGCTTTCCCGCACGATCGTCTATACGCTGCTCACCCTGTTGATCGCTGGCGTCTACGCGGCTGCCGTCCTTGGAGTGCAGTTGATCGCGGCTGGCTCCACGCTCGCGGTGATCCTGATCGCGGCGGTTGCGTTGCTGGCAGCCACTACCCGGAGTGCGGTGCAGCGTGTCGTGGATCGGGCCTTGTTCGGCCACCGGCACAACCCGCACGCGGTGGTATCCAGCGTCGGTCGTCATATGGCTTCAGCATCCGAGCCTGCCGACGCGCTGCAGCGACTGGTTGACTCGCTCCGCGACGTTCTGCGGTTGCCCTATGTGGCGTTCCACGCTGCGGATGACACGCTGGTAGCCGGCTCGGGTCGCCCGGTGGCCGGCTCGCGGAGTGTGCCTGCGATGGCGTTGGGAACCCTGGTCGGCAACCTGCATGTCGGGCTACGACGAGCCGGCGAGCGGTGGAGCACCGAAGAGCAGTCCGCCATCGAGGAGGTGGCCAGCAGGGCGGGCACGTTGGCCTTCGCCGCAGGTCTGGTCGCAGAAGTCGCTCACAGTCGAGAGCGCATCGTTATCGCAAGAGAGGAGGAGCGTCGGCGGTTGCGCGCCGACCTGCATGATGGTGTGGGACCTGCGCTTGCTGGCACCGCACACCAGATTGACGCGCTAGCTCGGCGACTCGAGGGCGCCGGCCACCCAACCCTTGCCGGCCGCGCCCGCGAGCTGCGGGACCGGAGGTAGGCGGCCGCCTCGACATATCTCCTAATGGCACCGGCGGCACCGTCGTACGGGCGGTCCTTCCACTGGTCCAACCATGACGATCCGAGTGCTGGTAGTGGATGACCACCCAGTTTTTCGAGCTGGACTGGTGGCCATTCTTGAGGACCTCAAGGACGTCGAAGTGGTTGCCCAAGCCTGCGACGGCGAGCAGGCGATCGATGAAGTAGCCGGCCAACGACCGGACGTGGTGCTTATGGACTTGAGGATGCCCGGTATCGGCGGCCTCGGAGCGACGGCGCGAATCACCGCGCACCATCCCAACACCGCCGTAATCGTCCTCACTATGGACTCCGACCCCGATTCCGTCTTCGCCGCGCTGCGAGCCGGCGCGCGCGGCTACCTGCTGAAAGAGGCCGACGGTGATGACGTACAGCGCGCCCTACATGCTGTGTCTAAAGGAGAAGCAGTCTTTGGCTCAGGAATCGCCGAACGAGTGATCAGTTTCTTCGCAACGCCGCGGGTAGCCACCGCGCCAGACCCATTCCCGCAACTAACCCCACGCGAACGAGAGATCCTGCAGATGATCGCGCAAGGGCTGGACAACGCCATCATCGCCCGCCGCCTCGTACTCACCGAAAAGAGCGTCCGCAACCGGGTCAGCGACATTCTCACCAAGCTCCGCGCCCGCAGCCGTGCCGAAGCGGTAGCACTAGCTCGCAACGCCGGACTCGGCGGCGAACCGACTATCCAGAGCTGACGCGAGGCGGATCACAAGCCAAAAGCCAGATACGCCAGGCCACAAGGCGCTGAGCGTGAGCCACTGCTGCAGGATCGGCTCGAGCCGTCGCTTCTCACGTTCCTTCAGATAGCCGGCACCATGCCGGCGAGCACGCGCGATGTTCAGGTGATCGGACAGTCGGACGCGGTCGTCGCTCGGGAGAAGACGATCGGCCAGCGCGCACACACGTTCCTGCTGCGCGCGGGCAAGCCTGACTCGTGCCACCACGGGCGTCCGCTTGGGCTGACAACGCGCTGACCCTGCTGGTTTGCGTCGGCAGGCGGGCTGTTCGGTCACTAAGAAATGCGGGCGATCATCCGGCCACACTCACGGGCGAGCTCGGGGTTGAAGCTCGACGCGAGCACGATGCTCGCCGGTAGCGCCGTGGCAGGCACACCCGGTCGAAAGTCGAGATTGACGATGCCCACGCTCGAATCGCTCATCAGCGGCGCTGGAACACCGAGACGAGGCACGCCCGGCGTGTAGCTGGTACACATCGTCACGTCCTCGGGGAACGCCTGTCCTTGGCCGGCGCCACCGTGCTCAACCCCGCCACGCTGATCAACACCGAGGCCCGCTCGGCGTCGGTCATCTGCTCCTCGACCTCACGCGCCCGGGCGTCAGCCGCAGTGTCTTGCGCTGATGTGGGCGTGGTCTCGTGTGTCATTGCGGCCTCCTCGAACCGGATCGCCGGAGCCGATGCTCGGACCCACCCCTTCTTGCCGCACTCACTGAGAATCCGATGGATCGGGATACCATCCGCTGGCGACGAAGATCAACACCTCTGATCCATCGTTGACGGCCGTCCGCACCGTGTCGCCGATGACGGTGGCACGGCTCAATCGGCCCGCTCGCATGGCGAGATTGCTGCGGCGCCAGAATGTCGACGTGACGAACCTGCAGCTAAAACCTGGATGCTCGTGGGCAGAGACCTACGCCCGATGCGTGTCTGTGGCACCGGAGGCATTCGAGTCCGACCGCATCCGCAACCTGTCGCACGGTAAGTGGCAGCGTGTGGGAGTGCCCGGCCACCATGTCACCCCCGTCGACTTGTCGCCGATCCAGGGCCCGCCACGTGTCGAGCGCGACATCGCTGCTAGCGCCGTCGAGCATGCCCGCGATCAGCATGCGGGGTGGTCGAAGGTCGGCTTGGCTGAACGCCGCGAACGGGTGACCGCCGCGATCGACACGATGGTCCTCCACCGGGACCTGCTCGCCCTGCTGTTGGTCTGGGAAATCGGCAAGCCATGGCGGCTGGCCGTGGCCGACGTGGATCGCGGCCTGGACGGGGTCCGCTGGTACGTCGACGAGATAGAACGCCAGCTGGCGATCGGAACTGATGCCGAGCGGCGGCCCCTGCCTGGCCCAGTGTCGAATATTGCTAGCTGGAACTACCCGATGAGCGTGCAGGTGCACGCCGAGCTGGTTCAGGTGCTGGCCGGCAATGCCGTGGTGGCGAAGACGCCGAGCCAGGGCGGCTTCCACTGCCTGACGCTCGCCCACGCCTTGATGGCCCGCGCCGGTCTTCCGGTCACACTGCTCAGCGGGATCGGCGGCAAGCTGGGCGACGTCCTGATCAGCAATCCCGGCATAGGGGCACTCGCGTTCGTCGGAGGCCGATCCAACGGACGGGTCGCCGCCACTTCCCTGGCCGACCGCCGCCGCCGCCACTTTCTCGAGCAGGAAGGGCTGAACGCGTGGGGGATATGGGACTTCACCGAGTGGGAGCTGCTCGCCCAGCATCTGCGCAAGGGGTTCGAGTACGCCAAGCAGCGGTGCACTGCGTACCCGCGGTATGTCGTCCAACGACGCTTGTTGCCCGCGTTCCTCGATACTTACTTGCCGGTCGTCGAAGGCTTGCGCTTCGGCCACCCGCTGGCCGTCGACCGTCCGGATGGTCCCCTCCCGGAGTTGGACTTCGGGCCGGTGATCGGGGCCCGGAAGGCCGCGGAACTGGGAGAGCAGTTCGAGGAAGCAATGCGGGGCCGGGGCCTTCCGCTCCACCGCGGCTCGGTGGGTGCGGGGCGCTTCCTTGATGGGCAGGACACCTCGGCATACGTCGCACCGGCCTGCGTCCTCGAGCCACCGGCCCACTGGTCACTGCACCACGCCGAGCCGTTCGGCCCCCTCGACTCCGTCGTCTGCGTGGACACCGAGGCCGAGCTGCTCGCGGCCATGAATGCCAGCAACGGGTGCCTAGTGGCAAGTCTGGCGACCGACGACATGGACTTCGCGTCGCGCGTCGCCGAGCAGCTGCAGGCCTTCAAGGTAGGCATCAATCGACCACGCAGCAGGGGTGACCGGGAGGAGGTCTTCGGCGGCATGGGTGAGTCGTGGAAGGGTGCCTTCGTCGGTGGAGACCTGCTCGTGCAGGCAGTCACGTACGGCCCGGACGGCGAGGACGAGCGGCTGTTCGGCAACTTCCCGGACTACTCGCAGTTCCCCAGCCGGTGACCCGCGCCGCCACCGAGCCGCAGGTCAGTCGTCGTCCGAACCGCACCCAGGGCGAACAAACCCCGGGACGTGGACCGGCTCCGCACGATGAGGGTGTCCAGGTCGCTACTACGACACCTTCGTCGCGATTCAGCCAGGTCGGTGAACCGAGCGTCGGCTTGTCCCGTTTGCCCTCCTGGCGGGCGCTGCGCGACGGGAGGGAGACGCAGCCTGGCGATCGCGAGGGCTGAAGCGACCCCCGCAACCGCCGCTTCCGCTGGCCGTGCGGGTGCTGGATGATCAAGGCTGACGCCGCCCGTATCAGCGCCGCGACCAGGACGACCTCCACTAAGTTAAGGCGCTGGTAAGTGGATTGGGGTTCCGTGGAGTCATCGGCAGAGTCGGCAACCGCGGTGGTGTGATTTGGCGCCCAGGCGGCGCCATCGCGACAATAGTGCACATCGCAGACGCGAGCCGATCTTGCTGTTGGATCTACTGTGGGGCTGGGTATGTTGCCCCGGCAGGGTGACGAGATGTGGTATCGGGCTTGCGTTGACCTTGTGGTGGTTGGCCATCTGCTGTTCCTCGGCTTCGTCGTGGGTGGCGTCTTTCTCACCTGGCGGTGGCCCGTGATCATCTGGGCCCACATCCCCGCGGTGATATACGGCGCCCTAGTCGAGTTCGCCGGCTTCACCTGCCCACTGACGCTGCTCGAGAACGACCTCCGCCAGCGTGCCGGAGAGGCCGGCTATCGCGGCGGATTCATCTCGCACTACCTGGTCGAAGTGATTTATCCATCCGGGCTCACTCACGGGATGCAAATCGGGCTGGGTCTCTTGCTTCTGGTCGTGGCGATCATCGGATACTGGGGCTTCTTGCGCCGGCACGCCGCATCAGCCCAAAAGACGTCCGTGCCACGAGGCAATCGTCGCTTCAGAGCGTTCCGCGCTTCGGGGCTGGGCGCCAGGATCTGGGCCGATTCTCGCGTGCGGGCAGACGAGGTGAACAAACGTGGAGGGTAGCGGCGGCGCGGCCGTACTTGAGGGCGTGCGGTTCGTTGTTGGCGCTACGAGAGGCGCGTCAGCCTGAACATGGGGAAGATGCGTGACGTCTTGGTCTCGTACTCGGCGAAACCCGGCCGCAATGCGACGAGCCGGCGCCAGAGTTCGTCGCGCTCTTTACCCGTCACCTCGGTCGCCTCGACTGGAAAAGTCGCGGTCCCGACCTCGACCGTGATTCGAGGGTGTTCCTTCAGGTTGTAGTACCAGGCCGGGTTCGTCGGATCAGCGCTCTTGGTCGCAGGTGGTGACCATGTCGGGGAAGTAATCGTCTTCTGGCTTGAAGGCCTGGGAGGGCCCAACGTGCGGCGGCCAGGTGATCCTTGACCTTGTGATCCGTGGGTCTCGACCAGGCGTCGAGGGTGGTCCCGATGCCCGGACCCGGCCGTTCGGGTGGGTCGCCAGGTTGCGCAGGTCTTCTGCGAGCGGTCCGTCTACCGGACCGTAGGCGTAGAGGTTGTCGCCGAACACAAGCCTCCCCCAGCCGCTGCCGCCATTTCGATGGCGGCGTCCATGAGCGGCGGATGCGATCAGACCACTTTGCGCACGGCGGGTTGGCACAGTGGTAGACGACCGCTGCCCCTCACATGCCCGCTTCGCGTCGGCCTCGATGGCGAGGTCTGCGTCGACGACCTCAACGCCTTCCGGGGAGGTCGGCCCGTCCTCCTCGAACCGTGACCCCCACCGGGTCACCTCTCGCCGCGAGATGACGTGCCACGGCGAGACCGAGCGGACCCGCCCCCAAGACGACATGCAGGTTCGGTTCGTGCATCTGCTCCGATGCCAACGTGCTCACTTCCTTGAACGGAGCGCGGCGACGACGAGCGACCAAACGCCCTCGAACGCCGCATCAATGCTGGGGCCGGACCACTCCGCCGCATGGACTGGATTGTGGAAGCGCGCCGTCGCATCGAACACCGCGCAGCCAGCCATGGCCGGGTCCACATCCGCGAACTCGCCACGCTGGACGCCGTCGGCGACGATCGCGGCGAGTTGCCCGGTGAGGGTCTCCACGTGTGCCACCACGACGTCCCGCGACTCAGCAACCAGCTGGACATAGGTCTCGAACAGCTCCGGGTCCTCGAGCGCCCGACTGCGCTTGGAGGCGATGAGGAGCTCAAGCCAGCGACGGAGCCGCTCGGTCGCCGAGCCATCCTCGCTCGCGACAACCTCTAGTGGCTCCGAGATCCTCGCGAGCCACCGCTCGGCCACCGCATCGCGCAACGCGGCCTTGCTCGGGAAATGGCGGTACACGCTCCCGTGGCTCACCTCGAGCGCGCGGGCGACGTCAACGACCGTAGCCTTGGCGGGCCCGAACCGGCGCAGGACGTCCTCAGCCGCCTCCAGGATCCGTTCGAAGGTGAGGACGGTCTCGCTCACCGCGACGTCGCCCCGCCGCGCTCGCTGTCGAGCGTCGCCATCTGGGGCGCATGGTAGCGATCACCCGCCGCCGCGCCGGCAGGCACGGCGCGCTCGATCGCCTCAAGGTCTTCGGTGGTGAGCTGTAGGGCGGTGGCGCCGAGCGCCTCGGCCAGTTGGTCTCGCCGCCGTGCCCCCACAACCGGCACGATATCTTCCCCACGCGAGAGCACCCACGCAATCGCGAGGGAGGCGACTGTCGCGCCCTTCGCCTCGGCCACCGAGCGCAACGCTTCGACTAGAGCGAGGTTACGTGCCAGGTTCTCACCTGTGAACCGAGGAGCGGTCTGTCGGAACGGGCCCGCCTTCGCAGCCCGCTCGGTCGACCAGTGACCACTCAGAAGACCACGGGAGAGCACCCCGTACGCGGTGATTCCGACGCCCAGCTCACGGCATATCGGCAGGATCTCGTCCTCGATCCCACGGGACAGCAGCGAGTACTCGATCTGAAGATCGGCTACCGGATGGATTCCGTTCGCACGACGGACCGTCTCGGCCCCGGTCTCCGACAGCCCGACATGCCGAACGAATCCGGCCTGCACCATCTCCGCGATCGCACCGACCGTCTCCTCAATTGGTACCGCAGGATCCACCCGCCCCAGGCGGTACACATCGACATAGTCGGTACCGAGCCGACGCAGCGAATATGCCAGGGCGCTTTTCACCGCCGCCGGCCGCCCGTCGATACCGACGATCTGCCCGTCCGGAGCTCGGAGCAGCCCAAACTTGACGCTAATCGCGACGCCGCCGCGGTCGCGGCCACGCAGCGCCTCGCCGATCAGCAATTCGTTGTGGCCAGCGGCATAGTAGTCGCCGGTGTCCAACAGCGTGATACCGGCATCAAGCGCGGAATTGATCGTGGCGATGCTCTCCGCCTCGTCGGCAGGACCGTAAAAGTCGGACATCCCCATGCAACCGAGTCCAAGCTCAGAGACCTCCAGGCCATCAGAGCCGAGGGAGCGTTGCTGCATCGAAGCCTCCTTCAATGACAGGTGACAGAGTTCGATCTATGTCAGTTGATACCGGCTCGGGAATTGTGTCAACTCCAGGCAAGCAACAGCAGCAAGATCCCGAGCGAGTCGCAGACCCCGACGCACCGACCGCTAGCATCGATCCGTGGTTGGAATCCCTCTCCCCCAGGCCGCCCGTGCACTCCTCGAGAGCAACGCAGTCGCGCACGTGGTCACGCTTGACGAGGACGGAGGGCCGCAGGTCACGGCCGCGTGGGTCGGGCTCGATGGTGATGAGATCATCTTTGCCACACTCCCGGACCAGCGGAAACTGAGGAACCTCCGCCGCGACCCCCGCATCGCGCTTTCGATCCCGTCGACCACCATCAACGAGTGGGGGTTGCTCGAATACCTCGTCGTCTACGGCACCGCGCGCGTGACCGAGGGTGGTGCCGCCGACATCCTTCAGCACCTCGCCCACACCTATATCGGGCCCGACGTTATCTTCCCGGGGATGCCCGATCCCCCGCCCGGATACGTCACACGGATCACAGCCGAGCGCCTCGGCGGCGTCGGGCCATGGAAGCCACCCCGCGGCTAAACGTCGTCTGCGTCTTCAGCTCGCCGTCCCGCAGAGGCTTCGTCGAGCGGGGTCGACCGGCTTCCGATCGATCTGGAGCAAACCGGATGGCGTAAGCGACCAGCGTTGCACCACCTAGCGGCCAAGCACGGTGAGGTTGGTGCTGAAAGCTTGGAGCAGCAGGGCCTTGCTCGGCGGCTCCGGCCTGGCCCCATGGATCATCGGGACGGCGATGACGGTGACCATCGCGGCCATGATCAAACCGAACTGGAGGTAACGACGGCCGCGGTCGGGGCCGTAGATCAACAGCTAGCGCTGTCCACAATTTGTCCACATACGGGCCACCTTTGGACACCTTGACCGACCTTGAAAACCGCGTTATGGACCCCGCGAGCATGCCGTCGCGACGGATGTGCAGCCACTGCACTTTCGATCAAGAGAACCTGCGGCAGCGCGCCCCGGCCGATGCCGCGCATTTCGCAAATCACGTCGGTGGCCGACGGACGGGCCTGCTACTTACGGCTCCCGTTCGTGCAGCATAGGGATCAGCTCGGCGGCCTGCTCCACGATCCACGGCGGTAGGGCGTAACCGTCGTGATCGGTGACCAGGACTTTCAGCAGCCTGCGCCGCTTGAACGGGTTCTCGAACGCGTCGAAGGCCGCGCGGACGATTTGCTCGATCACGTCCAGCTGAAGCGGGGCCATGCCGACTGCCCAGGCGGACCTGTCGAGCCGGGGCGCGAACCACTCGTCCCACGTCGCTGCGGTACAGCGGGCGAGGGCCTCGAGGCGGACCCGGTGCTCGCTGTGCAGAAGCATCTCCGCGGCCGGGATCTCGGCACCGGCAAGTCCGAGTCCCGCCTCCGCGGCAGTTTCGCTTACCCGGCCCGGCGCGGGCTGACCCTCGCCGGGGTCGAGCCGAAGTGCTGCCAGAAGCTCGATGTTCTCGGCGCCGATGTCGCCGCCCATCAACAGCTGCCGTGGGTAGGCGTTGGAACGGCGGATGCGAGGCGCGGCGAGCACATCGGCAGAAATCGGGTTAGCACGCGGCCGGCCATCGGCGGACGGCAGATGCACGGTGGTGCGGCCGGTCTCCGGCGAGAAGGTGACGACGGGCACGCCGCACGCGAGGTGCGAGCCGACGACCCGGTCGTAGATCCGGCAGACGGCAGGCAGATCGGCCTGCGTGACCACGACCAGCAGACGCGCCGTGCTTGGCACTATCCGAGTCCAGCCGAGCCCGTCGTCGGCCAGCGCGCGGGCGTCGGCCCACATACAGGACACCGAAACGTCACTCCCACGCGCTGGCAGCACCCGCGGGCCGTCCGCGAACTCTGCTTCGAGATGCGCCCGCACCGTGGCCCAGAGCTCCCCGGCGCGAGCGGCCCAAGCCAGGCTGAGCACCCGCTGCGTCGTGTAGACCCATATGCCGATCGGACCATTGAGGGCGTCCGCGCCCGCGTACGCCTGGGCCGCCGATACCAGCGTGGCGGGCGGCGGGAGGTCACCGAACGATTCGACCGGCAGCGGCCCGATCGCGTGGGCCGGCTCGCTCGCTGCCGGTGATCCCACGGAGATCCACTTCCCGTCCCGCATCGGGAGCGGAATGACGCCACCGACCAGGTCACTGTCATCGGTGTCCACCAAGCCCATCAGCGGGAGCCGGCTGAGAAGGTTGGCGATGTTCAGCAGGTCGTCGTCGTGCGTGGCCTCAAGTCCACTGCGGTGAATCGCCTCAAGGCCGAGCACGTTGAGCGCGCCGATCAACTGGTCGCTGCGCGAGGCCCAGCGCGGTGTCGACTGGCCGATGCCGACCGAGCTCCCCCAAGACGGGATGAGCTCGACGATGTGATGCCGCATGCCACCGCATAGCTCGAGGAAGCACCACGCCCGCGTGAGATACTGCGCGTCGCCCGCGATGACGACGGTGGCGGCGTTGGCCTGAATGTCGTTGAGCTCCAGGAGCTCCCGCCGGAACTCCTGCTCCTCGTCCCCTGTCCGGGGCGACTGGAACATCGACACGAAGTCGTACCAGACGAGCACACCGTCCCGGATCCGGTTGAGCAGCGGCCTGACGTACTCACCCTCCAGCGCCTGGGCTCGTGTCCAGAAGTCCGTCTCCGTGGCGCTGTCCTCCGCCGCCGTCTTGACGCCGGCAGCCCACTCTAGGAGCGCCGGCTCGACGAGGTTCGACGGCTCGGTGTCGCGGACGAACGCTGCCATCAACTCAGGAAGGCCAGAGATCGTCCCAGCGTCCTCATCGTCCTGCAGCAGCGCAGCCGAAAGGGCGAGCGTGAGGCCGACCTTCACGGACAACAGCTGCGAGCCGTTCGGGTCCGGATGGTCGAGGCTTTCCCAGCGGTGCGAGACGAACAACCGGAGCCGGCCGGAGCCGGCCGTCTTGGCGACCGGCGGCGGCGCCTCCTGGCGCCTGGGCCACCGCTCCCACCCGAGCAGCGCAGACCACAGGTGCCAGGCGCCGGGGCCGTCACCGCGCCAGGCATCATTCCGCGCCCGCTTTGGGCGCGCGCTCTCCTGCATGTAATAGCCCGTCACCACGCGGAGATCAGGTGCGTCTCCCATCCCGTAGTGGGACCACAGGGTCGTCGGGCCCTCTGGCTCGCTCGAAACCTGGCTGAAATGGATGTCGGTGGCCTCGGGCTCCCACTGTAACAAAGGGCGGGCCGCGGAGGCGCTGAGGCCGTCGGCACTGACCGCCTGTCAGGGCTTGGCATCTTCCGGAACGACGACAAACGGCACTGTCTGCCGTGGCTGTGAATCAGTTAGAGCGGCGGGGGCGGTGGATCCGCGAGTGTGTTGGCCCGCCAAGGTGCCCGCCACTCGGCCGCTTCCCAGCCGTCCATGATGTAGATGCGCTCGTGCGCGACCCTGTCGCCTCGGAACTCGAGCAGGTTGACGGTATACATCCATGGCGCGCCGTTGTAGCTGATGAGGTTTTCAACCACCGCCAGGTCGTCGCGGTAGGTGATGCGGCGGGTGTGGAACGCGAGGTGAGCAGGGTACTGGCGGCGCCATTCCCTGAAGTTCTCTACGCCTTCGAACCGCTCACCGGATTGGGGAAACTCCAGCACGGCGTCGTCATGGTAGATCTCGTGGGCGATGTCCTCGTCTCTGCCCGTATGGTCCCAGTGGCGTTTGAGAGCGAGCATGAGGTCTTTCTCGTCGAGCATCACTGGCCCTTTCGGCGTCGATGGTTCGAATCTATCCTCAGCGATGCTTGGTGACGAGGGCCGGTTCCGGCTCGGTGGTCACGGACCGGCCTCAGGACCCCAGGTCCTACGCCGCCATTGGCCCCGAGTCGGCCCGCCTTCGACCCTACGGGCGGGCTGGTCGGCGATACCACATGCACCGCACGAACATTCGCTTGAGCGTCCGCAGTTCAACACTGCTCAACCAAGAGTTCCTTGACTTATTGGCCACATGGTCACGCACGTCACTTCCATGTCCGACGATTGACCAGGGCGGAACCTGCCGGCGGTCCGGCGGTGCAAACACACCGTCGTTCGATTGGTGTTCTTGTTGATCTTGGGCGCCCATGCCGGGTTGTTCTTGGGAGGGAGCGTGCCTGATCGCCGAGCGGCACTCAGGTGGCGGGTTTCGTGGTTGAGGTCCACGACGCCCGAAGCAGCGTCCCGGCACCCTCGGACAGCCAAATCGCAGGTGTAGGGCTCGTTGGTGAAGCTCATCCGATTGTCGACGCCATGGAACTTGAACAGCGTGCGATGCAGCAGTACCAGCAAGCATTCGACTCGTCCACGTCCTATACGCCCGGGATACCGGTGAGGAGTCCTTTACCCTCAGCCTGACCGGAATCTCCTCCCTAGCCACATCGTCGGAGGTCCGCACCGCTACCGAGACAGCGTCAGTGCCCCTACCGGCTTTCGCTTCCTCAGCGTTGAAGGTGCCCTCAGCGCATAGCCGTTGTACACGCCAGGTGTCCCCGGCCTCAACAGTGCAACCGGTAGGCGCCTCGATCGTGACAGTGCGGATCGCTCGGACAGTCCCACTACAGCCTCGTGGGGGCCCGCCTGGTAGCGGGCAGGGTTGGCGATCGACCAGCTCCAGGCGTCTCCGTCGCCGCAAGCTGCCCCCCGGTGAGCGCCCTGCTGGGGCCTGCCGCCAGAGCGGCACCCCCCCTGCGTCAGCGCCAAGCCAGCGGCCCCGGCAATCAATCGCTTGAGCATGTACTGCCCTCCCGGATTTTGGTTTGCCACCGAGGTGCGGCTGGCGGACAAGGTCAATCTCTCCCAGCCGGCAGCGCCAATTCCGCTCCAGCCCCCGCACGCCCTGTCGCTCCTACTCCGCACAGGCCA
Source organism: Propionibacteriaceae bacterium (assembly GCA_036377435.1). Taxonomy (GTDB): domain Bacteria; phylum Actinomycetota; class Actinomycetes; order Propionibacteriales; family Propionibacteriaceae; genus Microlunatus. Next base: position 16,789 of record DASUYM010000078.1, read on the forward strand.
GATCCTCGCCGCGTGCGCCCAGCTGCTGTTCCGTCTTCGGTATCGCCCACCTCCACCCGGAAGCATGCGCACGCCGATCCCCATCGTGCGGGGTCGTCAAAACCTGTGGAAACCGTCCAGTCAGGGCTGTGGAAGCCGGGGTGGAGGTTCCAGGAGGGTCAAGTTTCTCAGTTCCATGCGAGCCGTCTCGAGACGGCCCGTAGGGACCAAATTCGATCAAAAGATACTCCCTGGCCGTCTCGGGATAGTAAACGCAGATCTCACTACGCTGCTGAGGTGGTGTAGGGACCCATGGGAAGCTTGAATCGCCCGCGAGAAAGCCTGGGGTTCGCTGGCTCCAGGCCGCACAGGGCGTCCTTGGCCAGCGTGTGCGCTTGCGGCGCGAGACCGAGCTGAGCGGCGAACGCTGGGTTGCCCGATCCCGAATCATGCGGGGTCGGCATAAATCTGTGGAAAGCGTTCTTTCGGAGCTGTGGAAACTAACCCGATTTGGGGACTTCGAGGTCGCTGTGAGCGATCTCTTCGATCGACACGTCGCGGAAGGTGAGGACCTTGGCGCTCTTCACGAAACGAGCCGGACGGTACATGTCCCAGACCCACGCATCGCCCATGGAGACCTCGTAATAAACGTCACCACCCTCGGTGCGCACCTTCAGGTCGACAGCGTTGCAGAGGTAAAACCGGCGCTCCGTCTCCACCGCGTAGGTGAAGATGCCGACCACGTCCTTGTACTCGCGGTAGAGCTGGAGCTCTAGCTCACTTTCGTACTGTTCGAGATCTTCAGCGCTCATCGACGTCGCTCGCCGCGAGGGCCGGAAGCGCTCCACTCCTGCCGTGTTTCATAGCGAATCGACTCTAGCCGTTCGTGAAACATTGACGAAGCGCATCCGGTGGGTAGCAGACGGTCCGTAAGCATCCAGCTTCTCCTGGTGCGACGGCGTGCAATAGCCCTTGTGCTCCTTGAAGTCGTACTCCGGGTAGAGCTGGTCCAACTCGCACATGATCCTGTCCCGTGTCACCTTGGCGATGATCGATGCAGCCGCGACGCACGCCACTACCTGATCGCCCTTCCAGACCGCAAGTCCCGGCGTGCAGAGTCCGTCTACGCTGAACCCGTCGGTCAGTACATATGTCGGCGACACGTCGAGGCGCGACAAGGCCATCCGCAACGCCATCACGTTTGCGACGTGCATGCCGAGCGCATCGCATTCCGCGGGCTCGATGCATGCCACGGACCAGGCGACGGCTTTCTCGGTGATCTCGGCGTACAGCCGCTCCCGCTGCAACGCGGTGAGCAGCTTTGAGTCCTTCAGCCCGGTGACCTGCTGCGACTTGGCGTCGCTGAGGATCGTCGCGGCCGCCACGAGAGGTCCTGCACAGGCGCCGCGGCCAGCCTCGTCAGCTCCAGCGACCGGGTAGAGACCCATTCGCTGCAGCGCCCGCTCGTACCCGTAGATGCCGCTGTTGCGCTTGACAAGGACGGGCGTTGCAGCTCTCGCTGCAGGCATCAGCAGCTCACCCCCGCGGGTTTGATCACCGCTCTTTCGGGCGCAGGATGGCGCGGAGCGGGGACCTTCTCAAAAGTGGCGGGCCGTCGCAACCGGCCAGCGCGATCGAAGGGCGCCGCAATCGCGAAAGCAGGCCCGACCACGATCGAAGTCGGGACGAAGGCGGCCTGACCTTTCCCCTGACCTGTCGACAGGTCGGATAGGTGGCAGCGCGAGTCGGCACTCAGATCACGGTGGTCGCCCATCACGAAGATCCGGTCCCTGGGAACCACGACTTCGAATCGGACATCGGATGGGTTGATTTGCGCATCGTCGGGATCTGTATAGAGGTAGCTGCGCTCGTCAAGGGCGTAGCCGTTGACGCTGATCCGTCCTTTGTCGGTGCAACAAACGACTTTGTCGCCTGGCATCCCGATGATGCGCTTGATCAGATGGCCAGGAGTGCTCCTAGTGGGCAGCCCGATGAACTCCAACACTCTGTCCCAGGGAGGAGGATCCTCGACCGGTTCCGCATCCAACCAGCCACCCGGATCGGAGAAGACCACCACGTCGCCACGCTGGAAGTCGGTGAGCTTTTGCACAACCACACGATCACCTACCAAGAGCGTGTTCTCCATCGACTGCGAGGGGATGATGAACATCTGCCCGACGAACGCGCGAAGCAGCGAGGACACCACCACTGCACCGACAACCACGATAAGCAGTTCTCGTGTGAACGCCCAAGCGCGACGACCTATCGTCTGCGGTTGGTGCTGTCTGTGGTTGGCTTTGTCACGGGCCAGGCTCGGAGGCGCGGCGGGACTCTTATGAGTTGTCAACAGCTGGCCTCAGGTCCGGCGGTAATTGTTGCTACGTCTGGCGCCGGCTGCTTGCCGGACGGTACGGTCTCAAACGTATCCGGGATGGGCAAGCGGTGCCGGCGATTGAAAGGCCATACGACGGTGATCGCCCCACCGATGACCAGATCCTCCGACACAAATGCATTCTGACCCGTTCTGGCCCCGCCTTGTCTGTCATTAAGATGGCACCGCGAGTCGCGGCTGTGATCACGGTTGTCCCCCATCACAAAGAAGTGGCCACGAGGAACGACGACATCGAACTTGATGGCCGATGGCTGCACCTGCACACCATGCTGCCCGGTACCCAGGTAGTGGCTTTCCTCCAGGGCTTGGCCGTTGACGGTGAGGCGACCAGCAGCGTCGCAGCAGACCACATGATCCCCAGGCAGGCCGATCACCCGCTTGATCAAATGCTCGGTGCTGGTGTCGGGCAGCACCCCGACAAACTGGAGCGCCTTGCCAATTGGACCGCGCTCGCGGGCGGTGCCGCCGGTGAGCCAGCCGCCAGGATCGGCGAAGACGACCACCTCTCCACGCTCGGAGCCGCTGAGCTTTTCCACGACAACGCGGTCGTCGACCTGCAGCGTGTTGTCCATCGAGATCGACGGGATCAAGAACATCTGACCGACAAATCCGCGGAGCAACGAGGCAACAACGACTGCGCCAACGACCACGGCCGCCAGTTCCTTGAAGAAGGCGAGAACGTGCTGGCGAAAGGTGAGATGGTCTGGATCCGAGTCGTTGGATTCGAGCTGATCCAACTCGGGTTCGGCTACCGGCTGCAACGCGCGCCGCGGCGCCGGCCTGACCCACCGGCGCGCCATGTCGGACTCACCGGCGATCAGCTGGCGTTGCGCTTTTCCTTGATCTTGGCTGCCTTGCCGCGCAAGCCTCGCAGATAGTAGAGCTTTGCCCGGCGGACGTCGCCGCGGCGTTCCACCTCGATCTTGTCGATGATCGGGCTGTGAAGAGGGAATGTACGCTCCACGCCGACCCCGAAGCTTACCTTGCGGACCGTGAACGCTTCGCGGATGCCATCGCCTGCACGGGAGATCACCACACCGGTGAAGACCTGGATTCTCGAGCGAGAGCCCTCGACGACTTTGACGTGCACTTTGACGGTATCGCCTGGGCGGAAGGCGGGAAGATCGCTTCGCATCGATGCTTGGTCGAGCTCGTTAATGAGCTTGCTCATGAGAACTTCCTCGCCGGTGCCACAGGTCACCACAGTCGTACATCCAGTTGAGTTGCGGCCCGCGGCCAACATCCCCTGTGGCAGGTGTCGTGTTGCAGGACGGCAGCCCTCAAGTCTGCCACATCCGCGGAGACAAGACGAAATTGCCGAACGCCTTCAGTCAGGTCGCGCACAATGTGCCCCATGACCTCTCGGCCGGGCCGTGTGCGCCTCCCTGCAAAGGGCAGACCCCCGGCTCGGTCGCCTTGCCGTGGCAGTGATGGCGCTTGGCAGCTGCCTGCTCCTCGCGCAATGCGCCTTGCTCAGCCCGTCCCCTGGATCTACCCCTGGCCCGGACAGCAGCACTCCGCAGCAGGACCGCACGATCACAGATGCCAATTTGATCACGGCTGGCGACGATTAGTGCGTCACAGCGGAGACCTACCGCGGCTGCTACGAGGTCTCCCGGGTATAGAGTTCCACGACGGTAGCGAGCACCCGAAGTTCAGGACGCAGGGCGGGGAGGATCGTGGTGGACGAGGAGTTTGGTGGTGAGTGAAGGCGCGGCCGCCGCCCACGACGTAGTGCTCGTCGGCGGCGGCGCCGCGGGATTGCGGGCAGCAATCGCCATTGCCGAGACCAATCCGAGTCTCAGCGTGGCCGTGGTTTCGAAGGTCTATCCGATGCGCAGCCACACTGTCTCAGCCGAGGGCGGGGCCGCTGGCGTGTTCGCCGAGGACGACACTCTGGATGAACACGCCTACGACACCGTCTCCGGGAGCGACTGGCTCGCTGACCAGGACGCGGTGGAGGCGTTTGTGCAGGAAGCTCCGCGGGAACTGCTGCAGCTCGAACACTGGGGCTGTCCCTGGAGCCGTCAACCAAACGGGCGGATCGCCGTACGCGCCTTCGGCGGCATGAAGAACATGCGCACTTGGTTCGCTGCGGACAAGACCGGCTTCCACATGCTGCACTCGCTGTTCCAGACGTCACTGAAATACGCCGACGTCACGCGGTACGACGAATGGTTCGTTACTCGGCTTCTCGTCGACGACGGACGCGTCCATGGAGTCGTGGCGATCGAGCTGATGACCGGGCGCATCGAAGTCATCACAGCGAAGTCGGTCGTATTGTGCAACGGGGGTTCCGGCAAGGTCTTCCCATTCACGACCAACGCCAACATCTGTACAGGTGATGGCATGGCGCTGGCTTACCGAGCAGGTGCGCCGCTCAAGGATATGGAGTTCGTTCAGTACCACCCGACCGGACTCCCGTTCACCGGCATCCTCATCACCGAGGCGGCTCGCGCCGAAGGCGGCTGGTTGCTCAACAAGGACGGCTACCGCTACCTCCAGGACTACGACCTGGGCAAGCCCGAGCCCACGCCGGTGCTGCGCAGCATGGAGCTCGGACCACGCGACCGACTGTCGCAGGCCTTCGTGCGCGAAGTCGAGAAGGGCCGGACGATCGAGTCGCCGTACGGGCCGATTGTTCATCTCGACTTGCGGCATCTCGGCGAGAAGCTGATCGACACCAAGCTTCCGATGGTGCGAGAGCTGTGTTTGAGTTACGAGCGCATCGATCCGGTCAAGGAGTTGATCCCGGTCCGCCCGGTCGTGCACTACATGATGGGCGGCGTGCACACCGACATCAATGGCGCGACTCCAATCGACGGCCTGTTCGCCGCCGGGGAGACCGCGTGCGTAACCATCAACGGAGCGAACCGGCTGGGCTCCAACTCGCTGCCGGAGTGTCTCGTCTTCGGCGCTCGAGCGGGCAAGGCAGCTGCGGAGTACGCCGCCAGCGCCAAGCCGCCACCGTCGGTCGTGATCCGCCAGGCCGACGACGAGGTGCAGCGGCTTGATCGAATGCTGACCGCCGCCGGAGGCACCGAGCGGATCGCCGACATCCGCGAAGAGATGCAGTCGACGATGGAGGAGAGTGCAGGAATCTTCCGCTCCGGCGATTCGCTGAGCAAGGGCGTCGACCAGCTGGCCGAGTTGCAGCAGCGACTCGAGCGCGTCCAGCTCTCCGATCAGACCCGGGTGTTCAACACAGAGCTCGTCGCAGCTATGGAGTTGGCGAACATGCTGGATATCGCGGAGTGCATCCTGCACTCCGCGCTGCAACGGGAGGAGTCGCGTGGCGCCCACCAGCGGACCGACTTCACGGCGCGCGACGACACGCGCTTCCTCAATCACGCGCTGGCTTACCGCGACTCGGACGGATCGACCAGGATCGAGCGGTCGCCGGTGACAATCACACGATGGCCACCCGGCGAACGGGTATACGGGAGGTAGCCACACATGGCCGACAGCATTCAGATGCGTGTGACGCGGTACACGCCTGGTCAGGACGCCAAGCCCACCGTTGCCGAGTATCAGGTGCCGCTGAGGAAGGACTGGGCGATCCTCGACGCGCTGAACTATGTCAAGGACCACGTCGACAGCAGCCTTTCGTATCGCTGGTCGTGCCGGATGGGCATCTGCGGCAGCTGCGGGATGAACGTCGAGGGCGAGCCGCAGCTGACCTGTGCCACCTTCCTCACCGACTACGCACCTGGACCGGTCCGCGTGGAGCCGCTGACCAACTTCCCCGTCGTTCGTGACCTGGTCGTCGACATCGAGGACTTCATGCAGAAGCTCCCGCGGGTCAAGCCATGGATCATTCGAGACGACGTCTCTGTGGTCGACGGCGAGTACGTCCAGACTCCGGAAGAGCTGGAGGAGTACAAGCAGTTCAGCAACTGCATCAACTGCATGCTTTGCTACGCCGCCTGTCCGATCTACGGCATCGACCCGACTTTCATCGGCCCAGCCGCCATCGCCCTCGCCCAGCGGTACGACCTGGACTCTCGCGACCGGGGACAGCGTGAACGCCTCGACGTGCTCATTGAGCGCGAAGGCGTATGGGGATGCACATTCGTCGGTGAATGCACCCGGGTATGCCCCAAGCACGTCGACCCGGCAGGTGCCATCCAGCGATACAAGCTCAAGGCCGCCAAGGAGAACGTGATGGCCTTCCTGCTTCCCCGGGGTGCGTCATGAGTGCGCCCGTCACCTACCGGCAGCCCGTATCGAGGCTGTGGTGGGCGAAGAAGCGAACCTATTTCCTGTTCGTGATGCGGGAGCTCAGCAGCGTCTTCGTGGCGTGGTTCGCGGTGTTTCTTATGGTGATGGTTTTTGCTATCGGACGTGGCGAGGCCTCCTACCAGCGCTTCCTGGAGTGGGCCGCGTCACCCATTGTCGTCGTGGTGAACATCGTGGCACTCGCGTTTGCGGTGTTGCACACAATGACGTGGTTCGTGCTCACCCCGCAGGCGATGGTGGTGCGGCTCGGTGGCCGACGCGTGCCAGCGGTGAAGATGGTTACCGTCGCCGGCCGAACCGTGCCGGCGGCGACGGTGGTTCGCGTCGGTGGCCGCGTGCCGGCTGGGATGGTGATCGCGTCGCAGTACCTGGCACTCATTGTGGTGTCGGCATTCATCGCCTGGCTGGTGCTCCGATGACCAAGCGGCATATCGAGCCGATCGTGTGGCTGTTGTTCAGCGGCGGCGGAGTGGTCGCGTCGGTGTTCTTGCCCATCCTGATCGTGCTGTTCGGACTGGCCATTCCCCTGGGATGGGTTAGGCCCGACTACGACCATCTGTACGCCGTGGTCAGCCATTGGCTCACCCGGCTGGTCCTGCTGGGCCTGCTCGTCCTCATGCTGTTTCACGGGGCGCACCGGTTCAGGTTCACACTGTACGACGGACTTCAGCTCAGGAAATTGGCCACGCCGATCACTGTGCTCTGCTACGGCGGCGCGCTACTCGGCTCTTTTGCCGCGCTGCTGATCGTCTTGACACTCTGACCACCACGGACGCCGAGCGGCCTCAATCGGGTTCTTCTTCCTCCAGCTCTTCCCGTACGGGCGCCGCCTTGGGCCAATGGGAGCCGCCGTGGGTCAGCGCGCTGATCAGATCTCGGTTGAGCCGGGAGATTGTCTCCAGTGGAATCTCCTTCGGGCAGACAGCTGTGCACTCCCCGATGTTGGTGCAGCCACCGAATCCCTCGGCATCGTGCTGGGCCACCATGCCGACCACCCGGGAGTAGCGCTCGGGCTGGCCTTGAGGCAACAGGCCGAGATGGGTGATCTTCGCGGCCGTGAACAGCATCGCCGAGCCGTTGGGGCAGGCCGCGACACAAGCGCCACAGCCGATGCAGGTCGCTGCGTCGAACGCACGGTCGGCATCACGTTTGGGCACCGGGTTGGCGTGCGCATCCGGAGCGGTGCCAGTCGGCGCGGAAATGTATCCACCAGCCTGGATGATCCGATCGAATGCGCTGCGATCCACCACTAGGTCCTTGATCACCGGGAAGGGCTCGGCTCGCCATGGTTCGACATCGATCACGTCGCCGTCGGAGAACGAGCGCATGTGTAGCTGGCACGTCGTGGTTTGCTCCGGACCATGCGCAACGCCGTTGATCACCAGACCGCACATGCCGCAGATGCCCTCACGGCAGTCGCTGTCGAAGGCGATGGGATCGGCGCCCTGGAGAGTCAGTCGCTCGTTGAGCACGTCCAACATCTCCAGGAAAGACATGTGCTCTGAGACGTCGTCAACCCTGTAGACCGCCATCTTGCCTTTGGAGCGCGCATCCGCCTGTCGCCAGATCCGCAGCGTGAGGTTCATTTGTAACTCCGCTGCTTCAGCTCGACATACTCATAAACCAGCGGCTCCCTGTGCAGGATCGGCCGCCCGTCGTCGCCGCCGAATTCCCAGGCCGACACGTACGCGAATTCGTCATCATTCCGCAACGCCTCGCCGTCGGGGGTTTGGCTCTCGACCCGGAAGTGGCCGCCACACGACTCCCGCCTGACCAGCGCGTCGATGCACATCAGCTCACCGAGCTCGAAGAAATCTGCCACTCGACCGGCCCGCTCGAGCGCCTGATTGAGCTCATCGTTCCCGCCCAGCACCTTGACGTCGGACCAGTACTCCTTCTTCAGCTCTCGGATCCGAGTGAGCGCCTTGCGCAGGCCCTCTTCGCTCCGCTCCATCCCGCAGAAGTCCCACATGACGCGGCCGAGCTCCTTGTGGAAGGAATCGACGGTACGGCTCCCGTTCACCGACAGCAGCTTGTCGATCCGTGCACCGACTGCTCCGAGGGCCTCAATCACGGCTGGATGGGACTTGTCAATCTTGGGAAATGGCCCGTCCGCGAGGTAGTCACAGATTGTGTTCGGAAGTACGAAGTAGCCATCCCCCAAGCCCTGCATCAAAGCGCTGGCACCCAGCCGGTTCGCCCCGTGGTCGGAGAAGTTGGCTTCACCAGTGACATAGAGCCCGGGAATGGTGGACTCCAGGTCATAGTCGACCCAGAGCCCGCCCATCGTGTAGTGCACGGCAGGGTAGATCCGCATCGGCGTCTGGTACGGGTCCTCCCCTGTGATCTGGGCATACATCTGAAAGAGGTTGCCGTACTTGGCTTTCACGGTCTCGCGGCCCAGGCGCGCGATCGCGTCGGCGAAGTCAAGGTAAACCCCCAGCCCGCCCGGCCCTACGCCGCGACCTTCGTCGCACACGTTCTTGGCAGCACGGGAGGCGATGTCGCGCGGTACCAAGTTGCCGAAAGAGGGATACATGCGCTCCAAGTAGTAGTCACGATCTTCCTCCGGGATCTCCCGAGGGTCGCGCTTGTCCTCCCCGCTCTTGGGCACCCAGATCCTGCCGTCGTTGCGCAACGACTCGCTCATCAAGGTGAGCTTGGACTGGTAGTCGCCGCTCACGGGAATGCAGGTCGGGTGAATCTGGGTGAAGCAAGGATTCGCGAAGTACGCGCCTTTACGGTAGGCCCGCCAGGTGGCTGTGACGTTGCAGCCCATGGCGTTGGTCGAGAGGAAGAAGACATTGCTGTAGCCGCCGGTGGCGAGCACGACCGCATCGGCAAAATAAGGCTCGATCTCCCCTGTCACCATGTCGCGGATGACCACGCCCCGGGCCCGTCCGTCGACCGCGATCAGCTCGAGCATCTCGTGTCGGGTATGCATGTCGACGGTGCCGGCAGCGATTTGGCGCTCCAATGCCTGGTACGCACCGATCAGCAGCTGTTGGCCGGTCTGGCCGCGGGCGTAGAAGGTTCGCGACACTTGGACGCCGCCGAATGACCGGTTGTCAAGCAGGCCTCCGTATTCGCGCGCGAACGGCACTCCTTGGGCAACGCACTGGTCGATGATCTGCAGGCTGACCTCCGCCAGCCGGTAGACATTGGATTCCCGGGCCCGGAAGTCGCCCCCTTTGACCGTGTCGTAGAACAACCGATAGACCGAGTCCCCGTCGTTGCGGTAGTTCTTGGCGGCGTTGATGCCGCCCTGTGCGGCGATGGAGTGGGCGCGCCTGGGTGAGTCCTGGTAGCAGAAGCAGGCGACGTGGTAGCCCGCCTCGCCAAGAGTTGCCGCCGCCGATGCTCCGGCCAGTCCGGTACCGACGATGATCACACTCAGCTTGCGACGGTTGGCTGGATTGACCAACCGAGCGCGGAAGCGGCGGTCCTCCCAGCGCCTCTCGATGGGCACCTTCGGCGCTTTGCTGTCAGCGATGTCAGCGCCCTCGATGTAGAACGAGTCGGCATCGAGCGAGTCAAGCAATTCGGAGTTGGTCACGTGCACCTCATGATGCCCGGAAGGCAATCGGCCATCAGCTCACGAACCCGAACAGGATCGCGAATGGAGGAAGCAGGAAGCCAATCGTGACCACCCCGGCCACCGCGTACGCCAGGACGTTCAGGCGTCGTCGCGCGAGGCTCGAGGTATTGGCTCCGAGTGTCGTCAGAGCGCTCCACATCCCGTGCCGCAAATGGAAGCCGACCGCAATCATCGCGATCGTGTACGCCAGGACAACCGACCAGATCTGGAAGCCGTTCACCACACGTTCGTATGGTTCGGCGGCAGCGCCACCCGGGTGGATCGTGTTCCACGTCAGGTGCAGCAGGTGGTAGATCACGAAGAGCAGGATGACGACACCGCCCCAGCGCAGCGTGAACGAGGCATAGGTCCGCTGGACGCCGGTTCGCGACTTGTTGCTGTGGTACCGCCTCATACCGCCGCGGGCCGTGTGCGCCCGGAACCACAGACTGAAGGCCGCGTACATATGGGCGACGACGCTGGCGATCAGAACAACCCGGATGATCCAAAGCGCACCGCTGTACGGAAGGATCGGCTCACCGAGTGTCCGCAGGTGATGGGCGTAGTCGTTGAAGGCCTCAGGGCCGGCGAAGATCTTGAGGTTGCCGTACATGTGGGCCAGCAAGTAGCCGATCAAGATGAGGCCGGTAACGGCCATCAAGGCCTTGAGCGCAACTGTTGACCTGGTCGCCTGCTGGGCGGGGGTCAAAGAAAGTGTCGCCACGCAGCCACACTAGAACCGCGGTCCCGCCAACAGCGACCTGAGGCCACTGTGATCATTGGTGTTTTTGGCCACGTTTTTGCCTGGGCTTTGCTGCTCGCGCAATCGCGCTGTGTTTGATTGCTCGCTGCCGCTCGCGGCGATGTTCGCTGGGTTGCCGCCGTCTTCGTCGGAGCTGCCGGAACGGAAAAGCGTTGTTCCGTCATCTCCTCCTGCAGATCGGCGGCGCGAACATCGAGAATCCGCCGCCGTTGCCGACGCTCGCAGCATGCGTGTCGGCTGGCTACGCGTTGGCCGTCTGCGGACGACTAACGAGTGTCCTTGACTGGCTTTCGACCTGTGAAAGCCGTCTCGAGATGGTTCGCGTGGACCGGAGACGCCGGAGAGAGGGACGCGGTCAGGCCGGCCTTTCCATGATCACCACGACGACTCCGACGGCGTCCACATCACGCGCCACCTCGCGGTAGCCGCGGCGCTGGTAGTAGGCCAGGTTGCGCTCGCTTGCCGCCCCGGTCAGCAGCCGAAGCCGGGTGGTCCCAGGCGGGGCGCAACCTTCGATGGCCGCCATGAGCTCTGCCTCGAGGCCCTGCCCCCACAGGTCAGGAGCAACCATCAGCCGTCCGATGTACCAAACATCGTCGTCCTGCGGCTCGCCGCGAACTGAACCGACGAGCCGATGGCCGCGACGGGCGACGAGAACGGTCCCGGTCGACAGCGAGTCGCGCATCTCGTCGAGCGTTTGGGTCAGCGGCAGGATGGACAACGAGGAATCGACCTGGCCCTCCGAGAGATAGGACGCCAGCTGCAGAGTCCACAGCTCGCCTGCATCGTCGGGGCTAGCTGGCTCGATGACCAGCTCAGATGACGGCAGCAGCTCCGGCCGTCGTTGTCGCGTCCTGGCGACTGCCTGGTCTCGACGCCATGCGGCAACTTTCTCGTGGTGACCGCTCAGCAAGACCTCGGGCACGTCCAGCCCGCGCCAACTGGGTGGTTTGGTGTAGGTGGGGCCCTCCAGCAGGCCATCATGGTCCGTCCCGTGTGACTCCTCGGTCAGGGACCCCGGATTGCCGATCACACCTGGCAAGAGGCGCACCACCGCCTCGATCACGACCATGGCCGCGACCTCCCCGCCACTCAGCACATAATCGCCAATGCTCAGCTCGTCGACCCGCATTCGGCGGGCCGCATGCTCGACGACGCGGGCGTCGATGCCCTCGTATCGGCCGCAAGCGAAGATCAGGTGCCGCTCCGCGGCCAGCTCCTGCGCGAGGGACTGAGTAAAGGTCCGCCCGGACGGTGAGAGGACGAGCAGTCGCGGGTCGGATTGCCCGGCCCCCAGCGCATCCAGCGCCAATCCCCAGGGCTCCGGACGCATCACCATGCCTGCACCTCCCCCGTACGGCGTATCGTCTACGGTTCGGTGCCGATCAGTTGTCCAATCACGAAGATCATGAACCTGAAGGTCCACGATCCCCTTCTCGATTGCCCTCCCAACCAGCGAAAGACGGAGCGGCTGAAAGTACTCGACGAAGATCGAGACGATGTCAATCTTCATCGGCGTCCCGGTCGTCGAGCAGTCCGGCGACATCGACGACGGTAAGGCGGCCAGCCTCAAGATCGACATCAGGCACCAGGGCCTCCACGAACGGCACCAGCCGTGGGCCGGCGGCGGTCTCAATCTCCAGGACATCTTGCGCTGGCAAGTGGAGTACCGATCCGACGCGGCCGACCTCGGTGCCGTCAGGCGTCGTCGCTCGCAGGCCGATCAGCTGCCGGTCGTAGAACTCGCCATGCTCTGCAGGCTGCTCATCGGGTTCGACAGCGGCAATCAGCAGCGTGCCACGCGCAGACTCGGCGCCGGCTCGGTCGACCAGCTCGGTAAACCTCACCAACAGCCGGCCGGAGTGGTCACGAACCGACCTCACCGTGAAGACGCGGGTACCGCCTTCCTCGCGAAGTACTTGACCGGGGGCGAATCGACGCTCCGGCTCATCGGTGCGGAGTTCCACCGCAACCTCGCCGCGTAGGCCGTGAGGTCGTCCGATGACACCAACGGCTATGTCAATCGCTCGCTCCGCTCGCTGCAGATCGCGCGTGGAATCCGGCTACTTCGTCGTCGCTCGCAGACCAAAAAGCGTGTCCGCTCCCTCCGTGTACATTGCTCGCTCCGCTCGCTGAGGCTGTCACTTTGTGAGCCGCTGCCTCCCTCACTCGCTCGCAGACGTGAAGCGTGTCTGCTCGCTCGCTCGCCCAGGACAGCGACGCGCCAGCCCCTCAGCACGCCGGTGCGCGATCCGGTGTCCACCACTCGTTCCGCCTACTTCATGCGCCTCGGCGACTGGTTACCGGCGACGGCCACCGGGGCCGCGGCGCGCGGGTCGGTCAACATCGACGAAGTCGACGCGTACGCCCTGATCGCCGGCCAGCGCGCCGATCACCGTACGGAGAGCAGTTGCGGTACGACCAGAGCGGCCGATGACCTTACCAACATCGTCCGCATTCACCCGCACCTCGAGCATCCGCCCGCGACGGAGATCCTTTTCCTTGACCGTGACATCGTCAGGATGCGCGACGATCCCTCGGATCAGATGCTCGAGCGCCTCAGCGAGCATTAGGACTCGCTGGAATCCGCGTCAGCAACACCCGCATCGGCAGCCTGCTGAGCTTCCTCGGGACTGCCCTCGACCTTGGCCGGTTCGGTCTGGGTGCTCTCTGGCTTCGATGCTGCCTTCTTTGCCGTCTTGCTCGCAGTCGCTTTGGGCTCTTTGCCAGCGTCGGCAAGTGCGACGTTGAAGGCGTCGGTCTTGTTGGGCTTCTCAGGCTGCGGCAGCACGCCAGACGGCGACGTGTCCCCTGAGAACTTCTGCCAGTCACCGGTGCGCTTGAGAAGCGCGACGACAGCCTCGGTTGGCTGCGCGCCAACCGACAGCCAGTACTGGGCTCGCTCGGAGTCGACCTCGATCACCGACGGGTCATTCTTTGGGTGATATTTGCCGATCTCCTCTATGGCGCGGCCATCCCGCTTGGTACGAGAGTCAGCGACAACGATGCGGTAGTGCGGCGATCGGATCTTGCCGAATCGCTTCAAACGAATCTTGACAGCCACGTGGGTGGTTACTCCTGTAATGGTGTTGCGACCAGGCCCTACGAGCCGGCCACGTTCGGGTGATCCCATCCGACGCGGTGGGGCGCGCTCACGATGATCTCAGTTGGATCTGAGCCGTACGGGGTGAGAGGGCACCGCACGACAACAGATGCGGCATGCATTCTGCCAGAGTCGCCCAAGGAGATGCGAACTGACGATCAGCGCCGGTTATTGTCTGGGTCAGTCAGGACCCCTCGGACTTTTTGTGACTCAGCAAACCGAGCAGGTTGCCCTCTGAGTCTCGGACGAACGACAGCCACTCGTCGGTGCCGGCCGGTCCCAGACTGTCGTCGGAGTGGTGGAAGATGACGTACGGCTTGGTAACGATCTTTACATCGTCCGCCCGCAAGGCGTCGATCGTCGCATGCACGTCATCGACTTTGATGTAGATCAAGGCACTCGTCGCGCCGTATTCGAGCAGCAGACGTATGGGACCCACTTGAAAGAACACCATGCCAGGCGAATCGAAGACGCCGGTTGGGGGTGCGCCGAGCAAACGCTCATAAAAGGCCCTTGCTCGAGGAAGGTCATCGACGCGCTGTGCGACTTGAAAGATGTCCATTGGGCGAGTTTTGCATGGATCATCGCCGAGCTACTGGAGCCATCGCTGGGCGCCGCGCCTGGATGACCCATCCGCTCAGCTCGTGATGTCCTTGCGCAGGAAGTACCAAAAGGCAAACCAGACCGCGATGATGGCGTATCCGATCGACCAGAGGGCACCGGTGAACATGTCGGAATAGTCGATGGTCGGCGCAAGGGCATCGCGCCAGGCGTACGCGTAATGACCCGGAAGGCCCTCGCGGATATTGCCCAATGCCGGAATCGAGTCGAGGATCGCGCACAAGATCATCAGCAGCACCGCCCCGCCCACCGCAGCGAGGGGCGCATCGGTGAGCACGCCGAGCATGAAGGCGAATGCGCCGACAACGGAGAGCTCGAGCAGCAGGTAACAGATGATGATCAGCAGCCGGCCAGCAAGCTGCGGCCACCCGATTTGACTTCCGGTCGGCCCAACATACGGTCCCCAACCGTAGGCGATACCGCCCACCAGCAGCGTCCAGGCGGGCAGGAAGACGAATGCGACCATCGAGGATAGGACCGCTACGACAAGCTTTTGCCGCAACAGACGCTCGCGGCGCACCGGCGCGGCCAGCAGATAGCGCAGACTGGCCCAAGTCGCCTCGGAGGGAACGGTATCGCCAGCGAACAGGGCCACGATCACGATCAGGAGGAAGCTGGTCGAGGCGAAGAGTGTGAAGATCACGAGGTTCGCTCCACTCTCCTGGGCGAGGTCGACGAATCCGCGCTGTCCCGAATCGTTGCCATCGTCGCCAAGCCAGAAGGCCAGGAGCAACACGAGCGGTAGGACCGTGAGCACCGTGAAGATGCCAATGGTGCGGCGCCGGCGCAGCTGTCGTCCGATCTCAGCCCGGAGCGGTAGCGGCCGACGGGTGGTGGTGATGGTGCTCATCGCCCAGCCTCGTCGCTGTCCTCAAGCCCCTCGGCGACCGTGCCGACAATGCTCATGAACACTTCCTCAAGCTGGCGATGGCCGTCCACCGACTCGACTCCATAGCCGGCTTCGACCAGCTCTGCCACGATCGCCTGACGCGGCAGGTCGCCGGTTACACGGAGCAGCTTGCCCTCAGGCTCAGCCCGTAGGCCTCGAGCCTGTAGCGTCCGGCCGGCGTCGCTGACATCGGCGACATCGCTCAGTCCAATCACGGTCACGCTGTCGCTCGCGGTCAGATCCTCGACTGCGCCGGTGAGCACGACCTTGCCTTTGTCCATCACGACGACGTGACTGCAGGTGTGCTCCACCTCCGCCAGCAGGTGGGAGGAGACAACAACCGTCCGACCAGCAGCCGTGTAGTCAGCCAGCACCCCGCGCATCGCCCTGATCTGCGGCGGATCGAGCCCATTCGTGGGCTCATCCAGTACCAGCAAAGGCGGCAGTCCGAGCATGGCCTGGGCGATGCCGAGTCGCTGACGCATCCCATGGCTGTACCCGCCGACCTTACGGTCGATGGCCGCACCGAGCCCGGCGATCTCCAAGGCCTCGTCCAGGTGAGCCTCCTCCCATGGGCGACCGGTCGCATTCCAATACGCCGTCAGGTTCGCTTTGCCGCTGAGATGCGGCAGAAAGCCGGGTCCCTCGATGAATGCGCCCACTGAGCTGAGCACATCGGCGCCGGCGTGCACTGGCTGGCCGTTGACATAGATCGAGCCCGAGTCCGGCCGAATGAGACCAACCAGCATGCGGATCACCGTGGTCTTTCCGGCGCCGTTGGGACCCAGCAGCCCGACTACTTGGCCCGCCTCCGCGCGGAAGGAGACGCCGTCCACGGCCCGGAACCCGTCACCATAAGTCTTCACCACTTCGTTTACGACCAGCGGCACGTCGGCCAACTCAGGAACCGTCTGAATATCTCGGCGGCTACGCCAGTGCACCAGCGCAGCGATCAGGGAGGCACCCACCAGCACAGCTACCGCAATCAGCAGCGGAAGCGGCACGTTCAGAGTGTTCGCGTTCAAGGCCGTCGTCGTGAGTACTGGGATCGCAGCGGCGTGGTCACCGGCCAACGCCACGTCGTAGCGGGCTGGCTGCACGGCATTTGCGTACGCTTGATCGGTCGTCGTGATCACCAGCTGAAGGCGGTGGCCGACCGGGACTTTGTGGGATACCGCAGGTAGCGCGACCGTCACCCGCAGCGGCCGATTGGGATCGAGTGCACCAAGTTTGACTGGCGCGACTTCGAGCTGGGGAAGCACCGCGGAGCTGGGACTGACACTGCTGCGCCCGTTCTGCGTGCTCTCGATATCGGGTCCGAGATCCCATAGCGATGCGAACAGGGT
Organism: Propionibacteriaceae bacterium; assembly: GCA_036377435.1. Lineage (GTDB taxonomy): Bacteria > Actinomycetota > Actinomycetes > Propionibacteriales > Propionibacteriaceae > Microlunatus. Next base: position 33,698 of record DASUYM010000078.1, read on the forward strand.
CGCGCCGGATGTGGTTCCCGTCACGTCAAGGTCGATGCGACTGCTTCCGATCAGTGTCAACGGCGTGGTCAGCGGCTCGCTGGTGAAGCGAGCCGACTGACCTGGCAGTACGCCGAGGGCATACCCGGCCACGCTGGAAGCTCGGCCGAAAGCACCGCCGGTTCCGGGAAGGTTGGTCAGCGCAGCGGGCGAACCGCCCGGCGGCGCCAGAATGCTTTGCTGTTCGCCGCTGAGTGCTACCCGTTGATCCGCCGGATTGGACCCCCGGCCCGGGTACGACTGAGCGATGAAGGTCTCCGGGTCGCGGGCGCCACGATCCTCCCCGAGCAGCGATGTCTCGGGCACAAGGACGGAAAACGAGGTATCGGTGGCGCTGCCGTCGCGCTTCAAGTAGCGACCGAACCACGCTTGGAGATCATCGATCAATGGGTCGACGGTGATCTCGGCGTCGTGACCGCCAGCTACCCACTTCATCGTGGCCGGAGTACTCGCGGGCAGGCCGCGGAAGTTTGCGTCGGCCTGGTGGAGAGTGAACAACGTGTCATCTTCGCCCTGAATGACGAGTGTCGGCGCCTCGATCCTGGGGACGATCTTCTCCAGCCCGGACTCATCCAGTAGCGCGCTCAGCTCGTCGTCGGCCTCCCCGGTCTCCGCGGCAGTGAGATAGCCGCGGCACAGCTCCGGATCGAATCGACCGCACAGCACACCCGTGTTGCCTGCCCCCTGATTGGTCGTCGCTGGTCGCCCGCCGGCGTTGGAGAACAGTAACGAGGCCCAGCGCTGTTTGAACACGCCCCGGCGGTTCGCCGGACCGACATCGGCCGGCGACTTTGCCGCACCGACAACTTGGTACTGGGGGAAGAGCGCCTGCCGAAGGCTGTGCCAGGTGAACGCAGGGGCTATGGCATCGACGCGATGATCAAGCCCTGCGGCCAGGAACGACACCGCTCCCCCGTAGGAAGCCCCGGCGAAGCCGATCACAGGATCGTCCCCGTCCTTGGAGACCTCGGGACGGCTGGCGGCCAGATCCACCAGCTTGCGTGCATCCGCCCCCTCGTAGGCGGGATTGTTCAGGTGGATGCGCCCGCCGGATGCGCCGAAGCCGCGCGCGGTGTAAATGATCACCGTGTAACCGGCCAGGGCGAGCGTCCGTGCCGCCGCCTCGCTATCGGCCTTGGTGCCGCCGAAGCCGTGCGCCAGCACAATGGCTGGCCGCGGGGTGGCGGGGTCTGTAGTCAGGATCGTTGCATCGAGTTTCACCGGCTTGCCGTCCGCCTCGGGCGTACCCGGTACCATCAGCTCGGTTTCGATCACCTGATCTGCCGCGTACGCCGGAATCGGGACGCCAGACAACAGCGCAACGATCAGCAGTAAGAGTGCTGCCCGAGCGCCGCGCATGGGCCTATCTTGCTCGCCGAGACAATTCTTATGAGCTGCTCGCGCAAACAGATCGGCGGCGCGCCATTTCCGACGTTCGCAGCTGAGTCACGCGACCAGAGCCCCACGCAAGATCACATGGGATGGAGCGCTCAGCACCGCCAGGTCGAGGCGTGGATCAGTGTCGAAGACCACCAGGTCAGCCTGCGCTCCTTCACTGAGCCGCGACGGGTGACCGAGCCAGGCGCGAGCCCGCCAGGAACCCGCGCCCAACGCGTACTCCGGCGTGCTGAACTGGCCCAGCGCCGCAATCTCCTGACCGACGAGGCCGTGCGGCAGATAGCCGCCGGCGTCAGTGCCAGCGTAGATCGGGACGCCCGCGTCCAGTGCTTTCCCGAAGCGTTCGAGACGACTGGCATATAGAGCACGCATATGGCTGGCATATCCGGGATACCTGTCCTCGCCCGACTGGGCGTACATCTCGAAATTGTCGAGCTGGATCATGGTCGGCACCAGCGCCACCTGATGCTCGGCCATGAGGACGATGGTGGCGTCATCGATTCCCGTTCCGTGCTCAATGCCGTCGATCCCAGCCGCAACCAGCTCGCTGGCTGCCTGCTCACCGAAGACGTGCGCGGTCACCCGGCAGCCCAGCTCGTGCGCCCGCGCGATGGCCGCTTCTGCGACATCAGCCGGCCACAGTGGCGTGAGATCTCCGACGTCCCTGTCGATCCAGTCCCCGACAAGCTTCACCCAGCCATCACCGCGGGCGGCCTGGCGCTCCACCTCCGCGACCAGCTCATCGGGCTCGACTTCTTCGCCGTAGTTGCGGAGATAGCGCTTCGGCCGAGCGATGTGCCGCCCAGCGCGGATGATCTTCGGCAGATCGACGCGCTGGTCCATCCACCGAGTGTCAGCCGCGCTACCCGCGTCCCGCAGCAGCAGTGCCCCCGCGGCACGCTCTGCGAGCGCATGCTGTTCTGCCCGGTCATCGGATACGGCGCCCTGCCTCTCCAGCCCGACATGGCAGTGCGCATCAACGAGCCCCGGCATCAGCCAGACCCCGGTGGCGACGGTCTGCGCCTCGGCGACCGGCTCGGTTCGGATCAGGCCGTCGACCACCCAGAGGTCGCGATGCTCGCCCTCAGGCAGCACCACACCGGCCAAGTGCAGGCGGTCGGGCCCTTCGACAGGCTCAGGGCGCATGACTCTTACTTACCGAAGCGACCGCGCAGCTCCGGCGGCAGCTGGAAGTCGGCCATCGCTTTCTCGAGCGCAGCCTGGTCGAACTCGTCACCACCAAATGCCGCAGCCGGATCAATGGGAGCGGTAGGTTGCTGGGCCGCGTTGCGCTTGGCTGGGTTGCCTGAGACGCCGCGGCCACCCCTCTTCTTCTGCGAACGGGTCGGCTGGCGCCGGGGGCCAGGGAGGCCGCCAGGTCCTGGCATCCCAGGCATCGTGCCGGTTGCCAGCGAGCTCATCATCTTGCGGGCCTCGAAGAAGCGATTGATGAGGCCGTTGACTTCTGAGACTTCGACCCCGGCTCCCTTGGCGATTCGGGCGCGCCGAGAACCGTCGATGATCTTGGGGTTGTCGCGCTCGGCCGGGGTCATGGAATGGATGATCGCCTCGATGTGATCGACGTCGCGCTCATCGATCCCGGCGATCCTGTCCTTGAGCTCGCCCATCCCGGGCAACATCCCGAAGACCTTCGACAACGGGCCCATCTTGCGGACCATCTGCATCTGCTGGAGGAAGTCCGCCAATCCGAACTCTCCCCCTTGTCCAGCCAGCTTGGCGGCCGCCTTGGCCGACTGCTCAGCGTCGAAGGTCTTCTCGGCCTGCTCGATCAGGGTGAGCATGTCGCCCATGCCTAAGATCCGACTGGCCATCCGGTCGGGATGGAACACGTCGAAATCCGTGAGGGCCTCGCCGTTGGAGGCGAACATGATCGGGCTGCCGGTGACGCGTGCGATCGAGAGAGCGGCACCGCCGCGGGCGTCGCCGTCCAGCTTGGTGAGCACTACGCCGTCGAAACCCACTCCCTCGGCGAAGGCATTGGCGGTGTTGACGGCGTCCTGGCCGATCATGGCATCGACGACGAAGAGCACCTCGTCCGGATGGACGGCATCTCGAATGTCGGCCGCCTGCTTCATCATCTCGGCATCGATGCCCAGCCTGCCAGCGGTGTCGACGATGACGACGTCGTAGAGGCGACGCTCTGCCTCTGTGATTGAGGATCGGGCTACCGCAACCGGGTCACCAATCCCGTTTCCGGGCTCAGGTGCGTAGACGTGAACGCCGGCTCGCTGGCCCACCACCTGCAATTGGTTGACTGCATTGGGACGCTGCAAGTCGGCCGCGACCAGCAGTGGAGAATGACCCTGTTCCTTCAGCCACAACCCGAGCTTTGCGGCCAGTGTCGTCTTACCCGAACCCTGCAGGCCAGCGAGCATGATCACCGTCGGCGGCCGCTTGGCAAAACGCAGCAGCCTGGTTTCGCCGCCCAGAATGGCGACCAACTCCTCATCAACGATCTTGATCACCTGCTGGGCAGGATTCAGTGCGCCGGAGAGCTCGGTGCTGCGGGCTCGTTCCTTGATCGCGGCAATGAAGTCCTTGACCACCGACAGATTCACGTCGGCCTCAAGTAGCGCGACCCGGATCTCGCGAGCCGTAGCGTCGATGTCCGCGTCGGACAGCCGGCCCTTGCCGCGCAGGTTCTTGAACGTCGCGGCGAGGCGGTCTTGCAGGGTGTCGAACACGAGCGTCCTTACGTCGGGTACTGGACTGACTCAGCCTACTAACCTGTCGCGGTGTCTCTGGCCGCGAAAGGCTGCGATCAGCCGCTTACGCTGGGCAGGTGCCCGAGGAGTTTCAGCTGCGGCCCGTGCCGTACGAGCACCTGGACGTTGCGGCACTGGAACAGGCGGCCCAGCAGTTCTACGTCCAGATCTACGGCTCGCCAGATGAGACTCCCTTCACGACGGCCGACTTCAGCCCTCCACATGGGGCATTCCTCGTCGGCTACCTGGGCGAGGAAGCCGTAGCCATGGGCGGTTGGCGATTCCGGACTCCCGGTGTGCCGCAGGTAGCGCAGCGGCCAGCCGAGATCAGGCGGATGTTCGTACGCGAAGGCGTACGAGGACGCGGGTTCGCGCGCCTCGTATTGGCCGCTCTCGAGGCGAGCGCCGCAGCCGCCGGCGCCGACTGGATGCTCCTGGAGACTGGCCAGCCACAAATCGCAGCGATTGGTCTCTACCGCTCCAGTGGGTACGTCGACGTCGAGCGGTTCGGGTTCTACGCGGCGTCAGCGACCGCGCTCAACCTCGGCCGACCACTGCTTTGAACCCTCCGGAGCGGCTCGGCTCTCCGATTCCACACCACCCCGGAGGGAAACTACTCACGCAGGAGGACCCTCCAGGGTCTCGACTGGCTGTCCGGTTACGCTCGCGATGAGATCGATTGACGTGGTGCCGCAGCGCGCTAGACGCCCCGCGGTGTTTGCAGTTAGGCGACTTCGAACGACCGCTTCGCCAGGCCCATCTGGAAGTCGTCGATCACGACTTTCGGTGGTGCTGTCGGATCGGTCGCCGCACCGAAGGTGACGAAGATCGGCGTGTAGTGCTCAACTGTTGGGTGCGCGTACGGCATCCCTGGTGCGTGCCGGAAGTCGGCCAGCACATCGATCCGCCCCGCGGCCAGCGCCTCCGCTGCCCAGGCGTCGAAATCGCGGGACCAGCCGGGAATCACGTTATGTTCCCAACTGTCCCGGCCGAGGAAGGGCAAGCCATGGGTCATGTAGCCGGACCCGATGATCAGCACTCCCTCATCACGCAGCGGCTGGAGCTGCTGGCCGATTCGAAACAGCCGGTCCGGGTTGTGGGTCGGCATGCTGAGTTGCAGCACCGGCACGTCCGCGTAGGGATACATGACCTTCAGCGGCACCCAGGCACCATGGTCGAGACCGCGACTCGGATGCTCGTGCACGGGCTCGGTATCCGACATCAGCGCGCTGATCTTTGCCGCGAGCGCTGAGGCGTCCGGTGTCTGGTAGGTCATCTCGAAGTACCGTCGACCGAATCCGCTGAAGTCATAGACCAGCGGAGTCCCGGCTGCTGGCGCGGAGACGGCCAGCGGGGCGGCCTCCCAGTGGGCACTCACAATCAAGATGGCCGTTGGCTTCGGCAAGGATCGGGACCAGGCGAACAGCTGGTCCATCCAATGTCCGTCATTGAAGACCGGCGGCGCACCGTGGCTGAGGTAAAGGGCCGGCATGATGCCGTCCTCCGGCCGCCACCTCTGATGGTCCCGGCTGGCAGGCGCAGAGTTCTGCAGGAACGCGTCGAATGCGGCGCCCTCGACTGGTGGATGGAGGATGCTCGTCATGCGGCTTGGTCCAACAAGGCATCGACGAAGACCTCCGCGTCAAACGGTGCAAGATCATCTGCACCTTCACCGAGTCCGACGAGCTTCACCGGAACGCCAAGTTCGCGCTGTACTTGGACCACGATGCCGCCCTTCGCCGAGCCGTCCAGCTTAGTGAGCACAATGCCAGTCACATCGACGACCTCAGCGAAGATCCGAGCCTGGGTGAGTCCGTTCTGGCCGGTGGTGGCATCCAGTACCAAGAGGACCTCACCGACGGGTGCCTGACGTTCGATCACCCGCTTTACTTTGCCCAACTCGTCCATCAGCCCAACCTTGGTGTGCAGCCGACCTGCGGTGTCGATCAACACCACGTCGACTTCCTGCTCGATGCCAGCCTTGACTGCCTCGAAGGCTACGCTGGCCGGATCGGCCCCCTCAGCACCTCGCACGGTTGGCACTCCCACCCGGCTACCCCAGGTTTCCAGCTGGTCCGCCGCCGCCGCCCGAAAGGTGTCAGCGGCGCCGAGCAACACGTCCTTGTCCTCCGCGACCAGCACGCGGGCAAGCTTGCCAACGGTCGTCGTCTTGCCCGTGCCGTTCACTCCCACCACCATGACGACGGCGGGCTGCTCGGCCCGGTCTGCATTGAGGCTGCGGTCCATCGTGGGATCGACCAGCTTGATCAGTTCGGCCCGCAGGATGGCCTTGGCTCGGCCCGGCTCGGAAATCCCCTCGACCCGCAGCTTGCTCCGCAGCGCGTCCACAAGTTCGGTCGTCGGCGCGACGCCGAGGTCGGATGTGATCAGCGTCTCTTCGAACTCTTCCCAGGTATCCTCGTCGATCCGATCGCGGGTGATCAGCAGCAGCAGGCCGCGTCCCAGCTGGCTGTTGGAGCCCGCCAGCCGGCGACGCAGGCGTAGCAGCCGGCTCTCGGGCGCTTCGGGGCGCTCGAGAGCCGGCGCCTCCGGAGCCAGTTCGATGTCCGGGATCTCGACTTCTTGTGGCGTTGCCCGAACGTCAACCTGCGTCGCGGAAGGTGCATCGCCGGAGTCCTCGGCCGGCTTTTCCCAGCCACGCGGTGGGCCTTCCAGGCTGGGCGGCTGCTCACCAGTGCGCAGCGCTCGGCGTCGGCCAACGGCGACGAAGCCGATGAGCACGGTGGCCACCAGCAGAATCGCCCCGGCGATCAGCCACAGATTTGTCGCATCCACCGGCACATCCTACTGAGGACGGGCCGGACCCCTCGCTCAGCGACCGCGGCTGGATTCGATCAGCTTGATCAGGCGAGCGGGAGGCTCACCGTCACCATTCAGATGCTGGGCCGCTCTGGCCATCCGGTCGGCCAGCTTCGGTGCGCGTTGCTTCCCACGACCCTCCATCCCCAGCAGGACCAGGCCCACAGTGCAAGCTACAACGACCAAGATCACAATCATTGCGATGACGATGGAGGTCACGAACATGCCTTTCAGACAGTTGATGTGGAGCGGAACGGGGAAGGAACTGTCTTACGGGTCGTACAGCAGCAACTGCGGTGCCGGGTGGAACAGCCTTGGCCCATAGTCTGCCAAGCCGAGATCACGGTGTCGCCCTTGAAATGCCGATTCTTCCTCTCGATTTCATCACATCAGGCGACGGACTCGGTCTCACGCAGCCGCGAGGAGATCACGGTTGAGACACCGTCACCGCGCATGCTTACCCCGTACAAGGCGTCGGCGATCTCCATCGTCCGCTTCTGGTGAGTGATCACCAGCAACTGGCTCGTCGCTCGGAGCTCCTCATAGATCTCCAGCAAGCGGCCCAGATTGGTGTCATCGAGAGCGGCCTCGACCTCGTCAAGAATGTAGAAGGGGCTGGGCCGTGCAATGAAAAGCGAGATCAGGAAGCTGACCGCCACGAGGGCGCGCTCACCACCGGACAACAACGAGAGCCGCTTGATCTTCTTCCCTGGCGGGCGGGCCTCGACATCCACACCAGTTGTCAGCCAGTTACCGGGTTCGGTCAGGATCAGCCGGCCTTCCCCGCCAGGGAAGAGCCGGGCGAACACGCGCTCGAACGCAGCCGCGATGTCAGCGTAGGCCTCTGCGAAGACGCGCTGCACCCTGTCGTCAACCTCGTCGATGATCTCGAGAAGATCTCGACGAGTCTTCCGTAGGTCCTCCAGCTGCTCGGACAGGAACTGGTGTCGTGCTTCCAGCGCGTCGAACTCTTCCAGGGCCAGCGGGTTGACCCGGCCAAGCTCGCTGAGCTCACGCTCGGCGGTCCGCAGCCGCTTTTCCTGCACCACGCGAACGTATGACACCGGCTCGGGTTGGTCGTCCTCGCTGGCGAGGGCGGCGCCGTCCTCTCGAGTAAGCACCGGTATCGGCTGGTCCGGTCCGTACTCGGCCAACAGCTCCGCAGCCTCGATGCCGAGCTCGACCATGGCCCGTTCGGCCAGAGCCTCGACCCTCATCTGCTGCTCGGCCCTTGCAATTTCGTCCCTATGGGCTGCATCGACAAATGACTCAAAGTCCCGGGTCAGCGAGCGTACGGATGCACGCGCCGTGCTAAGCGCCGCCTCGGCTTCGGTTCGCATGGCCTCCGCCTGAGAGCGCTCGCGTGCCGCCACGGCGAGCGAGCGTTCCAGAAGATGCGCTAAGAATGTCCCCCCGGCGTGTACGGCTGCCGCAGTGCGCGCCTCACGTACCAGTCGCTCGCGGCGGGCGATCTCCCGAAGTCGTGCCTCACGTTCGCCTTCGGCGGCCTGCCGGAGAGCGTCGGCTCGACCAGCGAGGGCACGTGCCCGCTCCTCGAGGGTCCGCAGCGCGAGACGAGCATCCATCTCAGCGCTGCGGGCGAGCCTGGCCTGCTCTGCCAACCGGTCACGCGCTGCCGGATCCGGTTCTCGCTCGTCGACGGTTTCGGCCGCAAGCTCGAGCCTGCGCTCCAGGTCCGTGAGCCCTGCGACATCACGGTCACGGGCCTCCTCGGCCTCTGAGATGGCCTGACGCAGCCGCTCAGCTTCGGCGTACGCCGAGCGGGCGGTCGAGCTGAGCTGGCCGAGCTCCTCGGCCAACGCCGCCATCGCAGCGTCAGACTCATGCAGCCTTGCCAGCGTGTCCTCGACTGTGGCCCCGGCCTGACGGTGCTGCTGGTCCAGCTGGCTCTGCGCGAAGCGCAGCCGGTCGCATGTGTGACTGGTCTCGGTCAGTCGCCGCTCGGCATCGTCGATCGCGGATTGGACCTCGATCAGCGTCGGGGTCGCAGACGAGCCGCCGGCTGCAAAATGAGCACTGAGAACGTCTCCGTCGTGGGTCACCGCGACGACATCGGGCAGCTGAGAGATCAGGCGCTGAGCTTCGGACAGGTTCTCGACCACGGCAACCTTGCGCAGCGCCCGCTGCACCGCTGCGGTCAGCTGGTCGGGTACCTCGACCAGCCCGACGGCGTACCGAGCCCCATTGGGGAGGACTGGCCATTCGTCGGTCCGCTCGGTCTCGACAACACCGCCGAGTAGCAGGCCAGCTCGTCCCAGGTCCTCGGCCTTGAGATGGTCGAACGCATCCATAGCCGCATCGAGATCGGTCACGGCCACAGCGTCGGCTGCAGCGCCGAAGGCCGCGGCAATCGCCGTCTCGTACGGCGATTGCACCCTGACCAGCGCGGCGACTGATCCCAGCAGCCCGTTCAGCCGGTCGGTGGCGGCGAGCAAGGCCGAGGTTGCGTCTTTGCGGGTCAGCCCCACGCGAAGCGCCTCGACTCGAGCCGCCAGGGCGGCCCGCTCCTGGGTCGCGACCTGCTCCTGACGACGCAGCTCGGCCTGCTGCTTCTCGATACCGTCCAGTATTTCGACTGCTGACTCGTGATCTGCATCCAGACCCAACTCGCCCGCATCGAGGCCAGCGACCTTGGTTTCCAATGCGGTGAACGCCCGGGAGGCTTGTTCGGCACGCTCCGCGGCCTGCCGCTGTGCGGCGGTGAGCCGGCTGATCTCGGCCGCTGCTGCTTCCCCGCGACTGCGCAGCGAATTGACCTGTCCGGTTAGCCGAGCCAGCCCTTCGCGCCGGTCAGCAGCGGCACGGATGAGTGCTGCCAGCCGGTTCTCTTCACCTCGCTGAGCGTCCTCGCAGCTGCTCCGGTGAGCTGCGGCCTCCTGCAACGCGCCCGCTTTCGCCTCGAGTTGACTCGACAGCTCCGTCTCCTGAGCGGCGACCCGGGCAGCCTCACGGTCCAGCTCGTCGGGGTCGCGTCCGACAAGGAGCTCTCCAGGGTCATCTTCGGCTTGCCGCATCCGTTCTCGCGCGATAGAGAGTGTGCTGGCCACGCGCTCCCGCAGCGCGGCGAGGGAGTACCAGGTCTCCTGGGCGGTCGACAGCCTTGGTACGCCCTGCCGTACGGCTTCTTCGGCTGCTACCTCAGCGGCCCGGGCGTCGACGAGCGCGAGCTCAAGGGCACGGCGACGCTCGTTCATTGCTCGCTCATCCGCGAGCTCCGATTGCAGCGCCTGTGTGGCCTGGAGCAAGTCGTCGGCCAGCAGCCGCGCCTTGGCGTCGCGGACCTCGGCCTGAATGATCGCCGCCTTCCGCGCAACTTCCGCTTGTCGGCCGAGCGGTTTCAACTGCCGTCGGATCTCGTTGATGAGATCCGACAGCCGGTTCAGGTTTGCTTCGCAGGCCTCCAGCTTGCGGACCGCCTTCTCCTTGCGCTTGCGGTGCTTGAGCACTCCCGCTGCCTCTTCAATGAAGCCGCGACGGATCTCCGGCGTCGCCTGCAAGATCGAGTCGAGCTGTCCCTGACCGACGATGACGTGCATCTCCCGGCCGATTCCGGAGTCGCTGAGCAGATCGTGGATGTCGAGCAGACGCGCGACGGTGCCATTGATGGCGTACTCCGAGCCGCCATTGCGGAACATCGTTCGCGAGATGGTGACCTCGGAGTAGTCGATGGGCAGCGCACCGTCGGAATTGTCGATGGTGAGCGCGACCTCAGCGCGGCCCAGCGGCGCCCGTCCAGATGTGCCGGCGAAGATGACGTCCTCCATCTTTCCGCCGCGCAGCGTCTTGGCGCCCTGTTCACCCATCACCCAGCTGAGAGCATCAACAACGTTGGACTTGCCGGAACCGTTGGGACCGACGACACAGGTGATGCCAGGCTCGAAGTTGAGAGTCGTCGCCGACGCGAAGGATTTGAATCCGCGCAAAGTCAGGCTCTTGAGGTACAACGTCCCACCTCTCGACGGTGTGAACTCAGGCGAAGATCTGGCTGCGGAAAGGCGACCTCACTGTAACCGACAGCTGTCGGGACTCCTGGTAAGTCGTAGGGCGGGTCCGGAGATTGCCGCATGAAGCGGTCAGACACCAGCCGTCGGATGCTCGCTTTCCACGGTTTCTTCCGCCGGCTCGCTCGTCCGGTTCTTGCCGCGTACGGCAGAGAAGGTCCAGACCTTGTTCAACAGGAACGAGATCGGGGTGACGATAGCGATCGTGATCAACTGCGCCCAGTAGAAGCGGGTACGGAAGCCGGTGGAATTATCGAAGATGGTTGGTGATAACGAGAACATCGACTCTGGGTGCATTAGGAGGGTCAGGATCCCCAGCCCAACGATCTGGGCGAGGATCCCCACCGTCAGGAAAGGAAAATACTCGCGGAACCAGCCGGCATGCTTCGCGCTGCGAAAGGTCCAGAGCCGATTGAGCTCGAAGTTCCACAGGTTAGCGACAAGGAACGCGATCGTGGAGTACGCGTGATACCAGCGGGCATTGAAGTCGGTCAAGGGCAGGTCAAAGAAGATGCTGTTCTCGTCAGGACCCAGCTTCTTGCACATGATCGCGACGAACAGGTTGACGAGAACGCCGGATGCGCCAACGAGGGCGAACCGGAAGAGCAGAACCCAGTTGTGCCCATGGCGTACGAGCAAGTAGTGCTTGATGCGTTCCACGACCGTTAGACAATACCCATCTATTTTGGATCTGCTCGCGCATCGCGCTCTGGAATCCGCCGCCGTCGTCGTCGCTCGCAGAGGAAGAACGCCTCTGCTCGCTTCGCCTCCGTGCGGGGGGCGCGCGACTCCCGACGCTCGCAGCTATCCCCTACCAAATGCTCGCGCATCGCGCTTGACGAACCCGCGGGGGGCAGGCTGGCAGCGTGGGCATCGGTAGGACGAGCGGTTCATGAAAGGCTCTCGCCTAATCGGAGTACCGCACCGTGGACACGGCTCACCTTCGCGGCCGTAGACCGCCAGAGAGCGGTCGAAGTAGCCGCTGGAGCCATTGATGTTGACATAAAGGGCGTCGAAGGACGTACCGCCGTACTCGAGGGCGCTGCGCATGACGCCTGCAGCGGCCGTGATCACCTCTGCCGCCTGGGTACGCGACATTGTTCGGGTCGGTCGGGCGTAATGCATTCGAGCCGTCCAGAGCGCCTCATCGGCATAGATGTTGCCGATGCCCGACACCAGCTGTTGATCCAAGAGCGCACGCTTGACGACGGTGTTGCGTCTGCGCATTCGGGAAACGGCATCGGCCAGGTCGAACGCGGGGTCGAAAGGGTCGCGACCGATATGGGCGATTTCGTGCGGCAGCTCGGCGCCTCCCGGGGAGAGGGAAAGCCCACCGAACATCCGCTGATCCACGAAGCGCAGTCCAGGCTCGCCGTCGGCGAAGGTAAAGATGATCCGGGTGTTGGGCACCAACGGCGCATCGGCGTCAGCGACCCGGAACTGACCACTCATGCCCAAATGAGCCAAGATGGCGTCGCCATCGGTGAAAGGCAACCACAGGTACTTGCCGCGCCGGCGCGGCTCCGCGAATGTCCGCCCCGCGGTTTGCAGTTCGAAGTCGGCAGGCCCGGTGAGGTGCCGACGTACCGGCCGCGGATGGAGTACCTGCACACGAACGATCTGGCGTCCGGTGATGCTGTTGGCGAGGCCGCGGCGTACCACCTCGACCTCAGGAAGCTCAGGCATCGATCACGCGCCGGCGTGCTGAGGAGGAGCGAGAGGACATGCTTTTCGTCCTCGAGCGACGACGCAGTAGGCGGGCTCCAAAGCGCGATCGCCTCGAGCGGAGCGAGCAATCAAACACGATCGAACGCGGCGTCAGCGGGCTGCGACCGGACCGGATCCGCGGCTGCCCTTCAGCGCGGCGAAGGCAATGGCTG